>NZ_JBFAPP010000014.1:0-218612 GCF_040676775.1 Micromonospora sp. NPDC049523 | reverse complement strand
TGCACCAGATCCTGCGCCTGCCCCAGATCCCCCGTGTACGCGCACAGATGAACGGTCATCGACCGGAAATGCGCGTGGTAGAACGCATCGAACTCGACTCTCTCGGGTCTGCCCGGGTCGCCCTCACCAGCAGGTACAACCGGTGGTGAAGCGTCGACGCCCGGACCTGTCGTCACCGTCACTCGTTCCTCCCCGTCCGGGCCCCTGCCCGAGGACGCCGGTAACACGTGCCGGCGACGGCACCGGTTGCGGGCAAGCGACCGGATGATGCTGTGGTTCACTGTCGGGTGCCGGACCGAGAGGGGGGACCATGCAACTGCCCGGAGTGCTCGGCGAGCCGATCAGGTTCGTGCTCAACTGGGGACGCCGCTACTCATTGTGGGTCTTCAATTTCGGACTGGCCTGCTGCGCGATCGAGTTCATCGCCACCAGCATGGGCAGACACGACTTCATCCGGCTCGGGGTCATCCCGTTCGCCCACGGCCCCCGCCAGGCCGATTTGATGGTGGTCTCCGGCACGGTCACCGACAAGATGGCCCCGGCGATCAAGCGCCTCTACGACCAGATGCCCGAGCCGAAGTACGTCATCTCCTTCGGCGCCTGCTCCAACTGCGGCGGACCGTACTGGGATTCCTACTCGGTGACCAAGGGCGTCGACCAGCTCATCCCGGTCGACGTCTACGTGCCCGGCTGCCCACCCCGCCCGGAGGCACTGCTGCACGGCATCCTCCGCCTCCAGGAGAAAATCGCCGCCGAGCAGTCCGGGATCGGCGGCGTGGCCCGCCCGGATCCGCTCAGCGCACCCGTCGACGCCGGCACCGGACGCAGCGTCGCCTCGCTGACCGCACCGCCCGTACGGCCCCCGTCGAGCTGACCGAGTCACCCGTCAGCCGTCACTCGTCGCCTGTGCGCCGACCACGGCAGGGCTGACTGCGTCACCGGTCAGCCGACCACGGCACCGGGCCTGGTCAGGGCGGACTAGCCTGCGGAGCATGAGCACTGATCAACGGGCGGACCAACTGGTCGACGTCCTGATCGCCGAGTTCGGCGAGTCGATGGCCCTCGACCCGGCCGCGTTTCGGCGCAAGTTCCGCAAGATGGCCGCCTCACCGTTCGCCTTCTACCGGGGCAGCGCCTCGGTCTTCTACGCGGACCTGACCGGCGACTTCGCCGACGACCGGTTCCTCACCCCGCGTACCAGCCGGGTCTGGATCCACGGCGACCTGCACGCCGAGAACTTCGGCACCTACATGAACGGCTCCGGCCAGCTCGTGTTCAACGTCAACGACTTCGACGAGGCGTACGTCGGCCCGTTCTCCTGGGACCTGAAACGCTTCGTCGCCAGCGTGGCGCTGATCGGGTACGCCAAGGCGCTCTCCGACGACGTCATCAGCGACCTGGTGAGCCGGTTCGCCCAGACGTACCTGACCGAGCTGCGGGCGATCGCGGCCGGTGGGGAGGAGGCGATCGGCTCGATCACCCTCGAAAACGCCGACGGCGTGCTGCGTACGGTGCTGCAACGGGCCAGGTTGAGCACCCGGGTCGACCTGCTCTCCGCCCAGACCACGATCGACAACTACGAGCGCCGGTTCGCCCTCGGCGACGGGGTGTTCGAGATCGACGAGGCGGCCCGCGCGGAGGTGGTCACCGCGTACGAGCGCTATCTCGGCACGCTGCCGGCCTCCACCACCGGCCTGCGCCCGGTCGCCGCCCAGATCAAGGACGTGGTGCTGCGCAAGGGTGTTGGCATCGGCTCGGCCGGGCTGCCGTCGTACAACCTGCTGCTGGAGGGGCACACCCAGGCGCTGGAGAACGACGTGGTGATCTACATGAAGCAGGCCCAGGTGCCGGCGGTGGCCCGGTACGTCGACGACCCGGGCGTGCGGGGCTACTTCCAGCACCAGGGGCACCGGACCGCCGAGTCGCAGCGGGCGCTGCAGGCGCACGCCGACCCGTGGCTGGGCTTCACCGAGCTGGGTGGGGTCGGCCAGTTGGTCGCCGAGGTGTCGCCGTACGCCGCCGACCTGGACTGGTCCGACGTCAACGAGCCGGCGGAGCTGGCCGGGGTGATCGGCGACCTGGGTCGGGCGGTGGCCCGGATGCACTCGGTCGCCGACGACGAGTCCAGCCACGACCTGGTCGACTACTCCACCGAGGAGGAGATCGTCGCGGTGGTGGACAAGGACGAGGCCGGTTTCGTGGCCCACCTGGTCGACTTCGCGCACACCTACGGGCTGCGGGCCCGCCGGGACCACCAGATCTTCGTCGACCTGTTCCGCAACGGCCGGCTGCCCGGTCTGTAGCCGGGCTCGCGCCGGAGACAGTCAGGCGAAGTCGAGTACGACCTTGATCTCACCGGATACGGGGGTGTACGCCTCGGCGTACGCCTCCACCGGCACCCGGCGGCTGATCAGCGCCTCCAACCACTGCCGGTCGGCCTTGGCCAGGGCGGTGGCGGCGAGGTCCCAGTGCCGGCGGTTGGCGTTCACCGAACCGAACACCACGTTGTTCTCCAGCACCAGCTCCCGGTTGAGCGCACCCGCATCGAAGTCGATCATGCGACCGCCGGTGGAGACACCGGTCAGGCAGACGATCCCGTTCGGCGCGGCCTGACACATCACGTCCAGTACGACCGACGGCGCACCGGTGCACTCGAGCACCACGTCGGGGTCGAAGCCGAGCGCTGCCATCCCCTCGGAGTGGTACTGCGCGCCGAGTGCCCGTACCAGGTCCGGCTTGGGGCCGGTGGGACTCCGGTCCAGCACGTGCACGGTGAAGCCGCGCTGGCAGGCCAGCAGGGCGGCCAGCAGCCCGATCGGCCCCGCCCCGGTGACCAGTACGGTCTCCGGCCGCCAGACCGCCCGAGCGCCGATCCGTTCGATGTGCTCCCACGCCTTCGCCACGATGCTGGCGGGTTCGAGCAGCATCCCGACCTGCGCGAGCGCCGGTTCGAGCAGGATCGCGTACTGCGGGTCGACCCGCCAGCGTTCCCGGGCGAAGCCGGGCAGGCCCTTGATGCCGTGCTCGGTGTACTGACCGTTGCTGCACATGTCCCACTCGCCGACCGCGCAGTTCGGGCAGGGCACCGGGTCGGGGTGGCGGACCACACCGGCCACCAGGTCACCGGGGCGCAGCGAACCGGTCGGGTCCTCGATCACCCGTCCGAGTGACTCGTGGCCGATGACCAGTTCGGCGGAGCCCGGCGGTGCCTCCCCGTAGTGCCCGTCGATGATCTCGTGGTCGGTGCCGCAGATTCCCACCGCCAGCGCCTGGACCAGCACCGCCCCCTCGTCGATCGGCGGCTCGGGATAGCCGTCGACGAGGCGCAGCGAGTTCGGGGTCCCGGGGATGACAGTCACGGCGCGCACGCCCGTCATTCTCCCGTGCCCGGCGCGTTTCCCGCAGCGAAAGGCGCCGGGCGGCACCCGCCGCGCCGGCCGCGCACCACGCCGTACGGCGCCGGTTAGCTCGCGGGACGCGGTGCCCGACCGGCCGGGGTCATAGGATCGCGGGCATGACGCCGGACGAGATCGGTACGCGACTGGGCACGCTCCTCGGTGGTGAGCAGCTCACGGTCGGCGTGTCCGGCGGGCAGGCGTACGCGCGCGCGACGGTCGACGTACCGCCGGACCGGTGGCGTGACGCGCTCCGGACCGCCCGCGACGACGCCGAACTGGGCTGCGACTTCTTCGACTGGCTCTCCGCCGTGGACGAGCTGGCGGACGGGTTCGACATCGTCGCCCACCTCTGGTCGACCCGGCACCGGCACGGTGTGCTGCTGCGTACCCGGGTGCCCCGACCGGAGCCGGAGGTGCCGTCCGTGGTGGACCTCTACCCCGGTGCCGCCTGGCACGAGCGGGAGACGTACGAGATGTTCGGGATCGGCTTCGCCGGACACGCCGAACTCCGGCCGCTGCTGCTGCCGCCCGAGTTCGAGGGACATCCGCTGCGCAAGGAGTTCGTGCTCGCCTCGCGGGTGGCCAAACCGTGGCCAGGGGCGAAGGAACCCGGTGAGTCGGAGGCGGGAACGGCTCGCCGGGCACCGATGCGACCGCCGGGCGTACCGGCGCCGGGTGAATGGGGCGACCGCTGATGCCGCTCTGGTTGGAACTGCTGATCCGGGTGGTGGCCGTGGTGGTCGCGTTCCTCACCCTGCCGCTGGTCGTCGGCCAGCTCGAACACAAGGTGATGGCGCACATGCAGGGCCGGCTCGGCCCGATGTACGCGGGCGGCTTCCACGGCTGGGCCCAGTTGATCGCCGACGGGGTCAAGTTCGTGCAGAAGGAGGACGTCACGCCCCGGGCGGCGGACCGGGCGGTGTTCCGGCTCGCGCCGGTGGTGGCGCTGGTGCCGTACCTGTTGGCCCTGCTGGTCATCCCGCTCGGACCGGGGGATCTGGTCGGGCAGCCGCTGGACATCGGCCTGTTCTTCGTCCTTGCCGTGATCGGCGTGGGTGTGGTCGCGGTGCTGATGTCGGCGTGGGCGTCGGCGAACAAGTACAGCCTGCTCGGCGGCCTGCGCGGGGCGGCCCAACTGCTCGGCTACGAGCTGCCGCTGGTGCTCTCGGCGGCGAGCGTGGCGATCGCCGCCGGCACGCTGAGCCTGCCCGGCATCGTCGAGGCGTGGCAGCCGTGGTGGCTGATCTGGCAGGCGCCGGCCATGTTCGTCTTCTTCGTCGCCGGGCTGGCCGAGATCCGCCGCCCGCCGTTCGATATGCCGATCGCCGACTCCGAGTTGGTCTTCGGCTACATGACCGAGTACACCGGCCTGCGGTTCGCGTTCTTCCTGCTCGCCGAGTACGTCGGCATCGTGGTGATCGCGGCCCTGACCACGGTGCTGTTCCTGGGCGGTTGGCAGGGCCCGTTCGGGGACGAGTACCTGGGCTGGCTCTGGACCCTGATCAAGATCTTCGCGGTGTCCTTCGTGGTGATCTGGTTCCGGGTGTCCTACCCCCGGCTGCGCGAGGACCAGTTGCAGCGGCTCTGCTGGCTGGTGCTGGTCCCGGTGTCGCTGGGTCAACTCGTTCTCACCACGGCGGTCCGCGTCGCATTCTGAGCGGGGCACGTACGGGGGCTAGGCTGACGCACCGTGGTCGACATCGACAGCGCGGTACGACGGTTCGTCAGCGACGTCTGGCACGACTCCCGTGAGGAGACGGCGTACGAGTTGGTCGCCGACGAGTGCCCCGGCCTCGGCGGTTCGGGGCCGGCGGCGGTGCTGGCCTGGCACCGGGAGCGCCGTACGGCCTTTCCGGACCTGCGCTACAAGATCGTCGACTTGATCGTCTCCGGTGAGCGGGCGGCCCTGCACTGGCGGGCCGCCGGCACCCAGCGTGGCGCCTTCGGGCCGGTGCCACCGACGGGGCAGGTGGTCAGCTACTCCGGCGCCACGTTCCTGCGCTTCGACCCGGCCGGCAAGATCATCGACGTATGGAGCGTCAACGAGCTGTTCCAGCTCCTGCAACAGCTCGGCGTCGAGGTCCTGCCACCGCTCACAGGTGCCGGGGGATCAGCCGACTGACCGGCAGGTTCATCGCCCACGGCTCCCCGGTGTCGACGAACTTGTTCCACCGGCCCGTCTCCGTGTACACCTCGTGCACCGGGTCGATCTTGTACGTGTAGACCGTCAGCCCGTCCTCGAACTCGATCCGCCAGTAGAACGGGATCCCGGCCTGGGCGTACAGCGCCGGCTTCAGGATCCGGCCAGCCGCCACGCGATCGTCTGGTGGGCGGCCGTGGGGGAGGACGACATGATCAGAACTCCGTCGAGCAGCTCGCGGCGGTGGCCGTCGTCGGGCAAGGCATCCAGATCGTCAGTGGTCCACCCGTCCGTCGGCGGGTAGGCGTCGCTGAGTGCGGAGGCCATGCGAAGTTCCTCTCACGCGGGGCCGGGATCCCCGTGCCCAGGGTACGGCACCCCTAACGGCCGGTAGGGCGGGAAGTGGCGGGTGGTGGTCGCGCCGGGGCGACCGACAGTGCAGGATGGGCGGCATGAGCGAGCGAAGTGGGCCGGTGGCATGAAGGTGCCCGGAGAGGGTCTCGCGAAGGGTCTCGCGGTCACCCTCAAGACGATGGTCGGCCACTCGCACACCCAGCAGTACCCGGACGTCGAGCCCGAGCTGCCGCCGCGCTCACGCGGCGTGATCGCCCTGGCCGAGGAGAACTGCACGGTCTGCATGCTCTGCGCCCGGGAGTGCCCGGACTGGTGCATCTACATCGACTCGCACAAGGAAGAGGTCCAGGTCCCCGGCGCGGCGCGGCCCCGGCAGCGCAACGTACTGGACAAGTTCGACATCGACTTCTCGCTCTGCATGTACTGCGGGATCTGCATCGAGGTCTGCCCGTTCGACGCGCTCTACTGGTCACCCGAGTTCGAGTACGCCGAGTACGACATCAAGGACCTGCTGCACGACAAGGACCACCTGGGGCAGTGGATGGCGACCGTGCCGCCGCCGCCCGCGCACGACCCGAACGGTGAGCCGGCGAAGGAGGAGACCGCCGCCGCGCGCAAGGCCGCGACCCCGCCGCCGGGCGCCGCCGCCCCGACCACCCCGCCGGTACGCCCACAGCGTCCCGCCGCGCCCCCACCACCCTCGGCGGCGCCGTGACCGGGGCGGATGTGCTGCTGCTGGCCCTCGGTGCGGTCGCGGTCGGCTCCGGCGCGCTGGTGGTGACCACTCGGCACCTGGTCCGGGCCGGTCTCTACCTGGTGGTCTGCCTAGGCGCGATCGCCGGGCTCTACCTGGTGCTCACCGCCGAACTGCTGGCCTGGGTGCAGGTGCTGGTCTACGTCGGCGCGGTCGTGGTGCTGCTGCTGTTCGCGGTGATGCTCACCCGCGCCCCGATCGGCGCCTCCACCGACCTGGACCGGCCCGGTTGGCCGGCCGCCCTGATCGGCGGCGGCACCGGGGCGGGGCTGACGCTGCTGCTGATCGACGCGTTCCGCTGGTCCAGGGTGGATCTGCCCGAGCCGGGCACGGCCGAACGGCTCGGTGCCGAGATCTTCGGCCGCTGGGTGCTCCCGTTCGAGGTGCTCTCCGTACTCCTGCTCTCGGCACTGGTCGGCGCGATCGCGATCAGCGTACGGATTCCGGGGCGGCGCCGATGAGACCCGTGATCCCGTACGTCACCGCGGCGATCCTGTTCGGTCTGGGCGTCTACGGCGTGCTCCGCCGACGCAACGCGGTGCTGGTGCTGATGGCGGTCGAGCTGATGCTCAACGCGGTCAACCTGCTGCTGGTCACCGCCGACAGCACCACCCGGGCGGCGCTGCCGCACGGCGGGCAGGTGTTCGCGCTGTTCGTCATCGTGATCGCCGCCGCCGAGGTGGGTGTCGGGCTGGCCATCGTGTTGCAGCTCTACCGGTTGCGCGGCAGCGTCGCGCTGGACGAGGTGACGCTGCACGAGCACCCGCCGGACGAGGGCCCCGAGCCGGCGGTCGATGCCACCGGCACCGGGCCCACCGGCAGTGCCGGTTCCGCCGCCAGTGGGGTGGGGGCCAGGTGACCGCCGCTGTCGTGCTCGGCTGGCTGCTTCCGGCCGTACCGTTCGGGGTGGCCCTGGCCGGGCTGTTGCTGCCGCAGCGGTCCCGGGCGGTCGCCGCCGGCCTCGGCATAGCCGGTGCCGCCGCGAGCCTGGTCGTCGCGGTGATCCTGCTCGCCACCCTGGACGGTGCCGCCGCCGAGGGTTCCGCGCTCTGGGTCGAGTTCGGTGGTCTGGAGGTGACCGCCGGGGTACGCCTCGACCCGACCGCCGCCCTGGTCGCGATCGCCGTGGCGGTGGTCGCGCTCGCCGTCCAGGTCTACTCCGTCGGCTACCTCGACCACGACGACCGGTACGCCCCGTACGCCGCGCAGATCAGCCTCTTCACCGCCGCCATGCTGCTGGTGGTGGTCGCCGGAGACCTGCTCCTGCTGCTGGTCGGCTGGGAGGTCATGGGCATCTGCTCGTACCTGCTGATCGCGCACGACCGGCGGCTGCCGGAGGCTCCGGCGGCGGCGGTGAAGGCGTTCCTGGTCACCCGGGTCGGTGACGTCGGCTTCCTGCTCGGCATCGCGGTGCTCGGTTTCACCGCCGGCAGCTTCCGGATCTCGGAGGTGCTGGCGCACGACTTCGACGCCACCACGCTCACCGTCGCCTGCCTGCTGCTGCTCGCCGGGGTGGCCGGCAAGAGCGCCCAGTTTCCGCTGCACACCTGGCTGCCGGACGCGATGGCCGGCCCGACCCCGATCTCGGCGTTGATCCACGCGGCCACCATGGTCGCCGCCGGCATCTACGCGGTGACCCGGCTGTACCCGCTCTTCGTCAAGTCTCCGGCGGCGCTGACCGTGCTCGGGGTGATGGGCGCGGTCACCCTGCTGCTCGGGGCGCTGGCCGCGACCGCGCAGGACGACATCAAGCGGGTGCTGGCCTGGTCGACGGTGTCCCAGATCGGCTACATGGCCGGCGCGCTCGCCGTGGGTTCACCCGCCGCCGCGCTGTTCCACCTGCTCAGCCACGCCGCGTTCAAGGCGCTGCTGTTCCTCGCCGCCGGCTGTGTCATCCACGCCACCGGCACCAACTCGATGTCGGCGATGGGCGGGCTGCGCCGCCGGATGCCGGTCACCTTCTGGTGCACGGTGATCGGGCTCGGCGCGCTCGCCGGGGTGCCGCCGCTGGCCGGCTTCTGGAGCAAGGACGGCATCCTCGCCGTCGCCGAACGGGCCGCGCTCGACGGGGTCGGCCCGGCCGGCGCACCGGTCGGCTGGCTGGTCTGGATCTCCGGCCTGGTCGGCGTCGCGGTCACCGCCTGGTACGCCACCCGCCTGCTGCTGCGTGCCTTCGCCGGCTCCTACCGAGGCGAAGCGGCGCCGCACGACCCGCCCGCGTTGCTCCGCTGGCCGGTGCTGGTGCTGGCCGTACCGAGCGCCCTGTTCGGGGCGGTCGCGTTCGCCGGGCCGTTCGCCGGCTGGCTCCGGCCGCCGGGCATCACCGAGCACCCGCCGAACCTGCTGCCGCTGGACGAGGAGCTGATCCACTTCGGCCCGCAACTGGTCTACCCGGTCGCCCTGCTGCTGCTCGGTGCGGGACTGGCCTGGTGGCGGTGGCGGCGTGACCCGGCCACCGACCCGGCGACCGCGCTGGGCCCGCTGCGCCCGGCCTTCGACCGCGCCTTCTGGCTCGACGAACTCCAACACACCCTGGTCGTACGCCCGGTGGCGGCGCTGGCCCGGCTCGCCCGCCGCGGCGACGAGGTGCTGGTCGACGGGGCCGTCGAGGGAGTCGGCCGGGGCAGTGGCGCGCTCGGTGACTCCCTCGGCACCCTGCATCGGGCGGGGCTGCCGAGGGCGGCGACGGCCGTACTGGCCGGGACGTTGCTGATCGGGCTCGCCGCCGTGTTGATCGGAGTCGGCGGATGAGCGCCGGACAGGTCGGACTCGTTGCCATCCTGGCCCTGCCCGCGGTCGGTGCGGCGGTGACCGCCGCGCTGCCGGAGCGCTTCGACCGGGCGGGACGGGCGGTCGCCACCGGTTTCGCCGCGGCCACGCTGGTGGTCAGCGTGCTGCTCTTCTTCGGTGTCGGAGGCGGCGGCTTCGTCCACCAGGTGCCGGAGCAGGGACCGCCGGGGATCCACCCGTGGCACGAACTGGACCTGACCTGGGTGCCCGGACTCGACCTGCGCTTCCACCTCGGGCTGGACGGGATCTCGTACCCGCTGGTGGTGCTCACCACCCTGCTGACGCTGCTCTGCTGCGTCTACACCTGGTGGCGGGCGCCGGCACCGGGCCGGGGCCGTACGCTGACCGCCCTGCTGCTGGTCATCGAGGTCGGCATCCTGGGCACCTTCCTCGCCCTCGACCTGGTGTTGTTCTTCGTCTTCTTCGAGGTCGTCCTGCTCCCCATGTACGCGGTGATCGCGATCTGGGGCGGGGACCGGCGGGTGTACGCGGCCCGGAAGTTCGCCCTCTACACCCTGTTCGGCTCGGTGCTGCTGCTGGTCGGCGTCTTCGTCGTGGTCAGCGCGGCCGGCACCGCCGACATCGTCGCCCTCACCGGCGGCAAGGGGCTGTCCCGGACCACCCAGTTGGTGGCGTTCACCCTGTTCGCGCTCGCCTTCGCGGTGAAGAGTCCACTCTGGCCGTTGCACTCGTGGCTGCCGGACGCGCACAGCCAGGCGCCGACCGTCGGCAGTGTCATCCTCGCCGGGGTGCTGCTCAAGATGGGCACGTACGGCCTGATCCGGATCGGTGTCGGGGTGACCCCGGAGGGCGCCCGTTGGGCCGCACCGGTGCTCGGTGCGCTCGCCGTCGCGGCGATCATCGTCGGCGCCCTGGTCTGCCTCGCCCAGACCGAGCTGAAGCGCCTCATCGCGTACTCCAGCGTCGGCCACATGGGTTTTGTCGTGCTCGGCATCGCCACGGTGACCACCACCGGGATCCAGGCCGCGTTGATCGGCAACATCGCCCACGGGCTCATCACCGGCCTGCTCTTCTTCATCGCCGGGGCGATCAAGGACCGGGCCCACACCGGTGAACTCGCCGAGCTGGGCGGGCTGCGGGAAACCGCCCCTCGGCTCGCCGGGCTGCTCGGCTTCGCCGCGATTGCCTCGCTCGGGCTGCCTGGACTCGCCGGGTTCTGGGGTGAGGCGTTCGGCGTGGTCGCCGCGCTGCGCCTCGGCGGTCCGCTCTGGACCACGCTCGGCGTACTGGCGGCGTTCGGCGGGGCGCTCACCGCCGCGTACTTCCTGCGGCTGCTGCGCCGGATCAGCCACGGCCCCGCGACGCCCGCCGTGGCCAACCTGAGCCCCAGGGGGTACGCCGTAGAGCAGGCCATCTGGGCGCCGCTGGTGGTGCTCATCCTCGCCGTCGGACTGCTGCCGCCGATCGCGCTGGACGTCGCCGACGAGCCGGTGAAGGCCCTGATCGAGGCGATCTCATGAACCTGACCCAGAGTGTGGACAACATCGCGCTGCTGCCGGCGTACCTGGCCGCCGGCACCGCCGTACTGGTGCTCCTGGCCGACCTGGTGGTGGCCCGGCGGGGCGCGACGACGGCCGTGTTCGCGGTCGGTGCGCTCGCCACCGCGGTCGGAGCGCTGGTGGTGGGCAGCGGCGACGACCGGCAGACGTTCTGTGCCGGCGACGCCTGCTCCTACCTGTTCACCGGCCGGACCGGCCTGATCGGCGCCCTGTTCGCCCTGCTCACCCTCGGGGTGCTGGCGTTTTCGGTGCCGCTGCTGCGGGCCGGTGAGGTGCCGGCGGGGGAGTACTGCTTCCTGCTCGCCTGTTCGATGACCGGCGGTGTGGTGCTCGCCGGTGCCGGCGACCTGATCACCCTGATCGTGGCGCTGGAGACGCTGACGCTGCCGCTGTACGTGCTGGTCGGGCTGCGTCGGCGCAGCGTGGCCGGTGCCGAGGCGGCGGTCACCTTCTTCGTGGTCAGCGTGGTGGCGACCGCGGTGACCCTGCTCGGCGCCGCCCTGCTGTACGCGGTCACCGGGGCGCTGCACTTCCGCCTGCTGGCCACCGCGTTCGCCGCCGACCCGAAGCTGCTGGACGTGCCGCTGACCTCGGCCGCGGTGGCGCTGGTGGTGCTCGGGCTGGCCTTCAAGATCGCGGCGGTGCCGTTCCACGCCTGGGCCCCGGCCACGTACGACGGCGCACCGCTGCCGGTCGCCGCGTACCTGTCCACCGCGTCGAAGCTCGGCGGTGTCGTCGCCCTGCTCGCGGTCACCGGGATCGCCGCGCCGGTGGCGGGGGCGGTGGTCTCGGACGGGTCGGTGCCGTCGACGAACGCGGTGCTGCCCGCGTCGGTGACCGGGCCGGTGCTGGCCGCGCTGGCGGTGCTCACGATGACCGTGGGGAACCTGGTCGCGCTCCGGCAGACCCGCATGATCCGCCTGTTGGCCTGGTCCTCGGTGGCCCAGGCCGGGTACGTCATCGCCCCGCTCGGTGCGCTCGCGATCGCTGGCGGTCGCACCGCCGAGGCGTTCGAGACGGCGCTCGCCGCCGCGCTCGCGTACACCGTCTTCTTCGTGCTGTTGGAGCTGTCCGCGTTCGGCGCGGTGATCGCGCTGCGGGCCGGGCACGGCGACGGTGGGGAGATCGGGGACTTCCGGGGAGCCGGACACCGCCGTCCGGCGGTAGCCGCCGTACTGGCGCTGGCGCTGGTCGGGCTCGCCGGGTTGCCGCCCGGACTGGCCGGTCTGTTCGCCAAGGTCACCGTCGTCCGGTCGCTGCTGTTCGGGGACTCCGACTGGCTCGCCCTGGTGGTGGCGGTCAACGCGGTGATCGGACTGGCCTACTACGTACGGGTCGCCGCGACGATCTTCTCCCCGGCCCCGGACACCGCCGCCCCCGGTGAACTCCCGACCGGCGTACGGGTGCCCTGGCCGGTCGCTGCGGCGCTCGCCGCGGCCACCGTGGTCACGGTTGTGATCGGCTTCGCCCCACAACTCGTCCTGGACGCCGCCGCCGGCTGGTGACGTCTGTCCCTGGTCGGCCGGTGACAACGGGCCCGCAATCGGACTTCGGTGCCGCAACCTCCGCCGCCCATCGGCGTCTTACAGGCAACTCTCAGCTATATGGGGATTGTTGATGGGTATCGAGTTGTTGGAACGGTCAGCGGTTTCACGAGAACCGCGCACCGAAGGAGTGATAGTGCACAGCCACCGCAACGGTCTCAAGACGGCCGCACTGCTCGGCCTGCTCACCGCGCTGATCCTCGGCGTCGGTTACGCGCTAGGCGGCAGCGGCGGTCTGGTCGTCGCCGTCCTGGTTTCGCTGGCGATGAACGCCGCCAGCTACTTCTGGTCGGACAAGCTCGCGCTTCGCTCGATGCGGGCGAAGCCCGTCACCGAGGCGGAGTTCCCGGCGCTGTACCAGATGGTCCGGGAGCTTTCCACCTCCGCCGGGCAGCCGATGCCCCGGCTCTACGTCAGCCCCACCATGCAGCCGAACGCGTTCGCGACCGGGCGTAACCCGCAGCACGCGGCGGTTGCCGTGACCACGGGCATCACCCAGATTCTCGACTACCGCGAGCTGCGGGGCGTGATCGGACACGAGCTGTCACACGTGTACAACCGTGACATCCTCATCTCCAGCGTCGCGGCGGGTCTCGCCGGCATCATCACGATGCTGTCGTACTTCGCCTGGTTCCTGCCCATCGGTGGCGGGGACGACGACGACGGCCCGAACCCGGCCGCGCTGCTGCTGATGCTGATCCTCGGCCCGATCGCCGCGAGTGTGATCCAGCTCGCCATCAGCCGCAACCGCGAGTACGCCGCGGACGCCTCCGGCGCCACGATCACCCGCGACCCGCTGGCCCTGGCCAGTGCCCTGCGGAAGATCCACGAGGGTACGCAGCGGCTCCCGTTGCCGGCCGACAACCGGCTCACCTCGACCGCACACCTGATGATCGACAACCCGTTCAAGGGTGGCGGCCTGGCGGGTCTCTTCTCCACCCACCCGCCGATGCAGGAGCGGGTACGCCGCCTGGAGCAGATGGCCCAGAACTCCGGGCCGGTGCAGTTCCAGCGTTGATCCGGCACTGACACGCGCGTAGCGATTCGAACCGCCGACCGGGTTTCCCGGTCGGCGGTTCCGTGTCCGTCGGCCCGATTTTCGTCCTCCTGGACCCGTTGGGGCCTTCCGGCCGGGTGAAGTCGTTTCACCGCGACCCGACCGGGGCGTTAGGGTCAGGAGGTCTTCCGCTCGTTACACACCTTTGTTTCGGCCCAGCACCCCGGGCTGTTACATCCGTACGACGTCGATCCGTCTCACGTCGCCGATTCCCGACCAGGAGGTCGCACCCGTGGCTGCGCTGCGCCAGTATCTGTTGGTTTGGCGGATCCCCGGCGCACCCATGCTGCTGGTCACCGGCATCATCGGCCGGCTCGGCATCGGCATGACCCCGCTCGCGCTGCTGCTGGTCGTCGAGCAGGTCACCGGCAGGTACGCGCTCGCCGCCGCGGCGGGCGGCGTCTACGCCCTAGCCGGCGCCGCGCTCAGCCCGGTCGCCGGCCGGATCGCGGACCGGATCGGCCCCACCCCGGTCCTCGTCGTGACCGCCGTCGCGCACCCGCTCGCCCTGGTGGGCCTGCTGCTCGCCAGCCGCGCCGGAGCGGACGCGCTCAGCACGATCTACCTCATGTCCGGTGTCGCCGGGGCAACCTTCCCACCGCTCACCGCCGCCATCCGGGGCGCCTGGAACGACCTCACCGAGCCCGGATCCGGCCGGTACGGGCTCCGCAACACCGCACTCGCCGCCGAGACCTCCCTGTTCGAGATCGTCTTCGTACTCGGGCCGCTGCTGGTCGCGTTCTTCGTACTGCTCGCCGACGCCACCGCCGCCCTGATCGGTGCGGCCGTGGTGACCCTCGTCGGAACCCTCGCCGTCGCACTCGGCCGGGTCATGCGCGGCTGGCGCCCGCACCCGAACCACGCCCACGCCACCGGCCTCGGCCCGTTGCGCTCGGGAGGTTTCACCGCCCTACTGCTCTGCGCCGCCGGCCTGGGGGTCGCGTTCGGCGCCGCCGGGGTCGCCGTGCCCGCGTACGCCTCCGCGCACGTCTCCGGCGACGCGGAGAGCCTCGCCGGGGTGCTGCTCGCCGTCTGGGGCGTCGGCAGCGCGGTCGGCGGGATCTGGTTCGGCACCCGCCGGGCGGCCCGGAACCTGACCCGACAGTTCACGCTGCTGCTCGCCGCCGTCGCGGCCAGCTTCGCCGTCTTCGCGCTGATGCCGCACCCGGTGGCGCTCGGCATCGCGCTGGTGATCGGCGGGGCGACCATCGCA
This sequence comes from Micromonospora sp. NPDC049523, assembly GCF_040676775.1. Taxonomy (NCBI): domain Bacteria; kingdom Bacillati; phylum Actinomycetota; class Actinomycetes; order Micromonosporales; family Micromonosporaceae; genus Micromonospora; species Micromonospora sp. NPDC049523. The sequence continues at coordinate 203,842 of NZ_JBFAPP010000014.1, read as the reverse complement.
CCGGCGCTGACCCTGGAGAACACCATGGTCGGGCGGATCTCGCCCGGCGGCATGCTCAATGAGGCGTACACCTGGCTGGTCACGATGTCGGTGGCGGCGAGCGCAGCCGGTGGCGCTGCGGCCGGACTGATCGTCGACCAGATCGGCGTACCGTGGGCGTTCCTCTTTGCCGGGGCGGCCGTCGCCGTCGCGGCCCTGGTCGCGGCGCCCCGCCGGGGCCCGATCGCAAGGGCCGAGGCCCGCGCAGCCGTACGGGTGGAGCAAGCGCTCGCCGCCGAGCTGGTCTGACCCCGGTACGCCGTCACGGTGGCCCCGCGGGGCGGGTGCCGGCCGCGGCCCGCGCTGGTTCGGCGGGCCGCAGCGGTGGTGTCAGCGGTAGTTGGTGAACTGCAGGGCGACGCCGAAGTCCTCGCTCTTGAGCAGCGCGATGACGGCCTGCAGGTCGTCCTTCTTCTTGGCGGTGACCCGCAACTGGTCGCCCTGGATCTGCGCCTGTACGCCCTTCGGCCCCTCGTCGCGGATCTTCTTGCCGATCGACTTCGCCTTCTCCGAGTCGATGCCCTGGATGACCTTGCAGTCGATCTTGTAGATCTTGCCCGAGGCGCGGGCGTCACCGGCGTCCAGAGCCTTCATCGAGATGTTCCGCTTGACCAACTTCTCCCTGAAGACGTCCAGCGCCGCCTTGACCCGCTCCTCCGTCTCGGCCTGCAGGCTGATCGCCTCCTCGCCGGACCAGGAGATCTCCGCGCCGGTGCCACGGAAGTCGAAGCGCGTGCCGAGCTCCTTCTCCGTCTGCCGGAGGGCGTTGTCGATCTCCTGCCGGTCGACCTTGCTGACGATGTCGAACGACGGGTTGGCTGCCATGATCATGCTCCTGCTGGGTCGCGGTATGAAGATGTCCCGGACGGCTGCTGGGCGGTCCGACATGCCGACCGTACCCGGTTGCGAAGATGCCCGGTGCAACCGCTATCCTTGCTTCCGCTGCCGCGTTCAACGTGGCGGCACGCCCTGGCGGGTTGCCCGAGCGGCCAATGGGAGCGGACTGTAAATCCGTCGCGAAAGCTTCAGAGGTTCGAATCCTCTACCCGCCACCAGGTGCGATTGTCGCCCCTGACCAGCAGAGATGCCGATCAGGGGCGATTCTCGTTGATCCAACCGAATTTTCCAGTCGAGCGAGCCGGATCCGGCTCTCCGTGGCTCTGGTGGGCAGAGGCGGTGGGCGGATCGATCTTGACTCGTCCTGGTGGTTCTCAGATGGTTCGCGTGTCCCTCCTGACGACTCCGGGGCGTGCCGTCTTACCGATCCGTAGCTACTGGCGCTGCGTCGGGGCGGGCCCGGTGTGGAGGCCTGCTACCTCCACACCGGGCCAGGGAACGCGTGGAGCGCGGATGACTACCTGGCAGTACAGGTGGGTGTCAGTCCCGTACCCGTACCGGTGCCCTGGAAGCCGAACTCGGTGGACTGGCCGGACGTGAGGGAGCCGTTGTAAGCGACGTTGGTGAACTGGACCGCGCCGGTGTTCCCGCTGCGGTTGGCATTCCAGGCGTTGGTGACGGTGGCGCCCGACGGCAGGGTCATCGCGGCCGTCCAGCCGGTGATCGGCGAGGAGCCGGCGGTGACCCGTACGGTGGCGACGAAACCGCCGGTCCACTGGTTGATCGACACCGACGCCGAGCAGCCGGCACCGGCCGGTGGTGTGGTCGGGGGTGTGGTCGGCGGGCCGGTGGTGGGTGGTGTCGTCGGAGGTGTGGTCGGCGGGGTGGTGGTCGGTGGCGTGGTGGGCGGAACGGTCGGGCCGTCGGAGAGGACCGGGGTCTGCCAGTCCCTCCACTCGGCCAGGTTGCCGGCCGCCCTGCTGGAGATCCTGATGGAGCCGGGAGCGTTGCCCGTCTTCAGCAGGAACTTCTGGATGTTCTGCTGCAGGGGCGTGCGCCACTCCGACCTGTTGGCGCAGTGGTTGCCGTCCTGGATGTCGGACCAGTAGGTGATGTTCTCTCCCGCACCGAGCGCCTTGTAGACCTCCGCTCCGCCCAGGGCCGCCACGCTCGCGGACCGGGGACCCAGGTTGGCGATGTGGGGGTTGTCCATGATGAACAGCCCTCGCGGGGCGACCATGGCCACCATCTCGTGCGTGTCCACCGGCAGCGTGTTCGGGCTGCTGGTGAAGGAGCCGAACGCGTCACCCAGCCAGGGTTGTTCCCCGTACGCGCTGCTCAGACTCTGGGCGCCCTCGCCGGGGATCCCGCGGAAGATGGGCACACCGGCGCTACCCGATTCGATCGGCATGGTCAGCGCGATGCGCTGGTCGTAGACGCCGACCACGAAGGCGCCCTTTCCGAACCGGGAGCATCCCGTGACACCGGTAGCGTCCGCCCTGAGGATGTTGCCGCCCGACTGTTCGATGACGTCGATGATCCGGCTCACCCCCCAGGCCCAGGCCATCAGCAGCCCGGTGCTGCTCGAAGAGCCGTAGATGCTGTAGAAGGCGCCCTGCTTGTTGTTCCGTGGCGTGCCCTCTCTGCCGACCGCGTACGGGTCGTAGTTGATGACGGCGGCGCCCGCGGCCCTGATCGCGGCCGTGTCCGCCCCGAATCCGCCCAGCACGACGACGGCCGGGTGTGGTCCGGCGCCACTGGGTAGTTGGACGCTCGCGGAGAAGCTGGAACTCCTGCCGTTGTGCGACACGTTCACGGTGATGCTGCTGTTCGAGACCGTGCCGGTGACGCTTGCCGGCTTGGTGGGCTTCTCGCCGTAGACGTACCTCTCCGCCAGCTTCTTGATCTCTGCTCGTCGGCAGCGCCAGTCCGACTTGGCGGATATGCGCGTACCGTCCAGCTTCCTAAAGGGGTCGGGAAGCCTGGAGTTGGCAGTCAACGAGCCGGGCAGCGACACCGCGCAGTCGGCACCCTCGTCCTCGACGGACGCGGCGGCCACGACGTCGCCGGCAGCGGCCTCGGCGGTGGTGCTTCTCGCTACCGCCGATACCGCTCCAGCGGCGGCGAGCGCCGCTACCGCCAGCACGACGACCGTCGAACGGATTCTGGGATGCCCTGAGCTGATGGTCACTAGGGCTCTCCTTCCGGGTGGGGTGGTGGAAGCGACATCTGCGTGATCGATGATCACGAATGTCGAGTGCGGCTCAAGTGTCGAGCAGAATATTGCAGAGTGTCAATATTCTGCCGAAACTTTCGGCCATCTCGTCGACCGTCGCGCGCGGGGTGCCGGACGTGGTCGCGACGCGGTGCGATAAACCAGTCGATGCTCGCCGGGGTGGTCGGTGTCTGACTGCAGCCACTCGGTCCAGGTTGTGCTGGCATCAGCGGTGGGTGCCGGGGTACGTCCACCGACCGCGCCGCAGAGTGAACCACCTATCGGAAACTTTCCGGCACCCGGCGCTTCCGATTTGGCGATACGTAGCGGTGAGTGACGACCCCCGGGTGAGCGCCGCCGGTCAGATTGTCGATGCGGCGGCAAAGTGACACCGCCGTCGACCGTGGGGTGCCGGCGGCAAGCGGCAAACAGGGTCCGTGGCGACCTGTGCGTCTGCGTGGCATCCGATTCCGCCCCTCCGCCGCGTGACTTACGTCACGGTGCGGGCTCGGTCGTCGGGCGCCGTCGTGTCGCCCGTCGTGGGCGCCGGCTGTCCGTCCGAGGTGGAGCGTGACTTCGGTTCGCCCCGAAGTTGGTCGGCGCGGAGTGTGTCGTACGCGAACAAGACGTGAGCGAACATGATCGGTGCGGCAATCAACGGTTGACGTCTCGCAAACGGCCGTGCCGATTTGACCACTCATCGTGATGTTGTCGCAGCCGATGGTGTTGTTATCCGGATGGCGCCGGCCGACTCAATCACCGGCCCCAAAGGCCACCAATACCTACTGTGATTGGTGCCCTGGAACCCCCGTCGAGTTGTTTGTCGTGTCCGAGGTCGCCCTTCGTGTCGGTGGCACCCGGGTCGGGGTGAATCGAGTTGTCCAGGGGCTGCGCGGAGGGTGATGTCCGCCGCTGGTTGCCCGGACTGCCACACACTGTGTCGACGGGCGAGCGTTGCGTTGACGTGCGACTACGGGCTGGCGGGGCCGGATCGAGGTCGGGCTGGACCTGGTGGGTCGGGCGTACGACCGTCCGATATGGGGAGTGTTGATGGCATAAGTTCGTTAGGTCGATTATGAGGGGCAGCGCGATTTAGTCCGGGTTATCTGATTCGAGGAAAAGTTCACTTCGCGCGCTGCGCGCACCAAGTCGGCGATCTGTAGCGCATGGGGTTGCATCCAGCCGGTGGAGTTGTCCCTACCGTTCGGTTGGAATTTGCCGGATCAGCGGCACGGCAGGCCCGTACCGCTTTGCTGCCTCCGGTAGCTGTGGCACCATCATGGAACCTCCACCTCCTCTCCGTCATTCTCTCGACAGGAGCCAACGATGTCTGCACGACGGCTGGGTCGGCTGCTTGGTCCGGCCCTTGCGCTCGCCGCGCTCTTCGGCGCCATCTTCGTCGCCGACGAGCCTGTCGCCTTCACTCAGGTGACCTTCGACTGGGGCCTGAGCGTCGGCACCGCTGTCTGGCACGTGAGCGGGAGCGGCGTGTAGAACGACCTCGCGGCCTGCCTCATCGGAGCCGCTAGGAAACGCGACCCCTAGGGAGCGGCATGGCCGGGCGGCAGTCATCGCCACGACGATCCGCTGAGCATGCCTGGTTCATTACCGGTCCACTGGCGATCCTGGCGGTGATCTGGTCGACGGCGCTCGGCATCCTGGCGCCGCGGCTGTCGGAAGACTCCGCCGCCAGGCTCAGTGTCGACGATCCGGTTCGCGGATGGTTGATCGCGGCCTTCCTTCTGGTCGTGATGGTGCTGACCGAGGGGTCGACGCTGCACGTCGTCATCCGGCGACAGGCGGTCATCGCGACGGTCACCGAGATCCCGCTGGTCCTGGCGCTCTACTTCCTGCCGCCGCTGACCGTGGTGTTCATCTTCACCCTGGCAGCCCTGCTCACCCAGATCCGACGCAAGGTCCGGTCGGCGAAGTTCGCGTTCAACGTGGCCAAGACCGCGGCCGCGACCTCGCTGGCCGGCCTGGTCCTGCACGCCCTACCGCCGATGAACGGTGTCGGCCCAGCCACCTGGGGCGTCATCTTCGTCGGCGTCAGCACCATCACCCTGGTCACGTTCGCCGCGGTGATCGGTGTGATCACGCTCGTGCAGGGCACCCAGGCGGGCTGGGAGGTGACCCGGACCGCCGCGCCCAACCTGATCGTGGCCGCGGCGAACATGTCGGTCGGCCTGATCGTGCTCATCGCACTCGCCACCACCTGGTGGTCGGTGGTGCTGCTGGCCGTGCTCGCCGGTGGGTTGGCCCTGGTCGGCCGGTCCTACGCCCAGTTCTTCCGCCAGCACCGCACCCTTGCCGACATGTACGACCTGACCCGGGCGATGACCCGCAGTGGCCAGGACGGCACCCTCGCCGACGTGATGCTTGGCCGGGTACGGGCCCTGATGCAGGCCGAGTACGCCACGCTCTGGCTGCCCGCCCAGGGTCGGCATCCCGAGGTGCTGCTCACCGCTCGGGTCGACGATCCCGGACTGCTCGACTTCGGTCGGACGCCGTTGATCGCCCGTCAGCGGGCGTACCAGGAGAAACAGACCATTGCGGTCGGTGGCCGGCTGGACGGCGACGAAGAGGTACGCGCGGCGTTGCGCGCCGGGGGTGCCAAGGACGTCATCGTCGCCCCGCTCCGTTCCGGCGAGGCCGTGATCGGCACACTCGAACTGGTCAACCGGCTCAGCGACAGCACCCACTTCCTCCCCGGTGACATACCCATCTTCGAGACGATCGCGGCGCACGTGGCGGTGGCGCTGGAGAACTCCCGACTGGTCGACCGGCTGCGCCACGACGCGTACCACGACGGGCTGGTGAACCTGCCGAACCGGCGCCGGATGACCGAGGCCCTCGAAGAGGCGGTACGGGTCCGGGCGCCCGGTGAGGTGGTCGCCGTACTCCTCTTCGACGTCGACGGGCTGCGCCAGGTCAACGAGTCTCTCGGGCACGCCGCCGGTGACGAGGTGCTGACCGAGGTCGCGTCCCGGTTGCGTTCCAGCGCGCCCGCGGCCGCCCTGGTCGGCCGGATCGGCGGCGACGAGTTCCTGGTCACCCTGCGGGCGGAGAACGCCGAAGCGGCCACCGAACTGGCCGCCGAGCTGCGCGAGCAGATCCAGGACCAGATGGTCTTCGGCACGTTGGTCCTGGACGTCGACACCGCGGTCGGGGTGGCGGTCCATCCAGACCATGGCAACGACCCGGAGACGCTGCTGCGGCGGGTCGACCTGGCGGCCACGGCGGCGAAGTCCACCCCGGGCAGCGTCCAGTTGTTCAACCCGGCGTTGGAGTCCCGGTCCATGCATCGCCTCGGCCTCGCCGGCGACCTGCGCCGGGCGCTGGACAACGGCGAGATCGAGGTCTACTTCCAGCCGAAGGTGACCCTGGACGACCGGCGCCTGGTCGGGGTCGAGTGCCTGGCCCGGTGGGAGCATCCGGCGCACGGCCCGGTCTCGCCCGAGGACTTCGTGGCGGTCGCCGAGCACACCGGCCAACTCGAACGGCTCACCGAGGCGGTGTTGCGGGAGGGGCTGCGGCGCAGCCGGGACTGGACCGCGGGTGACGAACCGTTGGCGGTGTCGGTCAACCTCTCCGCCCGTACGCTGATCGACCAGCATTTCCCGGACCGGGTCCAGGAGTTGCTCGCCGAGTACGGCGTCGCGCCGGAACTGCTGACCTTCGAGATCAAGGAAGCCGGCGTGCTGGACGGGACCAACCGTCCGATGCCGACCCTGCGGCGCTTGCGCGAGGTCGGCGTACGCCTGTCGGTGGACGACTTCGGCACCGGTTACTCGTCCCTGTCCTACCTGCGCCGGTTGCCGGTCGACGAGGTCAAGGTCGACCGTTCGTTCGTGCAGGGCATGGCGACCGATCCGGTGGACCTGGCGATCGTCAACGCGGTCGTGACGCTCTCCCAGCAGTTCGGCCTCACCGTGGTCGCGGAGGGCGTGGAGAGCGAGCTGACCCTGGAACTGCTGCAGGACATCGGCTGCCAGATCGGTCAGGGGTTCCTGTTCAGTCGGCCGCTGCCGTACGAGCGGCTGGAGGCCTGGTTCGGTGCCCAGGCGGAGCCGGAAGCCGCGTCCTCGACCGACGTACGCCGGCTGCGCGCGGTGCCGTGAGGCCGGTCAAATGGCCGTTGGCCAGGGGCTACGCGACGCCCCGGGATCCGATTTCCCCACTGCTGGATCGCCGTGTACTCTTACCCCTGCGCGCCAAAAGCAAGATCGCGTCGCCCCCTTAGCTCAGTCGGCAGAGCGTCTCCATGGTAAGGAGAAGGTCTACGGTTCGATTCCGTAAGGGGGCTCAGAGGGTTCAGCTGGACCCGCCTGCGGCGGTGTAGCTCAGATGGTAGAGCAAGCGGCTCATAATCGCTGTGTCGCCGGTTCAAGTCCGGCCACCGCTACTCTCGGCGCCCGGGCCCAGTCCGGAAACCGAAGTGAAGGGCGCCAAGTGGCGCCCACTTTGCATGTCCGCATAGCAGGCAGGTACGCTGCTGTGTCGTAGTTGATCCTTAGCGAGGAAGGCACTCCGCCGTGGCGAAGGCGACCGATGTCCGTCCGAAGATCACTTTGGCGTGTGTGGAGTGCAAGGAGCGCAACTACATCACGCGTAAGAACCGTCGTAACGACCCGGACCGTATCGAGCTGAAGAAGTTCTGCCCCCGGGACGGCAAGCACACCGTTCACCGCGAGACCCGCTAGAACCGCTGGCCGGCTCAGCGCCGGCCGCGCAGTCTTCCCACATCGCCGTACCGATCGGGCGTTTTCGCCTTCGGTGCGGCGATCGTGTTTGTCCGGCCGGCATTTCGCCGAACGGTGATCGAGGATCCGGGAGTGTAGGTTCGCGGCATGTCGTTGGATCCGTCTTTTGTTGGCCGCAGCTATCCGCCGACCGTCCCCTATCAGGTGGGACGGGAGAAGATCCGTGAGTTCGCGACCGCGATCGGCGCGACCGACCCGGCGTACCACGATCCTGAGGCCGCGCGCGCGCTCGGGCATGGCGACGTGGTCGCCCCGCCGACCTTTCCGGTCATCATCACGATGGCGGCGAGCCAGCAGCTCATCGAGGACCCCGCGCTGGGCATCGACTACAGCCGGGTGGTCCACGGCGACCAGCGGTTCGCGTACGCCCGCCCGGTGGTCGCGGGGGACGAGCTGGTCTGCGTCAACACCGTCGAGGAGATCACCTCTCGCGGTGGTCACGATTTCCTGACCACCCGCACCGATGTTTCGACGGTGGCCGGCGAGCCGGTCGTCACCGTCTGGTCAAAGCTTGTCGTACGCGGGGAGGGCTGACGTGGAGCTGCCGGTCAAGACCTTCCGGGTCACCCGGGCGGACCTGGTCCGCTACGCGGGTGCCTCGGGCGACTTCAATCCGATCCACTGGAGCGACCGGTTCGCGACCAAGGTGGGGCTGCCGGGCGTGATCGCGCACGGCATGTTCACCATGGCACTGGTCGGCCGTGCGGTCACCGAGTGGGCCGGTGACCCCGCCGCGGTGGTCGAGTACGGCGTCCGGTTCACCCGGCCCGTGGTGGTGCCCGACGACGAAGAGGGCACCGAGATCGAGGTGCGCGCGGTGGTACGCGACGCCACCGAACCGGGCCTGACCAGGCTGGACCTGACCGCAACCTGTCACGGTGAGAAGGTGCTGGCGCAGGCGCGGGCGACCGTCCGCGGCTCGTTCACCGGAGCCTGACGGTCGATCTCCACCCGCGCTCGACCGGCCCCGACCGGCTCGGCGTGGCGGGTGTTCGGCACAGGGCGGTGGCCGGTTGGGAAAGTCGGTCGTCTACCCGTACACTGGTCCGCCGTGGGGCAAGTAGGCCCTACTTAGGCGTGCGCGCCCGAGTAGGGACGGCTTTCCCGCACAGGGGTGTAGCTCAATTGGCAGAGCAGCGGTCTCCAAAACCGCAGGCTGCAGGTTCAAGTCCTGTCACCCCTGCGCCTTAGGCCTGACCGTTCCCGGGGGTCGGAGTCGCCGACGCGCGACGATCGTCCCGTGGTGGTGGCATCGGCGGGGCTGTTCTGGAGCGGGTCACCCGCCGAAGAGCGGTTTTCGTCGGCTCCGCCGGCCGCGGCCCGTCCCGGGGGACGGTAGGGTCCGGGTTTCGGCCGAGCGCGTTACTCGTACTCGGTCGGCGTGACCAGTGTGTCGTGCGTCCACCCGACGTACGAACCCAGCACCCCCCGACGGAGGGCGAAGTGGCCGAGAGCAACCGGCGCGGCGAGGACGCCGCGGACGACGACCGTCTTGACGACGAGACGATCGACGACGCTATCGACGATGACGCCGACGAGGGCGAGGAGCCGGTCTCGCGCGGTGGCACCGCCACCCGTTCCCGGACCAAGGCAGAGTCGGCGGACAGCCGGCCGAAGGCAAAGTCGGAAACCCAGCGGGTGGGATTTTTCGGCCGGATCGCCCGGTTCTTCCGCGAGGTCGTGGCCGAACTGCGTAAGGTCATCTGGCCAACCCGGAAGGAACTGCTGACCTACACCGCCGTGGTGGTCGTCTTCGTCGCCGTGATGTTGACGGTCGTGGCCGGGCTGGACTACGGGTTCGCCCAGGGCGTGTTGTGGGTCTTCGGTAACCCCAGCTGACCCAGCTGCCGCAGCTGATAGTGACGGAAGTGAGCAAGCGTGCCTGAGTACGACGAGACCGCCGGACCCGCGGACGAGCAGTCCGCGGTGGCGACGGCGGCCGGTGACGAGTCGGTCGAGGCCGCCAGCGAGCCGGATTTCGATGAGATCACCGAGTCGGAGCCGGACGAGGACTACGACCCCGTCGCTGAGTTGCGGCAGAAGCTGCGCTACGCGCCGGGTGACTGGTACGTCGTGCACTCCTACGCCGGTTACGAGAACAAGGTCAAGACCAACCTGGAGACCCGGATCACCAGCCTCGACATGGAGGAGTTCATCTTCCAGGTCGAGGTTCCGACCCGGGAAGAGGTCGAGGTCAAGAACGGCAAGCGGAACCAGGTCCAGGCGAAGGTCTTCCCCGGTTACATCCTGGTTCGGATGGAGCTGACCGCGGAGTCCTACTCCTGTGTCCGGAACACCCCGGGCGTGACCGGCTTCGTGGGTGCGACCGACCGGGTGGACCGGCCGGCGCCGCTGTCGCTGGACGAGGTGCTCAAGTGGCTTGTCCCGGCGGTCGAGGCCGAGGCCAAGGGCGGTAAGGCGAAGCCTGAGGTCCGGGTGCTCGACTTCGAGGTCGGTGACTCGGTGACCGTGACCGACGGTGCCTTCGCCTCGCTGCCGGCGACGATCAGTGAGATCAACCCGGACCAGCAGAAGCTGAAGGTGCTGGTGTCGATCTTCGGCCGGGAAACCCCGGTCGAGCTCAACTTCAACCAGGTCGCCAAGATCTGACGTTCGCTGATGGGCGTCGGGTCCGGTCGGGCCCGGCGCCCATCGCCGTCTGTTCGGCCTCGACGGCGACCTGGGCGGATGGCCGGGCTCCGGCCTGCGCTATCCTAGAACGTCGCCCCGTTGGTCGCGCTGACCGTGCGCGCCCCGGTGCCGACAACGTCCGGTGCACATTCACCAGATATCAAGCCCCAGGAAGAGACATGCCTCCGAAGAAGAAGCTCGTCAAGACGTTCACGCTTCAGCTGCCGGCAGGCCAGGCCACTCCGGCTCCGCCGGTCGGCCCGGCGCTCGGCCAGCACGGCGTCAACATCATGGAGTTCTGCAAGTCGTACAACTCGCAGACCGAGTCGCAGCGTGGTGACATCGTCCCCGCCGAGATCAGCGTCTACGAGGACCGGACCTTCACCTTCGTGCTGAAGACCCCGCCCGCCGCGCGCCTGTTGATCAAGGCCGCCGGTGTGGCCAAGGGCTCCGGCGTGCCGCAGAGCGAGAAGGTCGGCTCGATCACCCAGGCGCAGCTCCGCGAGATCGCCGAGAAGAAGATGGTCGACCTCAACGCGAACGACGTGGAGCAGGCCGCGAAGATCATCGCCGGTACCGCCCGCTCGATGGGCATCACGATCAAGTGACAACTCTCCACCTCAGCGTGGCGAGTTCGGAATTCGTGGGAGGGCGCGCCGACGGCGCGACCCGCCAGACACCACAGGAGTAGTCAGAGATGCAGCACAGCAAGAACTACCGCAAGGCCACCGAGGTCATCGACCGGGACAAGCTCTACACCCCGGCCGAGGCGGTCAAGCTCGCCAAGGACACCAGCAGGGTGAAGTTCGACGCCACGGTCGAGGTCGCGATGCGCCTCGGCGTCGACCCCCGTAAGGCCGACCAGATGGTCCGCGGGGTGGTCAACCTGCCGCACGGCACCGGTAAGACCGCCCGCGTGATCGTGTTCGCCGCTGGCGCGAAGGCCGACGAGGCCGTTGCCGCCGGTGCGGACGAGGTCGGCACGGACGAGCTGGTCGCCCGGATTCAGGAGGGCTGGCTCGACTTCGACGCGGCGATCGCCACCCCGGACCAGATGGCCAAGATCGGCCGGATCGCGCGGATCCTGGGCCCGCGCGGCCTCATGCCGAACCCGAAGACCGGCACCGTCACCATGGACGTCACCAAGGCCGTCTCGGACATCAAGGGTGGAAAGATCACCTTCCGGGTGGACAAGCACTCCAACCTGCACCTGATCATCGGCAAGGCCTCCTTCACCGAGACCCAGCTGATCGACAACTACGCCGCTGTCCTCGACGAGGTGCTGCGTGCCAAGCCGTCGGCGGCCAAGGGCAAGTACCTGAAGAAGGTCACCGTCGCCACCACCATGGGCCCCGGCGTGCCGGTCGACCCGAACGTGGTGAAGAACCTGCGGGGCGACTCGGCCGTCGAGGCCTGAGCCACTCCGGGTCCGATTCAGGGCTCACGTACGACGCGTCGGGGCTCCACCCAGCAACGGGTGGGGCCCCGACGCGTACGTGGGTCTGGCAAGCTCGGCTGCATGCGTCTCGACGATGTCTGGCTGCGGTACCGCCGACGCGCTCCCTGGGTGCTGCGCGCGGTCGAACTCGACCTGGCACCCGCCGAGGCAGCGGTGGTGCTGGGGCCCAACGGGGTAGGCAAGTCCACCCTGCTCCAGTTGGCCGCCGGGGTGCTCCGTCCGACCCGAGGCGCCGTACGCGACCGTCCCCGGGTGGTCGGTTGGGTGCCCGAACGCTTCCCGGCCGACCAGCCGTTCACCATCGACCAGTACCTGACCGCGATGGCGCGGGTGCGTGGATTGTCCGCCGCCGAGTCGGGGCGGGTGGTGACGGCGTGGACCGAACGGCTCGGGGTGGCCCGGTACCGCGACGTGCGGCTGCCCGAGTTGTCCAAGGGCACCGCGCAGAAGGTGGGGCTCGCCCAGGCGCTGCTCGTACCGCCGGATCTGCTGGTCCTGGACGAGCCCTGGGAGGGGCTCGACGCGGCCGCCCGTGAGTTGGTGCCGGACCTGATCGCCGAGGTGCTGCACGCGGGCGGTTCGGTGCTGGTGAGTGACCACCGTGGCGAGACGGTGCGGCTGCCGCAGGCGGCGCACTGGGTGGTCGCCGACGGCACGGTCACCGTCGGCGGGCCGGCCCAGGGCGGCGGCAGCACCGTGGTGGAGATCGCGGTCCCGACCGCCGACGCCGCCGGCACCGTCGCCGCCCTGCGCGCCGCCGGTCACCAGGTGATCCGGGTACGGGCCGCCGAACCGCCACCGAGCCCGCGAACCGGCAGCGAGTCGAACGGTAACGAGAAGTCGACCGGTAGCGGGCTGACCGAGAGCGAGCTGACCTCATGATCGCGTTGGTACGGATGCGGCTGGCCGGATTCGTCCGGACCGGTCGGGCGATCGCGCCGATGATCGCCGGGCTGGTCGTGCTGGGTGTGCTCCACGGCGGTGGGCAGTCGCAGGCGGGGGAGGCGTACGGGGTCTCCGCGGTGGTCCTGTTTCCCGTACTGGCGTGGCAGACCAAGCTGCTGCTCGACGTCGAGCCGGACGTGGCCCGCCGGCTGGCCCTGGTCGCCGTCGGCAGCCGGAGCCGGGAACTGGCCGCCGGTCTGGTCGCTGGCACGGTCGCCGGGCTCGGCACCGTGATGATCGCGCTCGTCCTGCCCTGGGCGCTGGGTGCCATCACCGGTCCCGAGAAGCCGGAGCACCTGCCGCTGGCCCAGGGGATCACGCTCGGGGTCTGGGCGCACCTGCTGGTTCTGCCCGCGGCGGTGGCGCTCGGCGCTCTGGCCAGCCGGGCGGCGACCGACAGCCCCCGGTACGGGGTGCTGGTCCTGGTCGGCGGCGCGGTCGGGGCGGTCGTGTTCGGGCTGCGGGACTCGGTGCTGCCGTGGGTGGCGCCGCCGATGATGGCCACCGCACGGGCGATCACGTCGGGACCGAGCGGCCTGCGGGTGGTGGAGCTGACCGGGCACGCCCTGCTCTGGAGCGCCGCCGCCCTGGCCCTGTACGCCTGGCTGCGCCGACGTCGGGCATGACCTGGCTCACCCGTTCGCGCCCGACCGGGCGCTGATTTGGTGGTGGCCGGATCGTCCCGTACTCTTGACAAGTCGTCTGGGCTTCGGTTCGGGCGGACGTAACCACCAAAGACCGCTGGCCACCGTGCTGAGGCACGGTTGAAGGTCCCGTTCGACGGGCGGCCCGCGCAGGCGGAGACGGTAGCGTGCCGGTCATGTTCACGTGACCCTGTCGCCCCGTGCGCCCTGCGCCGGGGCGTTTCTCGTTGCGGCGGTTCCTTCCTACCTTTCACGAAGGTAACCAGCCTTTAGCAATGAGAGAGGAGGGACATGGCGGACAAGCCGGTTCGGGCCGACAAGGCCACGGCCGTTGCCGAACTCACCGAGAGCTTCCGTAGCTCGGGTGCCACCGTGCTGACCGAGTACCGCGGCCTGACGGTCGCCCAGCTGACTCAGCTGCGGCGCTCGCTGGGTCGGGAGACGACCTACTCGATCACCAAGAACACGCTGGCCAAGCGCGCTGCGACGGACGCTGGTATCCAGGGTCTCGATGAGCTGTTCACCGGTCCTACCGCGTTGACCTTCGTCGGCGGCGACGTCGTCGAGGCGGCGAAGGGTCTCCGGGACTTCGCGAAGGCCAACCCGAAGCTCGTCATCAAGGGTGGCGTCTTCGAGGGTCGGGCCATCACCGCGGACGAGGTCACCAAGCTCGCCGACCTCGAGTCCCGTGAGGTGCTGCTGGCCAAGCTGGCCGGCGCGATGAAGGGCAACCTGAGCAAGGCCGCGGCGCTGTTCCAGGCGCCGCTGTCCAAGACCGCCCGCCTGGCTGCGGCGTTGCAGGACAAGCTCGAGAAGGAGGGCGCCGAGCAGGCCTGACGGCCGGCTCGAGCGCACCCGATCAACTTTCGAAAGTACGAGGAAAGGACGCCAGCCATGGCGAAGCTCAGCACCGACGAGCTGCTCGACGCGTTCAAGGAAATGACGCTGATCGAGCTGTCGGAGTTCGTGAAGCAGTTCGAGACGACCTTCGAGGTCACCGCGGCCGCGCCGGTCGCCGTGGGCGTTGCCGGTGGCACCGCCGCCGCGGCCGCCGAGGCGGAGCCGGAGCAGGACGAGTTCGACGTCATCCTCGAGGCTGACGGCGGCAAGAAGATCCAGGTCATCAAGGTCGTGCGTGAGCTGACCGGCCTGGGCCTGAAGGAGGCCAAGGACCTCGTCGAGGCCGCCCCCAAGGCTGTCGTCGAGAAGGTCAACAAGGAGACCGCGGACAAGGCCAAGGCCAAGCTCGAGGCCGAGGGCGCGAAGGTCACCCTCAAGTAGTTCCACCCCGGCACACGATCGCGGGTGGCGTTGGCGCCAGCGCCACCCGTACACGTGAGCTGACGCACATCGCGTCGTCGTGGGCGGCGGTCCGAGATCGGATCGCCGCCCGCTGCTGTCTGCTGACAGCAGGTGATCAGGGCTTTGGCGTACCGGCCCGGGCGGCGGACGGGGTGTGGACCGGGACTGTCGGGGGAAAGACGTTGGTTGACCGGCGTTCCAGCCCTTGACGGGGCAGGGCACGGGCAGGCACGCTGACACAGCAAGACCTTCCGCGCTTGCGACGGCCATCACCTGGGTCGTGCCGGCAGCACCCGCTGCCGACGCTCCCGGTGGCCCGCGGGGAGCGTGCGAAAGACGTGCGAGCGCGTATCTGAACGCGTGGCGGCCTCGGGCCTCGGCACGTTTCGCAACGTTCTGCCGTGCCGGGCTGGACAGCGGTTAGCCGCTCGGCTACACTGCTAGTTTGCGCTGCCTTCCGACTTGACCCCTGCTCGGAATGTCCGATTGTGGATATTTCTAGTGGGGTCATTGGAGTGCACGCGAAACAGCCGTTCTGCAGCACCGGTCCTCGGAAGGACGCATCTTGGCAGCTTCCCGCCCTGCGAAGACCAGTCGTACGTCGAGCGCATTCGCGCCCCGCCGAATCTCATTCGGCAGGATTACCGAACACCTCGAGGTCCCCAACCTCCTCGCCATCCAGAACGAGTCTTTCGACTGGCTGGTTGGCAACGAGGCTTGGCAGGGCCGGTCGGCCGACGACCCGCACGCACGCTCGGGTCTCGCGGAGATCCTCGACGAGATCAGCCCCATTGAGGACTTCTCCGGCACTATGTCGTTGTCCTTCTCCGCACCGCGCTTCGACGAGGTCAAGGCCTCGATCGAGGAGTGCAAGGAGAAGGATCTGACCTACTGCGCGCCGCTGTTCGTGACCGCGGAGTTCACCAACAACACCACTGGCGAGATCAAGAGCCAGACCGTGTTCATGGGTGACTTCCCGATGATGACGCCGAAGGGCACCTTCATCATCAACGGCACCGAGCGCGTCGTGGTCAGCCAGCTCGTCCGGTCTCCGGGCGTGTACTTCGACAAGCAGCCGGACAAGACCTCCGACCGCGACCTCTCCAGCGTCAAGGTCATCCCTAGCCGGGGTGCCTGGCTGGAGTTCGACATCGACAAGAGAGATACGGTCGGTGTCCGCATCGACCGTAAGCGCCGGCAGGCCGTCACCGTCCTGCTCAAGGCGATCGGTTGGACCGGCGAGCAGATCCGCGAGCGGTTCGGCTGGTCCGAGCTGATGATGACCACCCTGGAGAAGGACCACATCGCCGGGGTGGACGAGGCGCTGCTCGACATCTACCGCAAGCTGCGGCCGGGTGAGCCGCCGACGCGCGAGAACGCCCAGACCCTGCTCGACAACCTCTTCTTCAACCCGAAGCGGTATGACGTAGCCAAGGTCGGCCGTTACAAGTTCAACAAGAAGCTCGAACTGCAGGTGCCGATCACCACCGGCACGCTGACCGAGGACGACGTTGTCGCCACCGTGGAGTACCTCTGCCGGCTGCACGCCGGCGAGGAGGGCTACGAGGCCGACGACATCGACCACTTCGGCAACCGGCGGCTGCGTACCGTGGGCGAGCTGATCCAGAACCAGGTCCGGGTCGGTCTTTCCCGGATGGAGCGGGTCGTCCGCGAGCGGATGACCACCCAGGACGTCGAGGCGATCACGCCGCAGACCCTGATCAACATCCGCCCGGTGGTGGCGGCGATCAAGGAGTTCTTCGGTACGTCGCAGCTGTCCCAGTTCATGGACCAGACCAACCCGCTGGCGGGTCTGACCCACCGGCGCCGGCTGAGCGCGCTCGGCCCGGGTGGTCTGTCCCGTGAGCGGGCCGGCTTCGAGGTCCGGGACGTGCACCCGTCGCACTACGGCCGGATGTGCCCGATCGAGACGCCGGAAGGCCCGAACATCGGCCTGATCGGCGCGTTGTCCACCTTCGGGCGGGTCAACCCCTTCGGGTTCATCGAGACGCCGTACCGCAAGGTCGTCGAGGGTCAGGTCACCGACCAGATCGACTACCTGACCGCGGACGAGGAAGACCGGTACGTCAAGGCGCAGGCCAACGCCCCGTTGCGGGCAGACGGTCACTTCGCCGAGGACCGGGTCCTGGTTCGTCGGAAGGGCGGTGAGGTCGACTACGTCGCCCCGACCGCGGTCGACTACATGGACGTCTCGCCGCGCCAGATGGTGTCGGTCGCGACCGCCATGATCCCGTTCCTCGAGCACGACGACGCCAACCGGGCACTGATGGGCGCGAACATGCAGCGCCAGGCGGTGCCGCTGGTCAAGGCCGAGGCGCCGCTCGTCGGTACGGGCATGGAGTACCGGGCCGCGGTCGACGCGGGTGACGTGGTGGTCGCCGAGGTCGGCGGTGTGGTCGAGGACCTGTGCGCCGACTACGTGACGGTGCACCAGGACGACGGTCACCGCCGTACCTACCTGCTGCACAAGTTCCGCCGCTCCAACGCCGGCTCCTGCGTCAACCAGAAGCCGGTCGTCTTCGAGGGCGACCGCGTCGAGGCCGGTCAGGTCATCGCCGACGGTCCGTGCACCGACGAGGGCGAGATGGCGCTCGGGCGCAACCTGCTCGTGGCGTTCATGCCGTGGGAGGGCCACAACTACGAGGACGCGATCATCCTGTCGCAGCGCCTCGTACAGCAGGACGCCCTCACCTCGATCCACATCGAGGAGCACGAGGTCGACGCCCGCGACACCAAGCTGGGCCCGGAGGAGATCACCCGCGACATCCCGAACGTCAGCGAGGAAATGCTCGCCGACCTCGACGAGCGCGGCATCATCCGGATCGGTGCGGAGGTCGTGCCCGGTGACATCCTGGTCGGCAAGGTCACGCCCAAGGGCGAGACCGAGCTGACCCCGGAGGAGCGTCTGCTCCGCGCGATCTTCGGTGAGAAGGCGCGTGAGGTCCGGGACACCTCGCTGAAGGTGCCGCACGGCGAGACCGGCACGGTCATCGGTGTGCGTACCTTCTCCCGCGAGGACGGCGACGAGCTGCCGCCGGGGGTCAACGAGCTGGTCCGCGTCTACGTGGCCCAGAAGCGGAAGATCCAGGACGGCGACAAGCTCGCCGGCCGGCACGGCAACAAGGGTGTCATCTCCAAGATCCTGCCGGTCGAGGACATGCCGTTCCTGGAGGACGGCACGCCGGTCGACATCGTGCTCAACCCGCTCGGTGTGCCGAGCCGGATGAACATCGGTCAGGTGCTGGAGACCCACCTTGGCTGGGTGGCCAAGACCGGGTGGCAGGTCGAGGGTGACGACGCCGAGTGGAAGCGGAACCTGCGCGCCATCGACGCCGACACCTCGGTGCCGGACACCAACGTCGCGACGCCGGTCTTCGACGGTGCCCGCGAGGAGGAGATCGCCGGTCTGCTCTCGTCGACCCTGCCCAACCGGGACGGCAAGCAGCTCATCGGTGCGAGCGGTAAGGCGCAGCTGTTCGACGGTCGCTCCGGTGAACCGCTGCCGGACCCGATCGCGGTCGGCTACATCTACATCCTGAAGCTGAACCACCTGGTCGACGACAAGATCCACGCTCGGTCGACCGGACCGTACTCGATGATCACGCAGCAGCCGCTGGGTGGTAAGGCGCAGTTCGGTGGCCAGCGGTTCGGCGAGATGGAGTGCTGGGCGATGCAGGCGTACGGAGCCGCGTACGCCCTGCAGGAGTTGCTGACGATCAAGTCCGACGACGTCCTGGGCCGGGTGAAGGTCTACGAGGCGATCGTCAAGGGCGAGAACATCCCCGAGCCGGGTATCCCGGAGTCGTTCAAGGTGCTGCTCAAGGAGCTGCAGTCGCTGTGCCTGAATGTTGAGGTGCTCTCCAGCGACGGCGTGGCCCTGGAAATGCGCGAGACCGACGACGAGGTCTTCCGGGCGGCGGAGGAACTTGGCATCGACCTGTCCCGGCGTGAGCCGAGCTCGGTCGAGGAAGTTTGAGGCGTTAGGTCTGGGGCAGGGTGACCCGCTCCGGTGGTCAGGCTTGATCCCTTCGTGGGTCACCCTGCCCCAGACCTTTCCCGGGAGAGCTAGCAACGAAATAAGACACGACACGAGGGATACATAACGTGCTCGACGTCAACTTCTTCGACGAGTTGCGCATTGGCCTGGCTACCGCGGACGACATCCGCCAGTGGTCGCACGGCGAGGTTAAGAAGCCCGAGACGATCAACTACCGCACCCTGAAGCCGGAAAAGGACGGGCTCTTCTGCGAGAAGATCTTCGGTCCGCAGCGGGACTGGGAGTGCTACTGCGGTAAGTACAAGCGGGTCCGGTTCAAGGGCATCATCTGTGAGCGCTGCGGCGTCGAGGTGACTCGCTCCAAGGTGCGTCGTGAGCGGATGGGCCACATCGAGCTGGCCGCTTCCGTCACCCACATCTGGTACTTCAAGGGCGTCCCGAGCCGGCTGGGCTACCTGCTCGACCTGGCTCCCAAGGACCTCGAGAAGATCATCTACTTCGCATCGTACGTGATCACGAGCGTCGACGCGGAAGCGCGTCACCGCGACCTGTCCACGGTCGAGAACGAGATCCTGGCCGAGAAGCGTCAGGCGGAGAACAGCCGCGACTCGGAGATCGAGAAGCGGGCCGCCAAGCTGGAGGCCGACCTGGCCGACCTCGAGGCCGAGGGTGCCAAGGCCGACGTGCGCCGCAAGGTCAAAGAGGGCGGCGAGCGCGAGATGCGCCAGATCCGCGACCGGGCGCAGCGCGAGATCGACCGGCTGGACGAGGTGCTCGACACCTTCCGCAAGCTGGACGCGAAGCAGCTGGTCACGGACGAGCTGCTCTACCGGGAGCTGCGGGACCGGTTCGGTGAGTACTTCACCGGCGGCATGGGTGCCGAGGCGATCAAGGCGCTGGTCCAGAACATGGACCTCGACGCCGAGGCGGAGAACCTCCGCGAGATCATCCGGTCCGGCAAGGGCCAGCGGAAGATCCGGGCGCTCAAGCGGCTGAAGGTGGTCGCGGCGTTCCTGAACACCCGCAACTCGCCGCTCGGCATGGTGCTCGACTGCGTCCCGGTCATCCCGCCGGACCTGCGCCCGATGGTGCAGCTCGACGGTGGCCGGTTCGCGACCTCGGACCTGAACGATCTCTACCGCCGGGTGATCAACCGGAACAACCGGCTCAAGCGCCTGATCGACCTGGGCGCGCCGGAGATCATCGTGAACAACGAGAAGCGGATGCTGCAGGAGGCCGTCGACGCGCTGTTCGACAACGGCCGCCGTGGCCGGCCGGTCACCGGTCCGGGTAACCGCCCGCTGAAGTCGCTCTCCGACATGCTCAAGGGCAAGCAGGGTCGGTTCCGCCAGAACCTGCTCGGCAAGCGCGTCGACTACTCCGGCCGTTCGGTCATCGTGGTCGGCCCGCAGCTCAAGCTGCACCAGTGCGGTCTGCCCAAGCAGATGGCGCTGGAGCTGTTCAAGCCGTTCGTGATGAAGCGGCTGGTCGACCTCAACCACGCGCAGAACATCAAGTCCGCGAAGCGGATGGTCGAGCGGCAGCGGCCGGTCGTCTGGGATGTGCTGGAAGAGGTCATCGGCGAGCACCCGGTGCTGCTCAACCGGGCACCGACCCTGCACCGTCTCGGCATCCAGGCCTTCGAGCCGCAGCTGGTCGAGGGCAAGGCGATCCAGATCCACCCGCTCGTCTGCACCGCGTTCAACGCGGACTTCGACGGTGACCAGATGGCGGTGCACGTACCGCTGTCCGCCGAGGCCCAGGCCGAGGCGCGGATCCTGATGCTGTCGTCGAACAACATCCTCAAGCCGGCCGACGGCAAGCCGGTGACCATGCCTACCCAGGACATGGTGATCGGGCTGTACTACCTGACCCACCTCACCCCCGGTGAGGTCGGCGAGGGTCGTGCGTTCAGCTCGGACGCCGAGGCTCGGATGGCCTTCGACAACGGTGAGCTGCACCTGCAGACCCCGATCAAGATCCGCCTGCACGGCGTGATCGGTGTCGACAACGGTGCCGGCGCGGAGAAGTGGACCGAGCCCGAGGGCTGGGTTCCCGGATCGGCGCTGACCGTCGACACCACGCTGGGTCGGGTGCTGTTCAATGAGACGCTGCCGCAGGGCTACCGCTTCGTGAACTACGAGATCCGCAAGGGTCAGCTCTCCGCGATCGTCAACGATCTCGCCGAGCGGTTCCCGAAGGTGGCGCTGGCCGCGACCCTCGACGGGCTCAAGGAGGCCGGTTTCCACTGGGCCACCTGGTCCGGCGTGACGATCGGTATGCAGGACGTCATCGCGCCCCCGCGCAAGCCGGAGATCCTGGAGCGGTACGAGAAGGAAGCCGACCGGATCGACAAGCAGTACCAGCGGGGTCTGATGACCGCCGAGGAACGTCGCGGCGAGCTCATCGAGATCTGGACCAAGGCGACCAACGAGGTCGCCAAGGAGATGGAAACCGCGCTACCGCAGGAGAACCCGCTCTGGGTCATGATCAACTCGGGTGCCCGCGGTAACCTGCTCCAGCTCCGCCAGATCGCCGCGATCCGTGGCCTGGTGGCCAACCCCAAGGGTGAGATCATCCCGCGGCCGATCAAGGCCAGCTACCGGGAGGGTCTGTCCGTACTGGAGTATTTCATCTCCACGCACGGTGCCCGTAAGGGTCTGGCCGACACCGCGCTGCGTACCGCCGACTCGGGCTACCTGACCCGTCGTCTGGTGGACGTCTCGCAGGACGTGATCATCCGCGAGGAAGACTGCGGTACGGACCGCGCCATCCCCATGCAGGTCGGCGAGTTCCTCGGCGGCAAGCTGGTGGTGCACACGCACGCCGAAACCGGTGTGCACGCCCGTACCCTGGCCGACGACATCAAGGGCGCCGACGGCACCGTGGTCGCCGAGCGGGGGATGGACCTCAACTCCATCCTGGTGGACAAGATCGTCGAGGCTGGCGTCGAGACGGTCCGGGTTCGCTCCGTGCTCACCTGCGAGTCCAAGCTCGGGGTCTGCGCGGCCTGCTACGGCCGTTCGCTGCCGACCGGCAAGTCGGTCGACATCGGCGAGGCGGTCGGCATCATCGCGGCCCAGTCGATCGGTGAGCCGGGTACGCAGCTGACGATGCGTACCTTCCACACCGGTGGTGTCGCGGGTGAGGACATCACCCAGGGTCTGCCGCGTGTGCAGGAGATCTTCGAGGCCCGGGTGCCGAAGGGTAAGGCGCCCATCGCCGACACCCCCGGCCGGATCCGGATCGAGGACGGCGAGCGCTCGCGGAAGATCATCGTGGTGCCGGACGACGGCAGCGAGGAGATCGTGTACGACAAGATCTCCAAGCGGGTCAAGCTCCGGGCCCACGACGGCGATCACGTCGAGGTCGGGCAGAAGCTCACCGAGGGCACCATCGACCCGCACGAGCTGCTGCGCATCCTCGGCCCGCGCGCGGTCCAGGTCCACCTGACCCAGGAGGTCCAGGAGGTCTACCGCTCGCAGGGTGTGCTGATCCACGACAAGCACATCGAGATCATCATCCGCCAGATGCTCAAGCGGGTCACGGTGATCGACTCCGGTGCGACCGAGTTCCTGCCGGGCGTGCTGGTCGACCGCGCTTTGTTCGAGTCGGAGAACCGCCGGCTCGTGTCCGAGGGCGGCGAGCCCGCGGCCGGTCGGCCGGTGCTGATGGGTATCACCAAGGCATCGCTGGCGACCGACTCGTGGCTGTCGGCGGCCTCCTTCCAGGAGACCACCCGGGTGCTCACCGACGCGGCGATCAACGCCCGTAGTGACTCGCTCATCGGTCTCAAGGAGAACGTCATCATCGGAAAGCTCATCCCGGCGGGTACTGGCATCAGCAAGTACCGCAACGTCCGGGTGGAGCCGACCGAGGAGGCGAAGGCCAAGGTCTACTCGATGACCGGGTACCCCGAGACCGACTACGGTTTCGGACCGGCCAGCGGGCAGGCGGTTCCGCTGGACGACTTCGACTTCGGGTCGTACCGCTAACCAGAACGGGTCCGAGCGCCCCATGTGCCGTACTGACGGCGCGTGGGGCGCTCGCCTGTTTGTAGGCTGGCCGGGTGGAGATGACGCCGGTGACCCTGCCCGGACCGCTGCTGCGGCACCCGCTCGACCCGGATCCGGTGCGCTCGACGAAGGCCCGGGCGGTCTTCGCGCTGGGTCTGATGGCCGCGCTCACGGGGGTGTTCCTCGGCGGCATCGTGCCGGCCACGATCGCGCTGCTGCTGGCGCGGCAGGCCCGCCGGGAGGCGTACGCCTCGGCCGGTTACCTCACCGGTGCGGCACTGTTGCGCCGGGGGGAGCGGCTGGCCTGGGCCGGCATGACGCTGGCCACCGTCACGGCCGTGGTGGTGGTCGTGATCGGGCTGCTGCACCTCGCCGGCACGCCCGGTGGTCAGGACTTCGCACCCACCATCAACTAGCGCACTGCCCCGGCGGGAGACCGCCTAGAGTGTGGGGACCCCGTCGGAGGACCAGCCCGGTCCGGCCCGGCCGGGGCTTGGCTGTCGGAGGGGGATGTCGGTGACGGAAGAGGCGCGGCCACCCTCGGGACCGGGCGGCCAGCCGTCGGCGTACCCGCAGGCGGGTTTCCCCGCGACCGTGCCGGCGCCGGCCGGCCCGGGGCGACCGGCCCCGGTGCCCCTGCCGCCGCGCGAGACGTGGCGCCCACCCCGCCGGGTCGACCCCGTCCCCGGTACGCCGTTCGGCCTCGCCTACCTGGATGTGCCGCCGATCACCTCCGGGCTGGCGGTCGGCGCGCTGGCCGCCGGCATCGCCGCCATCGTCGTCTCGCTGGTGGTCTTCTGCTTCGGGCTGGTCGGCGTGAGCGGTGGGTGGGGCGCCTGGGTGGCCGGCGCCTTCGGCGTCCTGGGCGCGTTGCTGGGTGCTGCGGCGATCGTGCTCGGGGTGCTCGGGCGGCGGCAGACCCGAGCCGCGACGCCGTCGTCCGGTGTCCGTTTCGTCGGAGCGGGACTGGCGGTGTCCGGTATCTGGTGCGGTGCGGCGGGCCTCGGGCTGACCGTGATCGGGTTCGGGCTGGCGGTGCTCCTGCAGCTCGGCTGATCCGGCGCCGGTCCCGGTCCGGGGGCCGGCCGGGCCGAATTCCTGCGGTGCCGGTACACTTGCTGCTAGAGGTGCCTGCTGTGGGTGCGCGGGCAGGACGGGCCGGGAAGCCACGGCGTGGCTTTTCGGGGAACCCCCGTTTTGACCTGGGTGCTTCTGGTAGGTACCCTTCCCCTCGTGCCCGGGCTCGCCCGGGCAACTCGTGTGTGCTCGCGAGCCGGTATCCGGCCATCGAGCGGCATCACGACCCAGTCGAAGAGGTCGGCGGTGAACGTACGCCGACCGGATAAAACCGGTGCGGGCGAGAGCGCGCAGCGGGACCGTGGACGGGCGACACGCCCGACCGCGGGTGCCGGAGCCGTCCACGGACGGGTTCGGTTGGAATGTAGGAGAGTCACCCACCCGGGCGACTACGACCAAGGCGCGACCGCCAGGCAGGCGGTCGGAGGGAGCGGAAAACCCGGTGCCCACCATTCAGCAGTTGGTCCGAAAGGGCCGCCAGGCTAAGACGACGAAGACCAAGACGCCCGCGCTGAAGGGCAGCCCGCAGCGGCGCGGCGTGTGCACGCGTGTTTACACCACCACCCCGAAGAAGCCGAACTCGGCGCTGCGCAAGGTCGCCCGTGTGAAGCTGAGCAGCCAGATCGAGGTGACCGCGTACATCCCCGGCGTCGGGCACAACCTGCAGGAGCACTCGATCGTGCTGGTTCGTGGCGGCCGGGTGAAGGACCTCCCCGGCGTGCGCTACAAGATTGTCCGCGGCTCGCTGGACACCCAGGGCGTTCGTAACCGCAAGCAGGCGCGCAGCCGTTACGGCGCGAAGAAGGAGAAGAGCTGACATGCCGCGTAAGGGACCCGCTCCGCGCCGGCCGTTGGTCGCCGACCCGGTATACAACTCGCCGCTGGTCACCCAGCTGGTGAACAAGATCCTGCTTCGTGGCAAGCGTCAGCTCGCCGAGCGCATCGTCTACGGCGCCCTCGAGGGCTGCCGGGAGAAGTCGGGCACCGACCCGGTAGTCACCCTCAAGCGGGCGATGGACAACGTGAAGCCGACGCTGGAGGTGCGCAGCCGCCGGGTCGGTGGCGCCACCTACCAGGTGCCGGTCGAGGTTCGCCCGGCCCGGGCGACCACGCTCGGCCTGCGCTGGCTGGTCACGTACTCCAAGGCGCGTCGGGAAAAGACGATGATCGAGCGCCTGATGAACGAGCTGCTCGACGCGAGCAACGGCCTCGGTGCCGCCGTCAAGCGGCGCGAGGACACGCACAAGATGGCCGAGTCGAACAAGGCCTTCGCGCACTACCGCTGGTAACACGCCTCGTGCCGCCGCCGCAGGGCGGCGGCACGACCAGGTTGTCGAGACGACGATAAGTAGGGATTGAAGTGGCCGCCGCAGACGCGCTCGCCAAGGTACGCAACATCGGCATCATGGCGCACATCGATGCTGGTAAGACCACGACCACCGAGCGGATCCTGTTCTACACCGGCATCACGTACAAGATCGGTGAGGTCCACGAGGGCGCCGCCGTCATGGACTGGATGGAGCAGGAGCAGGAGCGGGGAATCACCATCACCTCCGCCGCCACCAAGTGTGAGTGGAAGGGCCACACGATCCAGATCATCGACACGCCTGGCCACGTCGACTTCACGGTCGAGGTCGAGCGGTCGCTGCGGGTGCTGGACGGTGCGGTCGCGGTGTACGACGGGGTCGCCGGCGTGGAGCCGCAGACCGAGAACGTCTGGCGCCAGGCGGACAAGTACAACGTCCCCCGGATGTGCTTCGTCAACAAGCTCGACCGGACCGGCGCCGACTTCTTCCGCTGCGTGCAGATGATGATCGACCGGCTGAACGCCACCCCGCTGGTGCTCCAGATCCCGATCGGGCTCGAGGGTGACCACATCGGTGTCGTCGACCTGATCGGTATGCGCGCGCTGACCTGGCGTGGCGAGACCCAGAAGGGCGAGGACTACGCGGTCGAGGAGATCCCGGCCGACCTTGCCGACTCCGCCGCCGAGTGGCGCGACAAGCTCATCGAGACGCTGGCCGACGTCGACGACTCGGTGATGGAGAAGTACCTCGAGGGCGAGGACATCTCCGTCGACGAGATCAAGTCCGCCATCCGGCGGGCCACGATCGCGGGCAAGGCGAACCCGGTGCTCTGCGGTTCGGCGTTCAAGAACAAGGGCGTCCAGCCGATGCTCGACGCCGTGGTCGACTTCCTGCCGTCGCCGCTGGACATCCCGGCGGTCGAGGGCACCGCGCTCGACGGCGAGACCGTCCTGCTGCGCAAGCCCTCGAACAGCGAGCCGTTCGCCGGTCTGGCCTTCAAGATCCAGACCGACAAGCACCTCGGCAAGCTCACCTACGTACGGGTCTACTCCGGCACGCTCGAGTCCGGTTCCCAGGTGGTCAACTCCACCAAGGACCGCAAGGAGCGGATCGGCAAGATCTACCAGATGCACGCCAACAAGCGGGAAGAGCGTCCCTCGGCCCAGGCTGGCGACATCATCGCGGTCCAGGGTCTGAAGCAGACCACCACCGGTGACACGCTCTCCGACCCGTCGAACCCGGTCATCCTGGAGTCGATGAC
Source organism: Micromonospora sp. NPDC049523 (assembly GCF_040676775.1). Taxonomy (NCBI): domain Bacteria; kingdom Bacillati; phylum Actinomycetota; class Actinomycetes; order Micromonosporales; family Micromonosporaceae; genus Micromonospora; species Micromonospora sp. NPDC049523. The sequence goes on along the minus strand of NZ_JBFAPP010000014.1, from coordinate 177,328 downwards.
GTTCCCGGAGCCGGTCATCAACGTGGCGATCGAGCCGAAGACCAAGTCCGACCAGGAGAAGCTCGGCACCGCGATCCAGCGGCTGGCCGAGGAGGACCCGACCTTCCGGGTCCGGCTCGACGAGGAGACCGGCCAGACGGTCATCTCCGGCATGGGCGAGCTGCACCTGGACATCCTGGTCGACCGGATGCGCCGCGAGTTCAACGTCGAGGCCAACATCGGCAAGCCGCAGGTGGCGTACCGCGAGACCATCCGCCGCAAGGTGGAGAAGGTCGAGCACACGCACAAGAAGCAGACCGGTGGTTCGGGTCAGTACGCCCGGGTCATCGTCAGCCTCGAGCCGCTGCCGCTCGGCAACGACCAGCCGACGTACGAGTTCGTGAACGCGGTCAGCGGTGGTCGCATCCCGCGGGAGTTCATCCCGTCGGTCGACGCCGGCGCCCAGGACGCCATGCAGTACGGCACCCTGGCCGGTTACCCGCTGGTCGGCCTGAAGCTGACGCTGCTGGACGGGCAGTACCACGAGGTCGACTCGTCCGAAATGGCGTTCAAGATCGCCGGCTCGATGGTGCTCAAGGAAGCGGCCCGCAAGGCCGATCCCGCACTGCTCGAGCCGATGATGGCAGTCGAGGTCACCACCCCTGAGGAAAACATGGGTGACGTCATCGGCGACATCAACTCCCGCCGCGGCATCATCCAGGCCATGGAGGAGCGGAGCGGTGCTCGCATCGTCCGCGCCCTGGTGCCGCTGTCGGAGATGTTCGGCTATGTCGGCGACCTGCGGTCGAAGACCCAGGGCCGGGCTAGCTACAGCATGCAGTTCGACTCCTACGCCGAGGTTCCCCAGAGCGTCGCGAAGGAGATCATCGCGAAGGCGACGGGTGAGTGAGCGGAGACGCTCAACTCTTCCGATGCCGGGCCGGTGATACCGCTAGGACCACGGGCGGGTAATCTCGCCCGCGGTCTGCCCGGGCCGGGCTGCAAGAGACCAGGCCTGAAGGTTTCACCGCCGCAAGACCCAAGTACTTCCCGGCCGGAAATCGGCCGGTAAGGCTGTCGACAGAGTCCTGAACGCCGAATGGCGTGCCGGGCGTACTAACCAAGAAGTCCACAGGAGGACACCAGTGGCGAAGGCGAAGTTCGAGCGGACTAAGCCGCACGTCAACATCGGCACCATTGGTCACATCGACCACGGTAAGACGACGCTGACGGCGGCCATCACCAAGGTCCTGCACGACAAGATGCCCGACCTCAACCCGTACACGCCGTTCGACGAGATCGACAAGGCGCCGGAGGAGAAGGCCCGCGGCATCACGATCTCGATCGCACACGTCGAGTACCAGACCGAGGCGCGGCACTACGCGCACGTTGACTGCCCCGGTCACGCCGACTACATCAAGAACATGATCACCGGTGCCGCGCAGATGGACGGCGCGATCCTGGTGGTGGCGGCGACCGACGGCCCGATGCCGCAGACCCGCGAGCACGTGCTGCTGGCCCGCCAGGTTGGCGTGCCGTACATCGTCGTGGCGCTGAACAAGAGCGACATGGTCGATGACGAGGAGCTCCTCGAGCTCGTCGAGCTGGAGGTTCGGGAGCTGCTCTCGAACCAGGAGTACCCGGGTGACGACCTGCCGGTCGTACGCGTTTCGGCGCTGAAGGCGCTCGAGGGCGACCCGGAGTGGACCGACAAGCTCATGGACCTGATGAGCGCGGTCGACACCTCGATCCCGCAGCCTGCTCGCGAGACCGACAAGCCGTTCCTGATGCCGGTCGAGGACGTGTTCACGATCACCGGTCGTGGCACCGTCGTCACCGGTCGGGTCGAGCGTGGCGTTCTCCTGCCGAACGAGGATGTCGAGCTCGTCGGTATCAAGGAGAAGAGCTTCAAGACCAAGGTCACCGCGATCGAGATGTTCCGCAAGACCCTGGAGGACGCTCGCGCAGGCGAGAACGTCGGCCTCCTGCTGCGCGGTACCAAGCGCGACGAGGTCGAGCGTGGCATGGTCGTGGTGAAGCCGGGGTCGAACACCCCGCACACCGAGTTCGAGGCGACCGTCTACATCCTCTCCAAGGAGGAGGGTGGACGGCACACCCCGTTCTTCCAGAACTACCGTCCGCAGTTCTACTTCCGTACCACGGACGTTACCGGCGTCGTCACGCTGCCCGAGGGCACCGAGATGGTCATGCCGGGCGACAACACGACGATGTCCGTCAAGCTCATCCAGCCCATCGCGATGGAGGACAACCTCAAGTTCGCGATTCGTGAGGGTGGCCGGACGGTCGGCGCCGGGTTCGTCACGAAGATCATTAAGTAAAAGGTAACCCCGATTAGGTGTGCCGTGCGGTAGTACGGCATACTAGTCAGGTTGCGTACCGACCGTTTGTTGGCGCGCGCCCGGGTCTCCTGGGTGAGTGTCGACGAAGAGTCGCGCGCAGGGTGGTTGACCGCCACAGTGGTCAACCACCCTCGCACGGCGTCCGCACCATGTTCTGCATGACGGACGCCTCGACCGACCCGCGAAGGTCAGATCGCCTCGGGTAACCCCGGGCGGAGTCTGATCCCGGAGCGCGACACGCCCGACCGCGGGGGTCGGCGAAGTGGGGCTCTACCAGGTGGTGAGCACCCGCAAGACAGCGGCATCGAGAGAAGGAACAGAAGCCACCATGGCGGGACAGAAGATCCGCATCCGGCTCAAGGCCTATGACCACGAGGTCGTCGACTCCTCGGCGCGGAAGATCGTGGAGACGGTGACGCGCACCGGGGCGCAGGTCGCGGGCCCGGTGCCGCTGCCCACGGAGATCAACCGTTTCTGCGTGATCCGTTCGCCGCACAAGTACAAGGACTCGCGCGAGCACTTCGAAATGCGCACGCACAAGCGTCTGATCGACATCATCGACCCGACCCCGAAGACGGTCGACTCGCTCATGCGCCTCGACCTGCCGGCTGGCGTCGACATCGAGATCAAGCTGTAGGGACCGGACTAATGGACAGGCAAGTTAAGGGCATCCTGGGCGCCAAGCTCGGCATGACCCAGGTCTGGGACAACAACCGCGTTGTCCCGGTGACCGTGGTGCAGGCCGGCCCGTGCGTCGTGAGCCAGGTCCGTACCACCGACAAGGACGGGTACTCCGCGATCCAGTTGGCGTACGGCGTAGTTGACCCGCGCAAGGTCAAGAAGCCGCGGGCCGGGCACTTCGCGAAGTCCGGTGTGGCCCCTCGGCGGCACATCGTCGAGCTGCGCACGGCCGACGCCTCGGAGTACGAGCTCGGTCAGGAGGTCACCGTCGACGCGTTCCCCAAGGGCGCCTCGATCGACGTGACCGGCCGGACCAAGGGCAAGGGCTTCGCCGGTGTGATGAAGCGGCACGGCTTCCACGGCCTGCGTGCCAGCCACGGTGTCGAGCGCAAGCACCGCTCGCCCGGCTCCATCGGCGCCTGCGCGACCCCCGGTCGCGTCTTCAAGGGCGTACGGATGGCCGGTCGGATGGGTGCGCGCCGCTTCACCGTGCAGAACCTGGTGATCCAGGCGGTCGACGCCGAGCAGAACCTGCTGCTCGTCCGCGGCGCCATCCCGGGCCCCAAGGGCGCCCTGGTGCTGGTGCGTTCCGCCGCCAAGGCGCAGGTGAAGAAGGGCGGTGTGGCGAAGTGACCTCCGTTGACGTGCGCACCGTCGAGGGTGGCAAGAGCGGCTCGGTCGAGCTGCCCGACAGCATCTTCGACGTGCAGGCGAACCTTTCGCTGATGCACCAGGTCGTGGTGGCCCAGCTGGCCGCGGCGCGCCAGGGCACGCACAAGGCGAAGACCCGCGGTGAGGTCGCCGGTGGCGGCAAGAAGCCGTACAAGCAGAAGGGCACCGGTCGCGCCCGCCAGGGCTCGATCCGTGCGCCGCAGTTCGCCGGTGGTGGCGTCGTCCACGGCCCGGTGCCGCGTGACTACAGCCAGCGGACCCCGAAGAAGATGAAGGCCGCCGCACTGCGCGGTGCCCTGTCGGACCGGGCGCGCGCGGGTCAGGTGCACGTGGTGGAGGCGTTCGTCGGTGGCGAGAAGCCGTCGACCAAGGCCGCCCTGGCCACGCTGACCAAGCTGACCGAGGCCAAGCGGGTCCTGGTCGTGCTGAGCCGGACCGACGAGATCAACTGGCTCTCGCTGCGCAACGAGCCGCGGGTGCACCTGATCGAGGCCGGCCAGCTCAACACGTACGACGTGCTGGTGGCCGATGACGTGATCTTCACCCGGGACGCGCTGGACGAGTTCCTGCGGGTTCCGGCGGCGGCGCAGGCCGCGGACGAGTCCGGAAGTGAGGGCGACGAGAAGTGAGCACGATCGCCGACCCGCGGGACATCATCGTCGCGCCGGTCGTCTCCGAGAAGAGCTACAGCGAGCTGAACCGTAACTGGTACACCTTCCTGGTGCACCCGGACGCGAACAAGACCGCGATCAAGATCGCTATCCAGCAGATCTTCGACGTGCGCGTCCTGACGGTCAACACGCTCAACCGCGAGGGCAAGCGCAAGCGGACCCGCAATGGGTTCGGCCAGCGCAAGGCCACGAAGCGCGCGATGGTGAAGCTGGCTGACGGCGACCGCATCGAGGCCTTCGGCGGCCCGGTCAGCTGAGGGGTGTAGACAATGGCAATCCGTAAATACAAGCCGACGACGCCTGGCCGACGTGGCTCCAGCGTCGCCGACTTCGCCGAGATCACCAGGTCGACTCCCGAGAAGTCGCTGCTGGCTCCGCTGCCGAAGAAGGGTGGGCGTAACGCCCACGGCCGGATCACCACCCGGCACCACGGTGGCGGCCACAAGCGGCAGTACCGGCTGATCGACTTCAAGCGGGTCGACAAGGACGGCGTGCCGGCCAAGGTCGCGCACATCGAGTACGACCCGAACCGGACCGCGCGCATCGCGCTGCTGCACTACGCCGACGGCGAGAAGCGGTACATCATCGCGCCGAAGGACCTGAAGCAGGGCGACCCGGTGGAGTCGGGCCCGACCGCCGACATCAAGCCGGGTAACAACCTGCCGCTGCGCAACATCCCGGTGGGTACCACCATCCACGGCGTGGAGCTGCGCCCGGGCGGCGGGGCCAAGCTGGCCCGCTCGGCCGGTGTCGGCATCCAGCTGCTGGGTCGCGAGGGTGCGTACGCCACGCTGCGTATGCCCTCCGGTGAAATCCGGCGGGTCGACGTGCGCTGCCGGGCGACCGTGGGCGAGATCGGCAACGCCGACCAGTCAAACATCAACTGGGGCAAGGCCGGCCGCATGCGGTGGAAGGGCAAGCGCCCGACCGTCCGTGGTGTCGCGATGAACCCGGTCGACCACCCGCACGGTGGTGGTGAGGGCAAGACGTCCGGTGGTCGTCACCCGGTGAACCCGCAGGGTAAGCCCGAGGGCCGCACCCGTCGTAAGGGCCAGCCGAGCGACCGGCTGATCGTCCGCCGCCGCTACGCGACCCGCAAGCGCGGCTAAGGGAGTTAGGTAGACATGCCTCGCAGCTTGAAGAAGGGCCCGTTCGTCGACGACCACCTGCTCAAGAAGGTGGAGACGCAGAACGACAAGGGCTCGAAGAACGTCATCAAGACGTGGTCCCGGCGTTCGATGATCATTCCGGACATGCTCGGACACACGATCGCCGTGCACGACGGGCGCAAGCACGTTCCGGTGTTCGTCACCGAGGCGATGGTCGGGCACAAGCTCGGCGAGTTTGCGCTGACCCGTACGTTCAAGGGTCACGAGAAGGACGACCGGAAGAGTCGCCGGCGCTGAGCCGGGCCACGGATAAAGGATCAAGGGGTTTCAGCGATGCCAGTTAAGGGCGACGCTCCGGTGCTTCCGGGCGCGCGGGCGGTTGCGCGGCACGTGGGCATCTCGGCGACGAAGGCTCGCCGGGTGGTCAACCTCGTCCGCGGCCTGCCCGCGAAGGAGGCGCTCACGGTGCTCCAGTTCGCGCCGCAGGCTGCGAGCGAGCAGGTCTACAAGGTGCTCGCGAGTGCGATCGCCAACGCCGAGAACAACGAGCGGCTGGACCCCGACGCGCTGCTCGTGAGCGAGGCGTACGTCGACGAGGGCCCGACGATGAAGCGGTTCCGGCCGCGGGCGCAGGGCCGGGCGTACCGGATCCGCAAGCGGACCAGCCACATCACGATCGTGGTCGAGGCGGTTGCGCCAGCCACGCCGAAGCGGGGCGGGGCGAAGAAGGCCGCACCGGCCAAGGTCGCGCCGGCCACCGAGGCCGCGGCTGCCGACACGCAGAGCAAGACGGAAGGTGCCGAGTAATGGGTCAGAAGGTTCACCCGATTGGGTTCCGGCTTGGCATCTCGACCGACTGGAAGTCCCGCTGGTTCGCGGACAAGCTCTACAAGGACTACATCGGCGAGGATGTCAAGATCCGCCGGATGATGTCCAAGGGCTTGGAGCGGGCTGGTATTTCCAAGGTCGACATCGAGCGCACCCGGGACCGGGTCCGGGTCGACATCCACACCGCACGGCCGGGCATCGTCATCGGCCGTAAGGGTGCGGAGGCCGACCGGATCCGTGGCGAGCTGGAGAAGCTGACCGGCAAGCAGGTGCAGCTGAACATCCTCGAGGTGAAGAACCCCGAGTCGGACGCGCAGCTCGTCGCACAGGCTGTGGCTGAGCAGCTGTCCAGCCGGGTCAGCTTCCGTCGGGCGATGCGTAAGTCGATGCAGTCGGCGATGAAGAACCCGATCGTCAAGGGAATCCGGGTGCAGGTCTCCGGCCGCCTCGGCGGCGCGGAGATGAGCCGCACCGAGTTCTACCGCGAGGGTCGGGTGCCGCTGCACACGCTGCGGGCCAACATCGAGTACGGCTTCTTCGAGGCGCGGACCACCTTCGGCCGGATCGGCGTGAAGGTGTGGATCTACAAGGGTGACGCCGTACCCGGTCGGGAAGCCCCGGCCGAGACCGGTCCGGCCCGTCCGCGTCGCGACCGTAGTGACCGGCCCGAGCGGCCGCGTCGTGGGCGGTCCGGTTCGTCCGGCACCACCGCCGGCGGCACCGAGGCTGGGCGTGCGGCGGCGGCGGAGTTCGCCGGCACCCCGGCCGAGGCCACGAACGACCAGGCCGCGCCGGCTAGCGCCGCGCCGGCCAATCCGGCTCCGGCCGGATCGGACAGCTCAGCGCAGGAGGGCTGACAGATGCTGATGCCGCGCAAGCCCCCGAAGGGCTTCCGCAAGCCGCACCACCCCGACCGCCATGGCGCGTCGAAGGGCGGCAACCGGGTGGTGTTCGGCGAGTTCGGAATCCAGGCGCTGGAGCCCGCGTACGTCACCAACCGGCAGATCGAGTCAGCGCGTATCGCGATGACCCGACACATCAAGCGTGGTGGCAAGGTCTGGATCACGGTCTTCCCGGACCAGGCCCTGACCAAGAAGCCCGCTGAGACCCGGATGGGTTCCGGTAAGGGCTCGCCCGAGTGGTGGGTCGCCAACGTCAAGCCGGGACGGGTGCTCTTCGAGATGTCCTTCCCCAACGAGCAGACCGCGCGAGAGGCTATGCGTCGCGCGATCCACAAGCTCCCGATGAAGTGCCGAATTGTGACACGCGAAGTGGGTGAAAGCTGATGGCCGCGGGCGTCAAGGCCGGCGAGCTGCGCGAGCTCTCCGAGGAGGAGCTGGTCGCGAAGCTGCGCGAGGCCAAAGCGGAGCTGTTCAACCTCCGTGTGCAGGCCGCGACCGGCCAGCTGGACAACAATCGCCGGCTGCAGGTCATCCGTCGGGAGATCGCCCGGATCTACACGATCATGCGTGAGCGCGAGCTGGGTCTCTCGGCCGCGCCGACTGAGGTGACTGCATCATGAGCGAGACGACCGCCCCGGAGGGGACCACCACCGCCCCGCGGGCCCAGCGCAAGGTGCGCGAGGGCCTCGTGGTCAGCGACAAGATGGACAAGACCGTCGTGGTCGAGGTTGAGGACCGGGTCAAGCACGCGCTGTACGGCAAGGTTCTGCGCCGTACGCGCAAGCTGAAGGTGCACGACGAGCAGAACGCGTGTGGCGTTGGCGACCGCGTACTGCTCATGGAGACCCGTCCGCTCTCCGCCACCAAGCGGTGGCGGGTCGTGGAGATCCTCGAAAAGGCCAAGTAGAGCCGGACGGGCTGCAGAGCAGACCGGACCAGCAAGCTCAGGGTTCCGCCAGGCTCAGACGGCATGAGTTTCCGGCTGGAAGGCACAAGCCGGAGACACCAGCCGTCTGAGAACCGGCAGACATAGGAGATAGACGTGATTCAGCAGGAGTCGCGACTGCGCGTCGCCGACAACACGGGTGCTCGGGAGATCCTGTGTATCCGGGTTCTCGGTGGCTCCGGTCGGCGCTACGCGAGTATCGGCGACGTCATCGTGGCCACGGTCAAGGACGCCATTCCCGGTGCTGGTGTGAAGAAGGGCGACGTCGTCAAGGCGGTCGTCGTCCGCACCGCCAAGGAGCGGCGGCGGCCGGACGGCTCGTACATCCGCTTCGACGAGAATGCCGCCGTCATCATCAAGGACGGTGGCGACCCGCGCGGTACCCGCATCTTCGGCCCGGTGGGCCGGGAGCTGCGGGACAAGCGGTTCATGAAGATCATCTCTCTCGCGCCGGAGGTGTTGTGACCGTGAAGGTCAAGAAGGGCGACACGGTCGTCGTCATCGCCGGCAAGGACAAGGGTGCCAAGGGCAAGGTCATCGCGGCCTACCCGCGGCAGGACAAGGTCCTGGTCGAGGGCGTGAACCGGGTCAAGAAGCACACCCGCATCAGCACCACTCAGCGTGGCGCCAAGACCGGTGGCATCGTCACCCAGGAGGCTCCGATCCACGTGTCGAACGTGCAGCTCCTGGACTCCGACGGCAACCCGACCCGGGTCGGGTTCCGGATCGACGACAGTGGCCAGAAGGTCCGCGTCGCGCGTAGCACCGGTAAGGACCTGTGATGAGCACGGCTACCGAAACCAAGACCATGCCGCGCCTCAAGGAGCGGTACCGCAACGAGATCGCGGCCGCCCTGCGCGAGCAGTTCGGTTACCAGAACCCGATGCAGGTGCCGGGTCTGGTCAAGATCGTCGTCAACATGGGTGTCGGCGAGGCTGCTCGCGACGCCAAGCTGATCGACGGCGCGGTTCGCGACCTGGCCACCATCACCGGCCAGAAGCCGCAGGTGCGGCGGGCGACCAAGTCCATCGCGCAGTTCAAGCTGCGCGAGGGGATGCCGATCGGCGCGAAGGTGACCCTCCGGGGTGACCGGATGTGGGAGTTCCTGGACCGGCTGCTCTCCATCGCGCTGCCGCGTATCCGTGACTTCCGGGGTCTCGACGGGCGCAAGCTCGACGGCCACGGCAACTACACCTTCGGTCTGACCGAGCAGTCGGTGTTCCACGAGATCGACCAGGACCGGATCGACCGGCAGCGGGGCATGGACATCACGGTGGTCACCACGGCCACGAAGGACGACGAGGGTCGGGCGCTGCTGAAGCACCTGGGCTTCCCGTTCCGTGAAGACCCGAGCAAGGAGAACTGAGATGGCGAAGAAGGCGCTTATCATCAAAGCGGCCGCGAAGCCGAAGTTCTCGGTTCGCGCCTACACCCGCTGCCAGCGGTGTGGTCGTCCGAAGGCGGTCTACCGCAAGTTCGGGCTCTGCCGCGTGTGCATCCGGGAGATGGCCCACCGCGGCGAGCTGCCCGGTGTCTCCAAGGCATCCTGGTAAAGGCCCAGCAGCGTCCTGACCGTTGGTCGGGGCGAGGATCGCAACGCCGTAGGCCCCGGGCCGTGTGCCCCGGGAACCGCGGTGAGAAAGGCTGACAAACACCAATGACTATGACTGACCCGATCGCAGACATGCTCACGCGTCTGCGTAACGCCAACCAGGCGTACCACGACCGGGTGACGATGCCCTACTCGAAGATCAAGGCGAACATCGCCGAGGTCCTCAAGACCGAGGGTTACATCGCCACCTGGTCGGTCGAGGAGCCCGAAGAGGGCGCCGTCGGCAAGCGACTGGTCGTCGAGCTGAAGTACGGCCAGAGCCGCGAGCGGAGCCTGGCGGGCATCAAGCGCGTCTCCAAGCCCGGTCTCCGGGTGTACGCCAAGTCGGACGGGCTCCCGCGGGTGCTCGGCGGGCTGGGCGTGGCGATCATTTCGACGTCCCAGGGCCTGCTCACCGACCGGCAGGCTCGCAAGCGGAGCGTTGGCGGGGAAGTCCTCGCCTTCGTCTGGTAACGGGAGACAGGTAGAAATGTCGCGTATTGGACGTAAGTTGATCCCGGTTCCCGCCGGTGTCGACGTCACGATCACCGGGCCCACCGTCAAGGTCAAGGGCCCCAAGGGCGAGCTCTCGCACACCCTCGCCGAGCCGATCGCCGCGGAGCGGGCCGAGGACGGCCAGCTGGAGGTGACCCGTCCCAACGACGAGCGTCGCGCCAAGGAGCTGCACGGCCTGAGCCGTACCCTCGTGGCGAACATGATCGTCGGGGTCACCGAGGGCTACCGCAAGACGCTGGAGATCGCCGGCACCGGTTACCGGGTCACCGCCAAGGGCAAGGACCTCGAGTTCGCACTCGGGTTCTCGCACCCGGTGCTTGTTCCGGCGCCGGACGGGATCACCTTCACCGTCGAACGGCCGACGCTGTTCCACGTGGCCGGCATCGACAAGCAGCAGGTCGGTGAGGTCGCCGCCAAGATCCGGAAGATCCGGCCGCCGGAGCCCTACAAGGGCAAGGGCGTGAAGTACCAGGGCGAGGTCATCCGCCGCAAGGCTGGAAAGGCAGGTAAGAAGTGAGCGCCACGCTGCTCAAGCGCCGTCGCGGCGTTGCCGCCAAGCGCGCCGTTGGGCGGGCGCGGCGACACTTCCGGGTCCGCAAGAACGTCAGCGGTACCGCCGACCGTCCCCGGTTGGTCGTCACCCGCTCGCTGCGGAACATCACGGCCCAGGTGGTCGACGACACCAAGGGGCACACCCTGGCGTCGGCGTCGAGCCTGGACACGTCGCTCCGTGGCGGCGAGGGCGACAAGAGCGCCCTGGCCGGCAAGGTCGGCGCACTGCTGGCCGAGCGGGCCAAGGCCGCCGGCATCTCCAAGGTCGTCTTCGACCGCGGTGGCAACCGGTACGCGGGGCGGATCGCCGCGCTTGCCGACGCCGCCCGCGAAGCCGGGCTCGAGTTCTGACGGGCGTCTGATGCGCGTCGGACGAGGATCGCAAGTTAGTAACCCCGTCACGAGAGATAAGGAAGGCCGCTGATGCCAGGTCAACAGCGCCGTGGCGGCGGGTCCGGTGGCAACGAGGGTGGTCGCCGCGACAACCGCCGTGAGGGCGGCCGCGGAAACGCGCCCGTCGAGAAGACGCCGCACATCGAGCGGGTCGTCGCGATCAACCGTGTCGCCAAGGTTGTCAAGGGTGGTCGTCGCTTCAGCTTCACCGCTCTGGTGATCGTGGGCGACGGCGACGGCACCGTCGGTGTGGGCTACGGAAAGGCCAAGGAGGTGCCCGCGGCCATCGCCAAGGGCGTCGAGGAGGCCAAGAAGCACTTCTTCAAGGTGCCGCGGATCGCCGCGTCGATCCCGCACCCGGTGCAGGGCGAGGACGCCGCTGGCGTCGTCCTGCTCAAGCCGGCCAGCGCCGGTACGGGTGTCATCGCGGGTGGACCGGTGCGTGCCGTGCTGGAGTGCGCCGGGATCCACGACGTGCTCTCCAAGAGCCTCGGATCGTCGAACCCGATCAACATCGTGCACGCCACCGTCGCGGCCCTGAAGGGGCTGGAGTCGCCGGAGGCGGTTGCCAAGCGTCGCGGTCTGCCGGTGGAGGATGTCGCGCCGGCCGCCATGCTGGCGGCGCGGGCGGGGGTGACTCGCTGATGGCACGGCTCAAGGTCACCCAGCTCCGATCCGACATCGGGACCAAGCACAACCAGCGGCAGTCCCTGCGGTCGCTCGGTCTCAAGCGGATCAATGACGTGGTGGTCAAGGAGGACCGCCCCGAGATTCGGGGCATGATCTTCACCGTGAGCCACCTGGTGAAGGTCGAGGAGGTCGAGTAATGACGATCAAGGTCCATCACCTGCGCCCGGCGCCCGGTGCCAAGACCGCCAAGACCCGCGTGGGTCGTGGTGAAGGCTCCAAGGGCAAGACCGCCGGTCGGGGCACCAAGGGCTCCAAGGCCCGCAAGAACATCTCGGCGGCGTTCGAGGGTGGGCAGATGCCCATCCACATGCGCCTGCCGAAGCTGAAGGGCTTCAAGAACCACTTCCGGGTCGAGTTCCAGGTCGTGAACCTGGACCGGATCGCGGAGTTGTTCCCCAAGGGCGGCCAGATCGGTCCGGCCGAGCTCGTCGAGGCAGGTGCGGTCCGCAAGGGCCAGCCGGTCAAGGTGCTCGGTGCAGGCGATCTCGGTGGCGTGACGATCCAGGTGTCGGCGCACGCGTTCAGTGCGTCGGCCAAGGAGAAGATCGCGGCTGCTGGCGGCTCGACCACCGAGCTGTAGGACGTAACGCGGTCGTGACGCCCGTCAGTTGTTTTCAACTGACGGGCGCCACGGTCTACTAAGGGGCCGTGCCCCTCGTTAACATCGGACCCGGTGTATGTTCATGGGCACACCTGCCCGGATCACCGCTGGGCTGTTAGAGTCCGATCCCAGCACTGGTATCGGGCTACCGCTCGACGACCACCCTAAGCCGCGCCGGACCACCGGCGGCCCGCCTCGCGCAGGAGGATGAAGTTGCTCTCCGCCTTTTTCAGTGCGTTTCGTACGCCTGACCTGCGCAAAAAGCTGCTGTTCACAGTAGCTATCATCGGTGTTTACCGACTCGGTGCGACGCTGCCCAGCCCGGGTGTGTCCTTCGGCAACGTGCAGAAGTGCCTGGACACGATCCAGACCGACGGCGTGCTGTCGCTGCTGAACCTCTTCTCCGGCGGCGCGCTGCTGTCGCTGTCGGTCTTCGCGCTGGGCATCATGCCCTACATCACGGCCTCGATCATCCTGCAGCTGCTCACCGTGGTCATTCCGCGGTTGGAGCAGCTCCGCAAGGAGGGTCAGTCCGGCCAGGCGAAGATCACCCAGTACACGCGCTACCTGACGCTCGGCCTTGGCGTCCTCCAGGCGTCGGCGTTCGTGGCGCTCGCCCGCTCCGGGCAGCTGTTCAACAACCAGTGCGACCAGTTCCCGATCGTCCCGGAGAACACCGGGCTGCCGATGTGGCTCACCTTGAGCGTGCTGGTCATCACGATGACCGCCGGTACCGGTGTGGTCATGTGGCTCGGCGAGCTGATCACCGACCGGGGCGTCGGCAACGGCATGTCCGTGCTGATCTTCACCTCGATCGCGGCCCGGCTGCCCGGTGAGGGCTGGTCCATCAAGACCTCCAAGGGCTGGGACATGTTCCTCCTGGTCATCCTGTTGGTCCTGGTGGTCATCACGCTGGTGGTCTTCATCGAGCAGGCGCAGCGCCGGATCCCGGTCCAGTACGCCAAGCGGATGATCGGCCGGCGGATGTACGGCGGAACCTCGACCTACATCCCGCTGAAGGTCAACCAGGCGGGTGTGATCCCGGTCATCTTCGCCTCGTCGCTGCTCTACCTGCCGCAGCTGGCGTTGCAGTTCTTCGACCAGACCAACCCCGGCGACGTACAGGCCTGGATCCAGAACAACCTGGTCAGCCCGAGCAGCCCGACGCACATCATCGCGTACTTCCTGCTGATCATCTTCTTCACGTACTTCTACGTCTCGATCACGTTCAACCCGACCGAGGTCGCGGACAACATGAAGAAGTACGGCGGCTTCGTACCGGGTATCCGCCCGGGTAAGCCGACCGCCGACTACCTGGACTTCATCCTCAGCCGGATCACCCTTCCCGGTGCGTTCTACCTGGGCGCGATCTCGATCCTGCCGAACTTCTTCTTCATCTGGCTGGACAACCAGCAGTACCAGAACTTCCCGTTCGGTGGTACTGCGGTGCTCATCATGGTCGGCGTCGGTCTGGAGACCGTGAAGCAGATCGAGAGCCAACTGATGCAGCGGAACTACGAAGGGTTCCTGCGCTAGATGCGACTCGTTCTGGTTGGTCCCCCTGGGGCGGGCAAGGGGACCCAGGCCGAGTTCATCGCCGCCCAGCTGGCCGTGCCCAAGATCTCGACGGGTGACATCTTCCGCGCCAACGTCACCCAGGGCACGCCGCTGGGGGTCGAGGCCAAGCGCTACATGGACGCCGGCAAGCTGGTGCCCGACGAGGTGACCATCAACATGGTGCGCGGCCGGCTGGCCGAGCCGGACGCCTCCGAGGGCTTCCTGCTCGACGGCTTCCCGCGTACCACCCCGCAGGCGGCCGCCCTGGACAAGCTCCTGGCGGACCTGGGCACCGCACTCGACCTGGTGATGGAACTGGTCGTGGACGACGACGAGGTGATCCGCCGGCTCTCCGGCCGGCGGACCTGTCGGGGCTGCGGCAAGATCTGGCACATCGAGTTCGACGCGCCGACCCACGAGGGCATCTGCGACCGCTGCGGGGCCGAACTGTTCCAGCGCGACGACGACAAGGCCGAGACGATCGCCGAGCGGCTCCGCGAGTACGCGGAGAAGACCGCACCGCTGGTCGACTACTACGGTGCCCAGGGCAAGCTGGTGGGCATCGACGCCACCGGACCGGTGGAGGACGTGACCGTCCGCGCTATCGATGCGCTCCGGTCGTACGGGGGATAGGGTCGGGTAACGGTGTGGGGTGGGGCCCCGCGGCGTGTGGGTTGGGCCCCGTGCCCCGCTCTGGGCGGTCAGGCTTGATCCCGACGCGGGGCACGGCGGGGCCCAACCCCGGTGCCCGTGGAGCGGCTTCGGGGAGTCTGCGGCACGGCACCCGATCGGTGAATAGTGCGGGCGTCTAGGGCGTTCCCCTGGCCTGTGAGCGAAAGGTAGAGCCGGCATGCGCCGTCACCAGCTGGATATCCAGCTGAAGACCCCGGAGCAGATCGACAAGATGCGGTCGGCCGGACTGGTCGTCGCGGCGGCGTTGGCTCGCATGCGCGAGGCGGTCGCACCCGGAGTCTCCACAGCTGATCTCGACGCGATCGCGGAGTCAGTCATCCGGGACGCCGGCGCCATCCCGTCCTTCAAGGGCTACCACGGCTTCCCGGCATCGATCTGCTCGTCGGTGAACGAGCAGGTGGTGCACGCCATCCCCGCCGCCGACCAGGTGCTGCGGGACGGCGATCTGATCTCCATCGACTGCGGTGCGGTGCTCGACGGTTGGCATGGCGACTCGGCGATCACCGTCGGGGTGGGCGAGGTCAGGCCGGAGTTGCTCCGGATGGCCGAGGTCGCCGAGGACGCGATGTGGGCCGGGATCGCCGCCGCCGCGCGGGGCTCGGCCAATGGCCGGGGCCGGCTCACCGACATCTCGGCGGCGGTGGAGATCGCGGTACGCAAGGGCGGGCGGTACGGCATCGTCGACGGGTACGGCGGACACGGCATCGGCACCGAGATGCACCAGGACCCGCACGTGCTCAACCACGGGCGGCCGGGCCGCGGCCCTCGGCTGGTGCCGGGCATGGCCCTGGCGATCGAACCGATGATCACGATCGGCTCGCCCCGTACGGCGGAACTCGACGACGGCTGGACCGTGGTGACCCGCGACGGCTCGGTGGCGGCCCACGTCGAACACTCGATGGCCCTGCTGCCGGACGGGGTGTGGGTGCTGACCGCCGCCGACGGCGGACGGGCCCGCCTCGGTGACCTCGTCACCGCGCGGCAGCCGGCCACCTCGGATTCGGTCTAGGCGCTGGTTCGCGCTCGCCAGGGTGGCGAGGCGGTGGCATCCTCGTACCCATGGAGCGCCGGGGCGAGATGCGGGCGGCTGACGCCGATCGGCAACTGGTCGCCGAGCGGCTCCGGCTCGCGGTCGACGAGGGCCGGCTCGACCTCTACGAATACGACGACCGGCTGCGGGCGGCCTACGCCGCGAAGACGTACGCCGAACTGGACGACCTGCCGGAGCCCGTGCCCGCGCAGCAGGCCGAAGTGGTGCGGCAGGACGGGGCTCTGGTGCCCGATCCGGACGGCCGTTACCCGGGGGCGACCCGACGGTGGTTGGCCGAGAACTGGGCGCCCTACTTCTCCGTCGTGACGATCACCGTCGCGGGCTGGGCGGTCTTCTCGCTGATGGCCTGGGAGCTGCTCTACTTCTGGCCGATCTGGGTGGCGGGGCCCTGGGGAGCGGTGCTGTTGGCGAGCACGGTCAGTGGGCTGGCGCAGGGTAAACCGCAGCGGGTGGCCGCGCAGCGGGCCCGGAAGAAGGCGGCGAAGCGGGCGCGTAGAGAACAGTTGGCGGAGGGTCCGGAACCGGAGCCCGGCCCCGCGAGCCTGCCGCCGCCGGGCGAGCGGGAGGGCTGGCAACTCGGAGGCAAGGCCGACTAATATCGGGTGGTTCGTCCCATCCGCCACACCGGGGGTACCTCGGTTTGGCGTCGATCCGTGGGCGAGCGTACACTGGCTGATCGGCGCACAGCGTCCACTCCGGCATGCCCACCCTGCGCTTCGGTGGGAGTCGGAGCCGCGGCTGGTCCGGTTGGCTGATCTTGACGAACAGGCATCCGGGTAAGGCGTTGTGAGCCGTCCGGAATTACCGACGTCAGGACAGCGGAGGACATGCCGAAAAAAGACGGAGCCATCGAGATTGAGGGCCGGGTCATTGAGCCGCTCCCGAACGCAATGTTCCGGGTCGAGCTTGCCAACGGCCACAAGGTGCTGGCTCACATCAGCGGCAAGATGCGGCAGCACTACATCCGCATCCTGCCCGAGGACCGGGTTGTCGTCGAGCTTTCGCCGTACGACCTGACCCGCGGGCGCATCGTCTACCGCTACAAGTGAATCCGGGTTCGGATTCAGCCATCTGACGGCGGCCGGAATGTCCGTGTCCGTCCTCGAAGTCCGGCGCCGTGTCCACGTCGCTGGGCCTTATGGGAAGTAAGGCAAACCCGTGAAGGTCAAGCCGAGCGTCAAGCGGATCTGCAACAAGTGCCGGGTTATCCGCCGGCACGGCCGGGTCATGGTCATCTGCAGCGACCCGCGCCACAAGCAGCGCCAGGGCTGATCCGCCTCGGCCGGCACTAGACCGGCCGGTGTCGGGCAGCCTCGTCGCCGATCCGTAAGCGCAAGAGGATCCAGTACCACAACAGAAGCTCGTCCCAGCCACGAGCGCGCGTGCACAGCAGGCGATGCACTCGTGGCTGACCCCCGGTCGGAGGCCGGGGCCCACCGGGGCAGGTGGGATGGGTCGGGCCAGAGACCTCCGCGAAACACCACGAGGAGCACGCCCGCGCATGGCACGTCTAGCCGGCGTCGACCTCCCCCGCGACAAGCGGATGGAGATCGCGCTCACTTACATTTTCGGGGTCGGTCGGACCCGGGCCGTTCAAACGCTCGCTGCCACCGGGATCTCCCCGGACAAGCGCGCCAAGGACCTCACGGACGAGGAGCTGGTCCAGCTCCGCGACCACATCGAGGCCAACTTCAAGGTTGAGGGTGACCTGCGCCGCGAGGTCGCCGCTGATATCCGCCGCAAGGTCGAGATCGGCTGCTACGAGGGCATCCGGCACCGCCGTGGTCTGCCCGTCCGTGGTCAGCGGACCCGTACCAACGCACGGACCCGCAAGGGCCCGAAGCGGACCGTGGCAGGCAAGAAGAAGGCCGGCCGGAAGTAGTAACCGGATTCCGGTCCCGCTCGCAGGAGCGCGGACCTGATTTCCCGATACCGGAATCCTGGTACAGCTCGATAGAGCCTGGCCGGACTTCCCACACTAGGAGCGCACAGACTTATGCCACCGAAGGCTCGCGCCGGGGCCGCCGTCAAGAAGGTCCGGCGCAAGGAACGCAAGAACGTCGCCCACGGGCAGGCGCACATCAAGAGCACCTTCAACAACACCATCGTGTCCATCACGGACCCGACCGGTGCGGTCATCTCCTGGGCCTCGGCCGGCCAGGTTGGCTTCAAGGGCTCCCGCAAGTCGACTCCGTTCGCCGCTCAGCTGGCCGCCGAGGCCGCCGCGCGTCGGGCGATGGAGCACGGCATGCGCAAGGTCGACGTGTTCGTCAAGGGCCCCGGCTCCGGCCGGGAGACCGCTATCCGTTCGCTGCAGGCCGTCGGGCTGGAGGTCGGGCAGATTTCCGACGTCACCCCGCAGCCGCACAACGGGTGCCGTCCGCCGAAGCGTCGTCGGGTCTGAGAGGTAGAGAGAGATGGCTCGTTACACCGGTGCTGACTGCCGCCGTTGCCGGCGGGAGAAGATGAAGCTGTTCCTCAAGGGCAGCAAGTGCGATGGACCGAAGTGCCCGTTCGAGTCCCGGCCGTTCCCGCCCGGACAGCACGGCCGGGGTCGGACCAAGGAGACCGAGTACCTGCTCCAGCTTCGTGAGAAGCAGAAGGCCCGTCGTGTCTACGGCGTGCTGGAGAAGCAGTTCCGCGGGTACTACGAGGAGGCCGTGGCGAAGCAGGCGAAGACCGGTGAGGTCCTCCTGCAGATCCTCGAGTCGCGGCTGGACAACGTGGTCTACCGGGCTGGCTACGCCCAGTCCCGGGACATGGCCCGCCAGCTGGTCAAGCACGGTCACTTCATCGTGAACGGCAAGAAGGTCGACATCCCGTCGTACCGCATCAAGGAACACGACATCGTCGAGGTGCGGGCGAAGTCCAAGGAGATGACCCCGTTCGTCGTCGCCCAGGCGCAGGCCGGTTCCCGGACCGTGCCGGCGTGGCTGGAGGCGATCCCCAGCCAGATGAAGATCCTGGTGCACACGCTCCCGGCCCGGCAGGTCATCGACACGCAGGTCCAGGAGCAGTTGATCGTCGAGCTCTACTCCAAGTAGGCCGAAAACCGCTCGGAACGATCCGGGGTTGGCCGTACGGCACAGCGTTGTCGTGGTCAACCCCGGAGTCGCCCCCCGAACGGTCGCCAGCTAGCTGGCATGGCAACACAGACGGGCGTCAAATGGTGGGCGCCCCGAACCAAGGAGAACAGAAGTGCTCATTACCCAGCGGCCGACCCTCTCCGAGGAGTCGATCAGCGAGACCCGGTCCCGGTTCACCATCGAGCCGCTCGAGCCGGGCTTCGGTTACACCCTGGGCAACTCGCTCCGGCGTACGCTGCTGTCGTCCATCCCGGGCGCGGCCGTGACGTCGATCAAGATTGACGGCGTGCTGCACGAGTTCACCACGATCCCCGGTGTCAAGGAGGACGTGGTCGAGCTGGTCATGAACGTCAAGGAGCTCTGCGTCAGCTCCGACCACGACGAGCCGGTCAGCATGTACCTGCGCAAGCAGGGCCCCGGCGACGTCACCGCCGCGGACATCCAGCCGCCGGCCGGGGTGTCGGTGCACACCGGCGACCTCAAGCTCGCCACCCTGAACGGCAAGGGCCGGCTCGACATGGAGCTGACCGTCGAGCGGGGTCGCGGGTACGTCACCGCCGCGCAGAACAAGCAGTCCGGCGCCGAGATCGGCCGGATCCCGGTCGACTCGATCTACTCGCCGGTGCTGAAGGTGACCTACCGGGTCGAGGCGACTCGTGTCGAGCAGCGTACGGACTTCGACCGTCTGATCATCGACGTCGAGACCAAGGCGTCGATCGGCCCGCGTACCGCACTGGCGTCGGCCGGTTCCACCCTGGTCGAGCTCTTCGGCCTGGCGCGGGAGCTGGACGAGACGGCGGAGGGCATCGACATCGGCCCGTCGCCGCAGGACGCGCAGCTCGCGGCCGACCTGGCGCTGCCGATCGAGGAGCTCGACCTGACCGTCCGCTCCTACAACTGCCTCAAGCGCGAGGGCATCAACTCCGTTGGTGAGCTCATCGGGCGTACCGAGGCAGACCTCCTCGACATCCGGAATTTCGGTCAGAAGTCGATCGACGAGGTCAAGATGAAGCTCGCCGGGATGGGCCTGGGGCTGAAGGACTCGGCTCCCAACTTCGACCCGGCGCACGTCGTGGACACCTTTGGCGAGGGCGACTACGACACCGACGACTACCGCGAGACCGAGCAGCTTTGATTTTCGGCTAGCTGGAGATCAGCTGCCCACTATTGAGGAGCACCAAGCATGCCCACGCCCACCAAGGGTCCCCGCCTCGGCGGCAGCCCCGCGCACGAGCGGCTGATGCTGGCCAACCTGGCCACCGCGCTGTTCCAGCACGGCAAGATCAAGACGACCGAGACCAAGGCCAAGCGGCTGCGGCCCCTGGCGGAGCAGCTCATCACCAAGGCCAAGCGCGGCGACCTGGCCAGCCGCCGCAAGGTGCTGGGCACGGTGAAGGACAAGGACGTCGTCTACACCCTGTTCGACCAGATCGCGCCCCGGTACGCCAACCGCCCGGGTGGCTACACCCGGATCGTGAAGACCGGGCCGCGCAAGGGCGACAACGCGCCCATGGCGATCATCGAGCTGGTCGAGGAACTGGTCGTCGCACCCGCGCCGACCGGCACCGCGCAGAAGACCGCCGCCCGCAAGGCGGCGCAGCAGGACAAGGTCGAGGCGCTCGCCCCCGCGGACGAGACCGAGACCCGTCCGGCGGACGCTGACGCGGACCAGGACGCCGAGGCGCCGGAGTCGGTGTCGGGCGACACGGCGGCTGCCCGCGAGGACACCGACGAGGCTGACAACAGCAAGTCCTGACCTCGGGCAACGTCGGGCCCGGCACCCTCGCGGGGGTGCCGGGCCCGTGCATTTTCCGGGTACGGCAGGTTCAGGGGGTACGGCAGTGGACGGTTACACCCGGGTACGCCTCGACGTCGCGTACGACGGCACCGACTTCTCCGGATGGGCGGCCCAGCCGGGGCGCCGTACGGTCGCCGGTGTGCTGACCGAGGTGCTGGCCAGGGTGCTCGGCGCCGACTCGGTGACCGGGCTGACCGTGGCCGGCCGTACCGATGCGGGGGTGCACGCCACCGGTCAGGTCTGCCACGTCGACCTGGCCGATGCCGCCTGGGCACCGGTCACCGACTCGCTGCTGCGCCGGCTGGCCGGACTCCTGCCGGGTGATGTCCGGGTACGGGCTATCACCGAGATGCCGGACGACTTCGACGCCCGTTTCTCGGCGACCTTCCGGCGCTACGAGTACCGGGTGACCGACGCGCCGTACGGGGTGGAGCCGTTGCGGCGGCACGAGATCCTGGCCTGGCCGCGTGCCCTGCAGTTGGACGCGTTGGTCGGTGCGGCGGCTGGACTGGTCGGCGAGCACGACTTCGCCGCGTACTGCCGGCGCAAGGAGCACGCGACCACCCTGCGCGAGGTGACCCGGCTGGACTGGCGTCGGGATCCGGACGGGATCCTGGTGGCGACCGTCCAGGCGGACGCGTTCTGCCAGTCGATGGTGCGCAGTCTGGTCGGGGCGATGCTGGTCGCGGGCGACGGACGGCGGCCGGTCGAGTGGCCGGCGGGTCTGCTCAGCCGGCGGGAACGGTCGAGTGAGGTGACCGTCGCGCCGGCCCACGGGCTGACCCTGGTCGAGGTCGGTTACCCCGCCGACCCGGCCGAGTACGCCGACCGCGCGCTGCGTACCCGCCGGCTGCGGCTGCCCGCGGAGGCCTGAGCACCACTGCCCGGTGCCGCCAGTCCAGGTCAGGCCGCGGGGGTGGCCTGCGCGGACGCGTCGACCGGCACGGTGGCCCGGCGTTCGAGGACGCCACCGCGCAGGTGCAGTTCGATCATGTCGAAGAGGATCTGCCGGGCGTACGGGTCGTCGTCGCCGATCGCCGTACCGTCGGTTCTGGCGATCACGCAGTAGACCAGGAAGTGCCCGCGTACGTGCCAGCCGACCTGCGCGGAGGCGAGGGTGACCGCCTCGGTTCCCTTGTCCGCGGCGAGGCCCTGGAACCGGCCCTTGCCACCGTCCACGATCACTTTGATCTTCTGGTGCGCCCACTCGGCGCCGGTGGCGTCCGCCAGGTTGAACACGCCCGCCGTGACCAGGTGGTTCCCGGTCGGCGAGCGGAGCGTCCCGCGTACGACCTGGTCGCAGCCCAGATCGGCGAGCAGGGTGTTGATCTCACCGGTGGCGGCGCTGGCGCAGTCGGTGGCGGTTTGCGTCCTGAGCACCTGGTACGCGGGCTCCGCCGGGTTGATGACGATCTGCTGGGCCGGGAACACCTCCGACTCGGTCAGCGGCGCCGGGTCGACGGTTCGCGAGCTGATGTCCCGGGGTTGCGCGGTCGGCCGCGACGAATCCGCCGAATCTCGCCCTGCCCGCCCCTGCCGTTCGTCCGCGATGATGAAGAAGGAGCCGAGCCCGCAGACGGCGAGCAGCACCAGCACGCCGAGGCCACCGATCACCCACTGCCAGGTGCGTTTCGGGTCGCGGGTCGCCACCACCGGAAGGGCCCCACTGCCCCCGGTCCGTACGAGCACCATGGCCGAGCCGGGCCGGACGACCAGCGAGGTGCCGATCGGCGGCCGTTCCGCGTCCGGTGCCCCCGGCGGCCTGCCCAGCGGCGGGCGCGCACCGGAAGGTGGCGGGCCAACATTCGCCCCGGAGCCGGAGCCGGCCGGCGTCGGGGTGCCGGGGAGGTTCGGTAGGTGCGGGAGCTTCGGCACCGCGGGCGCGGGGAAGCGCGAGGACGGTCGCGGTGGCTCGCCGCCCTCCGGGCCCGGCCGAGCCGGCGATGCCCGGTCCGGTGCGGGACGCAGCGGTGCCCGCTGCACCGGCGGGCGGGCCGTGATCGGGTCCGGAGCTGGTCCGTACGCGGCCTGTCCCGGTGCCGGTAGGCGATCGCGGGCCGGTTGGAGCGAAGGCTGGTCGAAGGGCTCCGGCTGTCGGGCCGGACCCGCCGGCACCCGGGATCGGGCCACGGCCGGACGTTGGGCGGGCACGGGTGCCGACCCGGACGTCTCCGCCCGCTGGACGGGCGCGGGCGCCGGACGCGGTGGGGGTGCCGTCGGCCCGGCTGTCTCCCGACCCCGATCGGGCGCAACCAGCGGTGGGGGGTCCAGCGGGCGGCGGCTCGGCGGCGCCGGAGGTTGGGCCGCGAGTGGGCGCTGGGCCGGCCGGGGAAGTGGTGGGCCGACCGGTCGGGTACCCCGTCCGTCCGTCCCCGACCCGATGCGGGGTGCACCGTACGGCTCGTCGGTTGCCGACCGGGGATCGCCCGCCGCCGCCCGGCGCGGGTCGGCCTGCGCCGGGCGCAACCCCGGGCTCGGGGCGGGTGGGATCGGGCGCCCCGATGCCGAGGCGGATCGGGAGTGCGGAGGTACGGCCGGGCTCGGCGAATCGGCGCGGCTTCCCGGTGACGGCTGCCGACCCGGCCCGGCGATGGCCCAGGGGTTGCCACCGGCCATGCCGGCGGACCCTGCCGGATAGCCGCTCGGCCGCACGGTGCCGGGGCTCGGCGTCTCCCGTTCCGGCGCACGCGGCCGAGGCGGACGCTCCGCCGGTCGAGGTCCACGGTCGGCCGGGCGTGGGGGAAGGTCTGCCGGTCGAGGTCCACGGTCCGCCGGGCGTGGGGAAGGCTCCGTGGGGCGAGATCCACGGTCCGCGGGTCGTGGTGGAAGTTCGGCAGGTCGAGGGGTCCGGTCCGTGGGCCGGGCCGGACGTTCCACGGACCAAGGTGCACCCTCCGCAGGGCGAGGTGCGCGGTCCGCAGGCCAGGCTGGACGGTCTGCGGTCCGCGGCGCACGCTCCGCAGGGCGGGGTGCGCGGTCTGCGGGCCAGGGCGGACGCTCACCGGGCCCGGGCGGACGCTCCACGGGCCGGGGTGCGCCCTCCGGCGGCCGGGCTGTACCGGGCACCGGCCAGTTGGACCGGCCGGCCGGAAAGCCCGAGGTCGGGTTCGGTGTCGGTGGGTCGAGCGAGGCCGAGGGCTCCCGGTCCTCCGCACTGTGACGGTGTCCGCCGACAGCGCCGCGAGGGGCTGGCGGTCGGGGCCGGCGGGTGGCTGGTTCGACCCTGGCCGGATCACGGTCGGGCGGCGGGGGCCACCCGCCGGAGCCCGATCCACGACCGTCCGTCATGTCGCTCAGGGTAGTGGGAAGCACCCATTTGGCGCCTCTACCCATGAATCACGCCAGGTGAAAGACGAGACATTCGGGCAGGAACCTCCACGGGTACGGAGGCACGACCACGCCTGCGACGTGAAAACAGCGGTACGCGAGAATGCGATGCGTGACCGGCGACCACTACTTCACCGCCCAACCCGGTACCGCCTCCGACCGTCGGGAGATCGAGTTCTCCGCCGCTGGGCGGGACTACTCGTTGGTCTCGGCCGGCGGCGTCTTTTCCGCCGCTCGGCTGGACCCCGGCACGGCCGTACTCCTGCGCAAGGCTGACCTGCCCGAGCCCGGCACCGGCGGTCCGCTGCTCGACCTGGGCTGCGGCTACGGGCCGATCGCCTGCGTGCTGGCGACCGAGGCGCCCGCGGCCACCGTCTGGGCGGTCGACGTCAACGCGCGAGCCCGCGAACTGACCGGCGCGAACGCCGTACGGATCGGTGCCGCCGACCGGATCCGGGTGGCCGCCCCCGACGAGGTGCCCGACGACGTCACGTTCGCCGAGATCTGGTCCAACCCGCCGATCCGGATCGGCAAGGCCGAACTGCACACGATGCTCGCCCGTTGGCTGCCCCGGCTCGCCCCGGACGGTGTCGGCTGGCTCGTGGTGGGCCGGCACCTCGGCGGCGACTCGCTGCACCGCTGGCTGACCGAACAGGGCTGGCAGGTGGACCGCCCGGCCAGCCAGAAGGGCTACCGGGTGCTCCGGATCACGCGGTGAAATCCGGTACCGCCCAAGCCGAACGACAAGGCAGGATGCCCGCGTGGGTTACATAGACGTGGCCGGGGTCGGCTACACCCTGCCGGACGGCCGGGAACTTTTCGCCGACGTGTCGTTCCGGGTCGGCGAGGGCGCCAAGGTGGCCCTGGTCGGCCCGAACGGCGCCGGCAAGACCACCCTGTTGCGGATGGTCGCCGGTGACCTGCCCACCCCGACCGGTGGCATCGCCCGCTTCGGCGGCCTGGGCGTGATGCGCCAGTTCATCGGCATGATCGGCGACGAGTCGACGCTGTACGACCTCGCCCTGTCCATCTCGGCGCCCGGGCTGCGTACGGCCGGGGCCCGGCTCGCCGCCGCCGAGGAGGCGCTGCACGCCGCCGAGGTACGCGGCAAGTTCAGCACCGCGGCGGGCAAGGCCCAACTCGCGTACGCGGACGCGCTGGGCGCCTGGGGCGAGGCCGGCGGGTACGACGCCGAGGTGCTCTTCGACACCGTCTCCACCATCGTGCTCGGCCTGCCCTGGGAGACGAGCCGGACCCGTCCGGTACGGACCCTCTCCGGTGGGCAGCAAAAGCGGTTCGCGCTGGAGATCCTGCTCCGGGGCGGCGACGAGGTGCTACTCCTCGACGAGCCGGACAACTTCCTCGACGTACCCGGGAAGCGGTGGTTGGAGGGGCGGCTTCGGGAGTCGACGAAGTCGGTGCTCTACGTGTCGCACGACCGGGAACTGCTGGCCCAGACCTCGGACCGGGTGGTCGCCGTCGAGGGCGGCAGCGCCTGGGTGCATCCGGGCGGCTTCGGTAGTTGGCACGAGGCCCGGGTCAACCGGCACGCCCGCCTCGACGAGCTGCGCCGTCGCTGGGACGAGGAGCACCAGAAGCTGCGCGAGCTGATGCTGATGTACAAGCAGAAGGCGGCGTACAACGACGGGCTGGCCTCGCGTTACCAGGCCGCGCAGACCCGCCTGCGCAAGTTCGAGGAGGCCGGTCCGCCGCCCGTACCGCCGAAGGACCAGGACATCCGGATGCGGCTGTCCGGTGGCCGTACCGCCAAGCGCGCGGTGATCTGCGAGCAGTTGGAACTGGACGGTCTGACGTACCCGTTCGACCTGGAACTCTGGTACGGCGACCGGGTCGCCGTCCTCGGCGCCAACGGCACCGGGAAGTCGCACTTCCTGCGGCTGCTCGCCCGCGGCGGCACCGACCCGGAGCCGGCCAACGGTCCGGTCGACGGCGGGCACCTGCTGACGCCGGTCAACCACGCCGGGGTGGCCCGGCTCGGTGCCCGGGTCCGGCCGGGTCACTTCTCGCAGACCCACGACCGCCCGGAACTGATGGGCAAGACCCTGGTCGAGATCCTCTGGCGGGGCGACGACCACCGGTCCGGGATGGACCGGCACGCGGCCATGGCATCGCTGAGCCGGTACGAGCTCGCCGCCCAGGGTGACCAGCGGTTCGGCACCCTCTCCGGCGGACAGCAGGCCCGGTTCCTGGTCCTGCTGCTCGAACTATCCGGCGCCACCCTGCTGCTGCTCGACGAACCGACCGACAACCTGGACCTGGCTTCGGCGGAGGCGCTCGAAGAGGGGCTGAAGGCGTTCGACGGCACGGTGATCGCGGTCACTCACGACCGCTGGTTCACCCGGTCGTTCGAGCGGTTCGTGCTCTTCGGCGCCGACAACGAGGTCACCGAGACCCCCGAACCCGTCTGGGACGTCGGCTGAGTGTGCGGAAGGCCCTTCCCAGCCACGAAGGGCTTTCCTCACACGTGGTTGATGCCACCCCGGACGGGCGCGGGCATAGGGTTGATCACGTGACTGAGATGACCTTTCGCCGGCTGGGCGACTCCGGACTCGTGGTGTCCGTCGTCGGAGTCGGCTGCAACAACTTCGGCCGCAAGCTGGACACGCAGGGCACCCGTGCGGTGGTGGACGCGGCCCTGGATGCCGGGATCAACTTCTTCGACACCGCCGACATCTACGGCGAGCCGAAGGGCGCATCCGAGGAGCAGCTCGGCGCCGCGCTGAAGGGCCGGCGCGACGACGTCGTACTGGCCACCAAGTTCGGCATGGACATGCTCGGCGCCAACGGCCCGGACCACGGGGCGCGGGGCGCCCGCCGCTACATCAACCGCGCGGTCGAGGGGTCGCTGCGCCGGCTCGGCACCGACCACATCGACCTCTACCAGCTGCACGAGGTCGATCCCGGCACCCCGATCGAGGAGACGCTGAGCGCGCTCGACGACCTGGTCCGGGCGGGCAAGGTGCGCTACCTGGGCAACTCCAACTTCTCCGGTTGGCAGATCGCGGACGCGGCGTGGGTGGCCCGTACCCGGGGCTACGCGCCGTTCATCAGCGCGCAGAACCAGTACAGCCTGGTGGAGCGGCACGTCGAGACCGAGATCGCGCCGGCCGCGGAACGTTTCGGCCTCGGCCTGCTGCCGTTCTTCCCGCTCGCCAACGGCCTGCTCACCGGCAAGTACAAGCGGGGTGAGGCGCCGCCGGCCGGCAGCCGGCTCTCCGGCGGCGGACGGTACGCCGACCGCCTGGCCGCCGCACCCTGGGACACCATCGAGGCGATCGAGAAGTACGCCGCCGAGCGTGACCTGACCCCGTTGCAGGTGGCGATCGGCGGCCTGGCCGCCCAGCCCGCGGTCAGCTCGGTGATCGCCGGAGCCACCACCCCCGACCAGGTACGGGCGAACGCCGCCGCCGGCCAATGGCAGCCCTCGGCCGACGACCTGGCGGCGCTGCGCGCCATCCTCTGACCCGAGCAGCGGTTTTCCCCAGCGGGGTCCGGAGCCAGCCGCTCCGGACCCCGTACGGCTGTCTGTGGGGTCAGCCGAGCCGGTTGCGGCGGGCCGCCGCGACGAAGGAGGCCCAGGCGGTGGCGGCGAACGCGAGCACCGGCCCGTCGAGGTCCTTCGAGTCGCGTACGCCGACGACCGTGGTGGGGCCGGCGGATGCGCTGTCCAGCGCACCGAGGTCGGCCACCTCGACGCAGTTCGCGTTCGAGCCGCTCCGGCTCGACCTGCGCCAGACTGCCCCGGACAGCTGCGTACCGGTCATCGCGGTCTCACTTCCGCTCGTACTCGCTGGCGACCCGAGCGATGAAGTTTACCGATGCGACCGGGCTCAACGCGGCTTCCGCGAGCCGTACCGCCTCCCGCCGGAAGAACTCGACCTGGTGCCGGTCCTCCAGGAACAGCCCGGTCAGCTTGTGGTCGAGGTAGACCACTGACCGGTTGCGCGGGAAGTCGAGCAGCGCGAAGGCACCGTCGAGGCCGGTGTGCGCGCCGGCGGCGAGCGGCACCACCCGGAGGGTGATGTTCGGCCGTTCGCTGGCCGTGACCAGGTGCCGTAGCTGGCGGGCCATCACCTGCGGGCCGCCGACCGGGCGGCGCAGGGCGGCCTCGTCGATCAGGGCGTGCAGCGCCGGTGGGGTGTCGCGGGTGAGGATCGCCTGCCGGGCCAGCCGGGCGGCGATCCGCGGCTGGGTGTCGACCTTCCGGACACCGCACGACTCCATCACCGCGCGGGTGTAGTCCGGGGTCTGCAGCAGGCCCGGTACGAGCAGCGGTTCGCAGCCGATGATGGTGGTCGCCTCGGCTTCGAGGTGGATCAGCGTGCGCGACTCGGCGGAGAGCCCGGCCGCCGCCTCCCACCAGCCGGGCTCGGCGGCCCGTTCGACCTGGCGCAGCAGGGCTGCCCGTTCGTCGCCGGTGACCCGGTAGACGACCAGCAGGGCGGCGGCTTCCTCGGTGCGTACCTGCTGGCGGCCGTGTTCGAGGCGGGACAGTCGGGACTGCGGCCAGTCGAGTTCGGCGGCGACCTCGCGCAGGCTCAGCTTCCGGCGTACGCGTAGTTCGCGGAGCTGGCCGCCGACGTTGCGGCCGGCGACAGCGGGCTGGGTGCGGCGGGACACGACGCTCAACTGTTGCGGTTGCGGGCGAGCAGTACGGCCGAGCCGGCGGCGGCGAGCAGCAGCGCGCCGCCGATCAGCCACCACACGCCGGTACTCAGCCCGGACTCCTTCGGCAGTGCGACCGGGTTGCTGGGTACCGGCCTCGGTGCGGTCTGTTCGGCCTTGGCCTCGACCGTGGCGACCGCCTCGGCGGGGTTCGGTGCGGGTGCGGTGACCGTGACCTGCCAGCGGCCGGGGGAGAGGATCGGTCCGGTGGTGTAGAAACCCTGGCCCTCACCGGAGGGTTCGAGCTGGATCGGCCCGACGGTGTCGCCGGATCCGCCTTTCGCGGTGAGCACCAGCCGGATCACGGACTCGAGCTGGTGGCCGTCGGCGTAGCTGGCCCGGATGGTCACCCCGGTGGCGCCGTCGCCGGCCACCTGGAGGTCGAGCTTGCCGTCGCGCGCCGCCGCCGGCATCGCCGGCAGTAGGAGCATCGGTACGAGGGCCAGCGCGGCGAGCAGTACTCGCAGGGGTCGCATCAGAGTTCCTTTCGGCGCGCCGGACACCCGTACGGTGCCGCGGGATGGGTTCCAGTGTGTCGGCTGGGAGCGGCCCGGCGGCAGGGGCTGTGCGGTCGCGAATTGGTACGGAGGGACTGGGTGGCGCCCGGGTGCGGTGGTGCCGGGGGTACGCCGGGGCGGCCGGCCTGGTTGGCCGGCCGCCCCGGGTCTGGTGCGGTTACTGTTTTTCGCTACGGGGTGGTTAGAGCTTGCCGCCCTGCTTGATCCGGGTCGGGTCCTCGGCGAGGCGTCCCGTTCCTTGGACGGACTTGTCGGCGTTGGCCTTCACGCCCGCCTTGGTGGCGGCGCCACCGAGCCGGACGATCATGGCGTCCGCGTCCCTGGTCAGTACGTCGCGGACATCCGCGTCGGTGACCAGGGTGGTGTCGGCGACAAGCTCCTTGTACGCGGTCAACTGCTGCACCGCCCGCTTGTCGTTGCCGGCGGCCTCCGAGTCGCGGACCGCAGTCAGCTTGTTGGTCAGCTGCTTGTGGGCCTTGGTGGAGAGCCGGTTGGTGGCCTTGAACCGGTCCTGCAGGTTCTGCATGTCCCGGAACGAGGTGGTGACGAAGAACCGTACCGACGAGGTCGTGGTGTTGCCGGCCTTGTCGGTCGCGGTGACGGTCAGCTCGTGCAGCCCCAGCGACAGGTCGTAGAGCGCCTGCAGCGTGTTGTTGGCGTACGGCTGGCCGTCCAGGGTGCCGATGGTGGCTTCCAGACCGGAGGTCGGGTCGACCGCCTGCCAGGAGACCCGGACGTCGGCACTGTCGCCGTAGAGCTGGCCGTCGGCGAGACCGGAGACCAGCACGGTGGGCTTGGTGCCGTCGATCTTGAGCAGCGCCGACTTCAGCGTCTCCTCGTTGCCGGCCGCGTCGGTGGCCCGGTACAGCAACTCGTGCTGCCCGTCGCCGCTGACGCTGACCGCCGTGGTGTACGGCGTCCAGGCGCCGCCGTCCAGGGAGTACTCCAGCTTGCTGACCCCGGCACCCGCGTCGGTCGCGGCGAGCGTCACCGGGATCGTCCCGGCGTGCCAACCGCTGTCGCTCGGGGGCGCGAAGGTCGCCGAGGTGACCGGCGCGGTCGCGTCGATCTTCACGTCGACGGTCTTCGTCTCCTCGACGTTGCCGGCCTCGTCCGTGGAGCGGAAGCGGACCTGGTGGGCGCCGTCACCGGAGACCAGGATCGGCTCGGTGTAGGCGGTCCAGGTGGTGCCCGCGTCGAGCTGGTACTCGGTGCTCGCCACTCCGCTGCCACCGGTGTTGTCGGTGGCGGTCAGGGTGACCGTGGTGGCGGCGTTGTACCAGCCGCCGGTCGGCGTACCGGCCACTGCCGCGGTGGTCACCGGTGCGGTCGGGTCGTCGACCGCGGTGCTCACCCGGAAGTAGTCGAACGTCGCCGGCTTCGACGCCTGCTGTGCCGCACCGAGGGTGAACAGGCCGAACTTGGGCGTGGCGCCCACGGCCGCGTTGGTCAGGCTCCCCAACGACGTCCATTCGGTCCCGTCGGCCGAGTACGACGCGGTGTACGTGTCGCCGGCCTTGGCCAACCGCAGGTGCCAGATGCCCTGGGTCAGGTTCGACCCGTTTGGCTGCGGGTCCTGCACCACGGAACCGATCTCGCTGCGGAACTCGATCCGCCGGGTCACCGGCTGACCGGCCGCGTTGTCCGCGATGTAGTCCAGCTTCAGGTAGTTGTCGTCGTCGGCGTAGACGAGGAGACCGCCCTGCTGGTACTGCTCGTTGAACTGGCTGCCGTCGATCTTGGTTTCGATCGTCCAGTCACCGGCCGGCGCGTTCTGCAGGATGAAGTTCGGCGGCGGGGTGCCGCCGCCCTGGTAGATGTCGCCGTTCGGTACGTCGATCTGCAGGCCGCCACCGGTCACCCGGTAACCGGTCGGGTCTTCCCGGACGATCGCGTTCCACTTGCACTTGTCCAGGCTGGTACCGGTGAACTCGTCGGACGGCACGACCGGCCCGGCCGGCTCGTCCGGGCTGAGCTGGAACCAGTCGAACTTGGCGTCGTTCACCGAGGCGGTGGTGTTGCCGTTCAGCGCGAACAGACCCACCTTCGGGTTCTCGATGCCGGCCAGCGCGGCCGACCGACCCACCGGGGTGAACGTCTGACCGTCGGCCGAGAAGGCCCCGGTCAGGTTGGTGCCGTCGCTGCTCAGCCGGACGTAGAACGTGTCGCCCAGCCCGGCCGGTACGGCGATCCCGTCGGCGGCCTCGTTGCGCGGCGTGCCGGCGGTCTCCCGGATGAACTCGAACTTGCGGCCGTCCGAGTAGAGCAGGTCGAGCTTGGCGTAGTTCGCGTCATCGCCGTAGACGATCAGACCGGCCTGGTGGTAGTTGCCGGTCGCGCTCAGCGTCACCTTGGTGGTCGCCTGCCAGGCACCGCTCGGGGCGGGCTGGAGCACCACGTTGGTGGCGTTGTTCGTGGCGCCGTACAGGTCGCCGACCGCGGTCGGCAGGACCAGGCTGCCGTCGCTGACCGAGTAGAGCTGGTTCTCCCGGATGACGGTCGACCAGCGCGACTTGTCCAGCGAGGTGCCGGTGAAGTCGTCCGAGCGCGCCCCGAAGCAGGACGTGTTCGGCGCGGTCACCTGCACCGGTACGTAGACGCTCGTGGAGGCACCACGCGCGTCGGTCACCGTCAGGGTGGCGGTGAAGTTGCCCGGGACGGTGTAGGTGTGGCTGGCGTTGGCGGTGTTCGCCGTGCCGCCGTCACCGAAGTCCCAGGCGTAGGTGAACGGGGCGTCGTTCTCCGGGTCGGTGGCCGTACCGCTGAAGGCGACCGTCACCGGCGCGACGCCGGCGGTGGGGTTCGCGGAGGCGGTGACCACCGGCGGGGCGTTGTCGGTGACACCCCGACCGAGGAAGTCGGTCCAGTTCACGTTGATGATCGCGCCGGTTCCGGTGGAACCGGTCGGGTTGCGCGCCACGAAGTACAGCGTGCCGCTGCCGGTGCTCGGGGTGGTGATCGTCGCCGGTACGTCGACGAAGGTCTGCCAGCCACCGGTGTTCGGCACCTCGGCGGTGGCGACCAGCGGGCCGTCGACCGCTCCGGTACGGACCTCGATCCGACCGCCGCCACCGGCCGACGAGGCCCGGAAGCGGAGCGAGTCGATGCCGGTCAGGTTCGCCGGCTCGATCGCCCACCAGTCGTCCGGCTCGATGAACCCGATGTTCTCGAATCCACCGGCCGGGTCGGTGGTCGCCTGGCGCTGCACGCCCGGGTCACCACCGCTGGTCGATCCGGCCAGTCGGCCGGTCGAGGTGTAGTACTCGGCCTGCTTGCGCTTCGGCTGGAGCTGCTCGATCGCCCGCCCGGTCAGGGCGTTCGACCCACCGGCGCCGCCACCGTCGGTGTAGACGGCCTCGAAGACACCGAACACGTTCGCCTCGGCGCCGTGCCCGGAGGCCAGCAGCGTCTGGACCGAACCCTCGCAGCCGGTGTACGACTGCAGCGGGTGCGCGTGCTGGTCGTGGCCCAGGTAGTACTGGAGCACCACCCGGTCGCAGTCGATCGTCCCGTCCTCCGGGTCGGTCACGTTGACCTTGTACTTGACCAGGTCGCCCCACTCGAAGAAGCCGCCGTCCGGCGGGAACTCGATGGAGACGGTCGGCGCGGTGTTGCCCACCGTGACCGGTACGTTCGCAACCGCGGTACGCCCCTTGGGGTTGGTGACCGTGAGCTGCGCGTTGTAGTTGCCCGCCGCGGCGTACGTGTGCGCCGGGTTCGGGTCGGTGGAGGTGGCGTTGTCGCCGAAGTTCCAGGCGTACGTCAGCGCGCCACCGTCCGGGTCACGCGACCCGGCGCTGGAGAACTGCACCGCCAGCGGTGCCGGACCCGAGGTGGGTACGGCGTTCGCGACCGCGATCGGCGACCGCTCACCGGCGATGTAGTCGATCCGGTAGATGCCCGAGTTGTCGTTGTTGCCGCCGAAGCCGGTACCCCACTCGATGAGGTACAGCGCACCGTCCGGACCGAACTCGAAGTCCATCGGCCGCAGCATGCTCATGCCGGTCAGCAGCTGGTTGATGTCGACCAGCGACTTGCCGTCGGCACTGACCTGCATGGTGTACATCTTGTTCTGGTTCCACTCGCCGAGCAGCGCCTTGCCGTCGTAGTAGGCCGGCCACTTGCGCTCGGAGTCGAGGTTCTCGTCGTACCGGTAGACCGGGCCGCCCATCGGGGCGCCGCCGCCGCCGATCTCCGGGAACAGCGGGTTGCCGCTGTAGTCGAAGTCGACCGTGGCCGAGATGGCCGGCGGCAGGTTGGTCAGGCCGGTGTTGTTCGGCGAGTTGTTGACCGGCGCCGCGCAGTCGAACTTCGGCCCACTCGGTCCCGACGGGAACGGGTAGTCGTTGTACGCGTAGTTCGCGCCGTGGCAGTACGGCCAGCCGTAGTTGCCCGGTCCGACGATGTTCCACTCGACCGTGCCCTCGGGGCCACGGTTCGGGTTCGCCGCTCCGGCGTCCGGGCCGTAGTCGCCGACGTACAGGGTGTCGGTCTGCGGGTCGATGCCGATCCGGAACGGGTTCCGGAAGCCCATCGCGTAGATCTCGGGCTTGGTCAGCGCGGTGCCGGGTGCGAACAGGTTGCCGGCCGGCACGGTGTAGGTGCCGTCGTCCTCGGGGTGGATCCGGAGCACCTTGCCGCGCAGGTCGTTGGTGTTACCCGACGAACGCTGCGCGTCGAAGTCCTGCCGGCCCGGCCGCTCGTCGATCGGGGTGAAGGAGTCCGACTCGAACGGGTTGGTGTTGTCACCGAGGGCCAGGTACAGGTTGCCCTGGCTGTCGAAGGTGATGCTTCCGCCCGCGTGGCAGCAGGTGTTGCGCTGCGTCGGGACCTGGAGCACGACCTTCTCGGTGGCGGCGTTGACGGTGTCGCCCTCGACCGTGAACCGGGAGAGGTAGTTACGGGCCGCGCCACCGGCGGGTGCGTAGTACACGTACACCCAGTTGTTGGTGGCGAAGTCCGGGTCGAGCTGGATGCCGAGCAGGCCGTCCTCGTTGCCGGTGAAGACCGGCAGCGTGACCGCGGTCACCGTGGTGCCGGTGTCCGGCTTGATGATCTGGATCCGGCCGTCGCGCTCGACGTAGAAGACCCGACCGTCCGGAGCGATGTCCAGCTCCATCGGGTTGTTCGTGTTGCTGTCCAGCGACACCTTCTCGAAGCTGCTGGTCTTGGTCGCGTTGCAGTCGGC
This sequence comes from Micromonospora sp. NPDC049523, assembly GCF_040676775.1. Lineage (NCBI taxonomy): Bacteria > Bacillati > Actinomycetota > Actinomycetes > Micromonosporales > Micromonosporaceae > Micromonospora > Micromonospora sp. NPDC049523. Next base: position 142,933 of record NZ_JBFAPP010000014.1, on the reverse strand, counting down.
CTCGACCACACCGGCGGCGGTCTCGATGCCGCCGAGCAGGTGGGTGAGGAACTCCGGTTCCGCGTACGACTCGTTGGTGTGCCCACCGCCGGTGTACCAGGAACGGCCACCGTCGTACTCCTGGCACCACGCGGTCGGGTGGTCGGCGCCCATCGCGCCGGTGCCCGGCGTGTAGGTGCGCTCGTCCAGGCTGGCCAGCACGTGTACGTTCGCGCGCGGGTTGGTCCGGAAGTTGTACCACTCGTCGAAGCGGGACCACTGGGCCGGCAGGCCGGCGGTGGACGGGTGCCCCGGGTCCTCGACCTTGACCGTGGCCTGCTGGTTCGCCGGGTGCGCGTTGAAGTACGCGCCGACCAGGCTGCCGTACCACGGCCAGTTGTACTCGGTGTCCGAGGCGGCGTGGATACCGACGTACCCGCCACCGGCCTCGATGTAGCGCTCGAACGCCGCCTGCTGGGTGTCGTCGAGCACGTCACCGGTGGTGGAGAGCCAGATCACCGCCTTGTACTGGGCGAGGTTGGCGTCGGTGAACGCGGCACCGTCCTCGGTCGCGGTGACGGAGAACCCGTTCGCCGTGCCGAGCTGCTGGATCGCGGCGATGCCGGAGGGGATGGAGCCGTGCCGGAACCCGGCGGTCTTCGAGAAGACCAGGACGGAGTACGGGTCCGCCGCGGCTGCGGCAGGTGCCGCCTGTGCGGCGCTCGGGGCTGCTACGAGTGCGGCCGCCGTCGAGGTGACGGCGACCGCGAGACTCAGCAGCGCATGGCTGAGGGCGCCGCGCAGCGCGCGGCGCGGGCGAGGTCTTGACACGAAGGATCTCCTTCGTCCGATGAGGACAACGGGGGATCCCCGGCCGGCTCGCCGAAGACCGGTTCGGGGGTGGTGGGTTTCGGCTGCGTGGCCCGCCGTGGCCGTGCAGTCGAAATTTGTCTTGTCGCTGAACAAATTAATGCTGGTCAGCGTTGGGCGGGCAATACAGCAACAAGCCAAATCGGGTAACGGTTGGGTAACCGAGGTGGATCTTCCGGATAGGACAGACAAAACCCTTGGGTGTTCGGGGTCACCTCCACCGCTCGCGGCGGGCCGCTGTGACGTGCGACCCCCTTGGCGGATCGGGTTCGTCGTCGTAGTGTGGTCGACAAGTAACCCACGGGAGTCCGGTGTACCGGGCTGAGAGGGGGGCTGACACAGCCCCCGACCGTCGAACCTGATCCGGGTAATGCCGGCGCAGGGAGGAGTTTGCCGTGCCCGTACTGGGACGTTTGCATCTCGTCACCGACACCCGTACCGGGCGTGATCCCGTCGCCACGGTACGTGCGGCGCTGGCCGTTGCCGGGCCACAACTCGTGGTCCAGGTACGCGTCGAGGACGACGCCACCGACCGCGACGCGTACGACCTGGCCCGGCGCGTGGTCGACCTCTGTACGCCGTTCGGCGCGACCTGCCTGGTCAACGACCGGCTGCACGTCGCCCTCGCCGCGTACGCCGCCGGTGGCCACGTCGGTGCGCTCGACCTGCCCGTCGACGCCGCCCGACGAGTGCTCGGGCCGAACGCGGTGCTCGGCGCCACCGCCCGCGCACCCGACCCGGCCCGCGACGCGGTGGCGGCCGGCGCCAGCTACCTCGGCGTCGGGCCCTGTTACGCCACCACCACCAAGGACGGGCTGCCGGAACCGATCGGCCCGGCCGGCATCGCGCTGGTGGCCGAGGCGGTCGACGTACCGGTCATCGCGATCGGCGGGGTGACCGCCGCGCGGGTGCCGGAACTGCTGGCCGCGGGCGCGTACGGGGTGGCCGTGGTCGGCGCCATCTGTGCCGCCGTCGACCCCGCCCGAGCCACCACCGAACTGCTCGCCGCGCTGACCCGCACCGGGGCGCCGGCATGCTAGGCGGGGGCCCGTACCCGACGGGATCCGACCACAAGGGGCCCTTCCTCACCGCCCGGCGGGCGGACGTGGCGGTGGTCGGAGCGGGGCCGATCGGGCTCGGCATCGCCTGGCTGGCCGCGCTGCGCGGGATGCGGGTGCTGCTGCACGACCCGGATCCCGGCAGCGGGGCGTCCGGTGTCGCCGCCGGCATGCTCTCCCCAGTCGCCGAGGCGTCCTTCGGCGAGCAGGCGCTGACCCGGCTGTTGCTGGACTCGGCCGCCCGCTGGCCGGACTTCGCCGCCGAGGTCGCGGCGGCGGCCGGGCTGACCGGGATCGCCGAACTCGGCTACCGCACCGAGGGCACGCTGGTGATCGGGCGCACCGCCGACGACCTGGCCGAGGCCCGCCGGCTCTGGGCGTACCAGCAGGGACTCGGACTGCCGATCACCGCACTGGACGCGACCGAGCTGCACGACCGCGAACCCTTGCTCGCACCACGGGTACGCGGCGGCGCGCACGCCCCCGACGACCACCAGGTGGATCCGCGCCGACTCGTCGCCGCCCTGCGGATCGCGGCGGTACGGGCCGGGGTGGTGTTCGTGCCGGCCACCGTGCACGACCTCGCCGAACTGGACGCCGGCACCATCGTGGTGGCCGCCGGCTGCGGAGCCGCCGGCCTGACCGGGCTGCCGATCCGGCCGGTGAAGGGGCAGATCCTCCGGCTGCGCGCACCCGGCGGCGAGCCGCCCGGCTTCCGGCACGTGATCCGGGGCTACAACGACGGCCGCTCGGTCTACCTGGTGCCCCGGCTCGACGGCGAGGTGGTGGTCGGCGCCACCGTCGAGGAACGCATCGACACCACGGTCACCGCCGGTGGCGTACTGGAACTGCTCCGGGCCGCGACCGACCTGGTGCCCGAACTCGCCGAGTACGAACTCGCCGAGGCCACCGCCGGCCACCGCCCCGGTACGCCGGACAACGCGCCGGTGATCGGCCGGCTGGCGGACCGCCCCGACGTGGTCGTGGCGACCGGGCACTACCGGCACGGCATCCTGCTCACCCCGGTGACCGCACAACTCGTCGTCGACCTGCTCACCGGCGGGGTGGCCGGTCCGGCGCTGGCACCTTTCACCCCGGACCGGTTCACCCGGACCGGGCACACCTCGGTGAGGGAGGAGATCCGGTGACCGGAGAGGGCGGGATTTCGGTGGAACTGACCGTGAACGGGACGGACCACAGTCTGCCCGGCGGGATGACCGTGGCGGAACTGGTCGCCACCGTCACCGGCCAGACCCGCGGCGTGGCCGTCGCGGTCAACGGCGAGGTCGTACCCCGGGCCGGCTGGCCGGCGGCGGTGCTGAACTCCGGCGACCGGGTCGAGGTGCTGACCGCGGCCCAGGGCGGGTGAGCGGGGTGTCCGAAGTGGACCTGGATACCCCCGCCGAGCCGGTCACCGGCCGGTTCGAGCTGGGCGGGGTGTCGTTCGCCTCACGGCTGATCCTCGGCACCGGCGGAGCCGCCAACCTGCACGTACTCGAACAGGCGATCAGGGCCAGCGGCACCGAACTGGTCACCGTCGCGCTGCGCCGGGTGGACACCGCCGCGACCATGCACGGCGGGCTGCTGGACGTACTCGAACGATGTGGCGTACGGCTGCTGCCGAACACCGCCGGCTGTTACACCGCCGCCGAGGCGGTCAAGGTCGCCCGGCTGGCCCGCGAGGCGTTCGACACCTCGTGGGTGAAGCTGGAGGTGATCGGGGACGACCGGACCCTGCTGCCGGACGCGGTCGAGCTGCTGCACGCCGCGGACCAGCTCGTCGCGGACGGGTTCACGGTGCTGCCGTACACCAGCGACGACCCGGTGCTCGCCCGCCGGCTCGCCGAGGCCGGCTGCGCGGCGGTGATGCCGGCCGGCGCCCCGATCGGCTCGGGGCTCGGCATCGGCAACCCGCACCACATCCGACTGATCCGGCAGAGCGTCGACGTCCCGGTCATCCTCGACGCCGGGATCGGCACCGCCTCCGACGCCGCACTCGCCATGGAACTCGGCTGCGACGGGGTGCTGCTGGCCAGCGCGGTGACCCGGGCCGCCGAACCGGCGCGGATGGCAACCGCGATGCGGTACGCCGTCGAGGCGGGCTGGCTCGCCGCCCGTTCCGGCCGGATCCCCCGACGGTTCCACGCGCTGGCCTCCAGTCCCGACGAGGGACGGCCGGAGCTGTGACCGGCCGGCGGCCCGAGATTTCCCCGGAGCCGCGCCGCCCGGACCGTCGTCAGCCGGCCACGCCGCGCCCTCGGACGCCGCGGCCCGGCCCGGACGACGACGGTACGGCGACGCCACGTATGCCGGGCACACCGAGCGGTCTGGTGGTGGTCACCGACCGGTGGCAGACCCACCGGCCACTGCCCGAGGTGATCCGTGCGGCGGTGGACGGTGGTGCCCGCTGGGTGCTGCTTCGGGAGAAGGACCTGCCCCGGGACCAGCGCCTGGCGCTCGCCGAGAGCCTGCGGGAGATCCTCGCGCCGGTCGGCGGAACGCTGCTGGTGGCCGGCCCCGACCCGCTCGGCGGCACCGCCGTGCACCTGCCTGCGGCCGGACCGTACCCGCCGCCCGAATTGCCGCTGGTCGGCCGGTCCTGCCATGACCCGGCCGAGTTGGCGCGACTGTCGACGGAGGACTACGTGACCCTTTCCCCGATCTTCCCGAGCCCGTCCAAGCCCGGGTACGGGCCGCCACTGCACCCGGTCGGCCTGGCGCGGCTGGTCCGGCGTACCCCGGTCCCGGTGCTCGCGCTCGGCGGCGTCACCGGGCCCGACCAGGTCGCCGCCTGCCTCGCCGCCGGTGCGGCCGGGGTGGCGGTGATGGGAGCGGTGATGCGCGCCGACGACCCGGCCGAACTCGTCGCCCGGCTGATCGCCCCGGCGCCCGTCGTGCGGGGGAGCGGACGATGACACCCCCGGTGGCGCTGACCATCGCCGGCTCCGACTCCGGCGCGGGCGCCGGCATCCAGGCCGACCTGAAGGTGTTCGCGGCCCTCGGTGTCTACGGCACCTCCGTGATCACCGCGCTTACCGCGCAGAACACCCACGAGGTACGCGCCGTCCTGCCGACCCCTGCGGACCTGGTCACCGAACAACTCGACGCGGTCCTGTCGGACCTGCCGGTGCTCGCGGTGAAGACCGGGATGCTCGGCACCGAGGAAGTGGCGGACGCGGTGGCGGCACAGGCCCGCGCCGGGCTGCTGCCGCACCTGGTGGTCGATCCGGTGCTCGTCTCGACCAGCGGACACCGGCTCGGCGTGGTCGCCGCGGTGACCCGGCTGCTGCCGTACGCGCTGGTCGCGACGCCGAACCGGGAGGAGGCCGCGGCGATCGTCGGACGCCCGGTGACGACCACCGACGAGATGGTCCGTGCCGCCGCGCAGATCGCCGCCGACGGACCCCGCTACGTGGTGGTCACCGGCGGCGGTGACGACGACGACCGGACCGAGGCGGTGGACGTGTTCTGGACCGGCACGGAGGTGCGGCTGCTCAGCGGCCCGCGCGTGCCCACCCGGAACACGCACGGGACCGGCTGTTCCTTCTCGGCCGCCATCGCCGCGCGGATCGCGCTCGGCGACGCGGTCCCGGACGCGGTCGTCTTCGCCAAGGAGTACGTCGCCCGCGCGCTCGCCGGTGCGCGCGACTGGAAGTTGGGCACCGGCCATGGACCGCTGGACCACTTCGGTTGGTCCCGCTGACAAGCAGGAGGTTGGTTATGCAGGCTCGTCGCAAGGTGTACGTGGAGGGATCGCGGCCGGACATCCGGGTCCCGTTCGCAGAGGTGGAACTGGCCGGGGACAACCCGCCGGTCCGGTTGTACGACACCTCCGGGCCGGGCAGCGACCCGGAGGTCGGCCTGCCGGCGCTGCGTGGCCCGTGGATCGCCGAGCGCGGTGACGTTGCGCCGGTACGCGGTGCCGGCACCCCGCTCGCCGGCACCGACGGCCGGCGGCCGACCCAGCTCGCGTACGCGCGGGCCGGGATCGTCACGCCGGAGATGGAGTTCGTGGCGGTACGCGAAGGGGTGCCGAGCGAGGTCGTGCGGGACGAGATCGCCGCCGGCCGGGCGGTGCTGCCGCTCAACGTCAACCACCCCGAGGTGGAGCCGGCGATCATCGGTAAGCGCTTCCTGGTCAAGGTGAACGCCAACATCGGCACCTCGGCGGTGACCTCGTCGGTCGCCGAGGAGGTGGAGAAGCTCACCTGGGCCACCCGCTGGGGTGCGGACACGGTGATGGACCTCTCCACCGGTAAGCGGATCCACGAGACCCGCGAGGCGATCGTCCGCAACTCCCCGGTGCCGATCGGTACGGTGCCGATCTACCAGGCACTGGAGAAGGTCGGCGGCGATCCGGTGAAACTCTCCTGGGAGGTGTTCCGGGAAACCGTGATCGAGCAGGCCGAGCAGGGCGTCGACTACATGACCGTGCACGCCGGTGTGCTGATGCGTTACGTGCCGTTGGCCGTGGAGCGGGTCACCGGCATCGTCTCCCGGGGCGGCTCGATCATGGCGGCCTGGTGTCTGGCGCACCACGAGGAGAACTTCCTCTACACCAACTTCCGGGAGCTGTGCGAGATCCTGGCCCGCTACGACGTGACCTTCTCCCTGGGTGACGGGCTGCGGCCCGGGTCGATCGCGGACGCCAACGACGAGGCCCAGTTCTCCGAGCTGCGTACGCTCGGCGAGCTGACCAAGATCGCCTGGGAGTACGACGTCCAGGTGATGATCGAGGGCCCCGGTCACGTGCCGATGCACAAGATCAAGGAGAACGTCGACCTCCAGCAGGAGCTGTGCCGGGAAGCGCCGTTCTACACCCTCGGTCCACTTACGACGGACATCGCACCCGCGTACGACCACATCACCTCGGCCATCGGCGCGGCGATGATCGGCATGTTCGGCACCGCCATGCTCTGTTACGTCACCCCGAAGGAACACCTGGGGCTGCCGGACCGGGACGACGTCAAGGCGGGTGTGATCGCGTACAAGATCGCGGCACACGCGGCCGACCTGGCAAAGGGGCATGCCGGTGCACAGGACTGGGACGACGCGCTGTCCAAGGCCCGGTTCGAGTTCCGCTGGGAGGACCAGTTCAACCTGTCGCTCGACCCGGAGACGGCTCGGGCGTACCACGACGCGACCCTGCCTGCGGAGCCGGCGAAGACGGCGCATTTCTGCTCGATGTGCGGCCCGAAGTTCTGCTCCATGAAAATCACCCAGGAGCTGAAGGAGTACGCGGCTCGCGGGATGCAGGACAAGTCGACTGAGTTCGTGGAGTCGGGTGGGAAGGTTTATCTGCCGTTGGCTTGAGTTTTCTTGTTCTGCTGTTGTTGGTGGGGTTGGGCTCGTGTTGTTGGTGGGGTTGGGCTGGTGTTGTTGGTGGGGTTGGGCCCGCCGTGCCCGGCGAGGGCCGTCACGCTTGATCCCCTCGCCGGTCACGGCGGGCCCAACCCTGTTCCGTGCCCCCTCCCGCCATCAGCCGGACCGGCCGGCTGGGTGGGCGGGTGCTTTCGTTGATCATGAAGTTGGTGCGCTTAACGGGGGGGAAAATGAGCGCTAACTTCATGGTCAACGGGGTGCTGTGGGGGTGGGGTGGGTGGGGGTGGGTGGGGTTAGTCGGCGTGGTGGCGGCCGGGGGAGCGGAGGGTGCGGCGGGGGGTGTCGGGGGAGGTGGGTTCGGCGGGGGTGGGGGCTCCCAGGCCGCTGACCCAGTCGACGTACTCCTCGTCGGTGGCGGGCACTGGGCGTTCCGTACGGCCGCGGCCACGCTTTTCCGGTGGTTCCGAGGAGGTCTTGGCGGTGTCGGGGCCGGTGGTCGCGTCGGGCTCCGGGTTGGAGCCGGATGAGCGGTTACGGCGGAACAGGCCGCGACGGGGGCGTGCTGCCTTTTCCTCGGGTTTCTCGTCGGACCCCTGCTCGGTCTTTGATTCGAGCTTCTGAGCGGCCGTTGTTTCGAGCTGCTGAGCTGCCTTCGTTTCGGACTTTTGCTCGGTCGAGTGGTCGTACCCGGGGAGGGGCGGGGCGGTCGAGCGCAGGTCGGGGGCGATACCGGGGATGGTGCGATCGGGTTTCGGTTCGGTGGGTTCGGGCCGGGAAGTGGTGGGGGATGCGGTGGTGGTGCTGGTGGGATATGCGGTGCTGGTCGGTGGCATCGGTGCTGGCGTCGATCCGCTGAGGCGGAAGGGGTTCTTCCGTACCGGCTCGGGGGGCGTCGACGGGCCGTTGCCGGTGACCGGTTCGGGAGTGGTGTGGGGCTTGCCGGTGGCTATCGGTTCGGGAGTGGTGATGGGCTCGACGCTGGTGAGCGGTTCAGGGGTGGTGAAGAGCTTGCCGCTGGTGAGCGGTTCGGGGGTCGGGTAGGGCTTGCTGCTCGGGAGCGGTTCGGGGGTGGCGAAGGGCCTGCTGGTGGCTACTGGTTCGGGGGCCTTGAAGAAGGGTTCGGGCGGGGCGGCGGGTTGGCGGCTCTCCGTACGCGGGGGGTCCTGGTCGTCAGCGGCGTTGCGGCTGGCGCGACCGGTGGGTTCCGGAGCGGAAGCGGGGGTGTCCGTCCGGCTTGCGGCGGCGAACGCGTCCCAGCCGCTCTCGGTGCGCTCCTCGAACGGCTTGTGCCGGTCGACGGAGGAGGGCCAGAAGTCGGCGGTGGACATGGTCGCGAGCGTCGGATCGGCCCATTCGGGCTCCGGTCGGCGGACCGTGGACTCGGACGTCGTCCCGAACGGGTCCGACTTCGGCGACCTTGAGGGTTCGGGGGGCGATGACCGGAGCGGTTCCGGGGTCGGCGGCTTAAGCGGGTCCGGTGCCGACGAGCGTGGGGCTGGGGCCGGGATGGGCGCTGCGGGCGCGGGGCTCACCGGGCGGGTCAGGTCCGTCGTCGGCCTGTTTTCGATGCTGGACCCTGTAGTCGCCGCGAACGGGGCCGCCTGCGGAGTTGCTGCTGGCGGTGGGGTGGGCGTGAGTGGCGGTGGCGAGGAGGGAGCGGTGGTGGTCGAGGGGCGGACCGATGGTGCTGGGGGCGACGATGGGAACGGCGCGGGGGTTGCGAGTGCTGGCGAAATCGGCGACGCGGGTACGGCTGGGCCGGTGGGAATTGACGAAAGGTCGGAATCGCCAGGGTCTGTGGATTCCGACCGGTTGGTCGATTCGCGCCTGGTTGGTGATGCCGGCTTGCTCGCTGTTCCGGGCTTGTCTACCGGCTCCGGGTCGCTCGCCTCTGCCGGCTTCGGCTTGCTCGCCGCGTAGTCAGCGCTGAGCGGTCGGGATGGGGTGTAGGCGAGGAACGGGGTGGCGGGGCTGCTGTGGTCCGTGTCGGTCTCACGCGACCGGCGCGGACTCGGGATGACGGGCTCGGCTGCCGGGTCAGAGGACCCGGCGCCGGACCGGGTGGCGGCCCACAACTCGGTCGGGTTGTCCTTCCACGCCCGTGTCGCGTCGCTCGTCGCGGATACGGGGGAGTGGTCGTCCCATGGCCGCGTCGGTTCGGGCGTGGCGGGTGAGTGGTCGTCCCATGGCCGCGTCGGTTCGGCGGTGGCGGGGGTGGTGGAGAGGTGGTCTGGGCGGGGCTCGGTGGGCCGGTCGGTCCACGGGTCCGTCGAGTGGCTGGTCCAGGTCTCGGACGGGCTTTCCGCCGCCGGCTCCGGGGTGCGTACGCGCTGGAGGATCTCGGTTGGCTGCAACGGGGTCGGTGTCGCCGTTTCCGCGGTCAGCGGCCAGCGCATCACGGCGGCGAGTACCGAACCGAGCGCACCCGCCGCGACCGCGACCAGTGCACCCCAGTACGGCGCCGCCTGGTACTTGTCGGCCGAGTCACCCGGTCCGGCGGCGAGGTAGGCGAGGGCGAGCATCGCCGGACCGACCGCCCCGGCACTGGCGACCACCACGGTCGAGTGGCCCCGCATCCGGGCCAGCGCGCCGGTGAGCGCCCCGGCCACCAGCGCCAGCGCCGGCATCGTCACGACCGCCAACCGCTGGGTGCTGCCAGCGCTGAGCCAGGTCGGGTCCGGCACTCCGAGCCGTACCGCGGGCAGTGGATCGGTCGGGCCGAGTGACGGCATCACCGAGATCAGCGCCAACACCCAGATTCCACCGGTGACGAAGGCGACGTTCCAGCTCACCGGCGACTGGTGCAGTGCCGCCACCGCCGCCGCGAACCCGACCAGCGCGCCCAGGCCGGCGATCAGACCAGCGGCGAGGACCGGGTCCACCGAGTCGACCTGCGCGGCCCGAGCCGGTTGCATGGACAGCGGCGCCACGGCGCCGCCGCCGAGTGCGGCGGCGCCGGCAAGCGCGAGCCGGGTACCGAGGGTGGGGTGGTAGTCGTACCGCCGGGCCAGCCGATCCGCGATCACCGCGCCGACGACCGCGGCCACCATTGTGAACCAACTCACCCAGGCGAGCTGGGCGGTCCACTGACTGGCGGTGGTCGAGTCGAAGGTACGGGCGAAGCGCACGATCCCGAAGCCGTACGCGAAGCCGAGCTGGCCCGCTCCGGCTAGTACGCCGACGCCGAGTGCGACGAGCAGCACCCTGCCCCAGGTCCGAAAGGCCATGCGGGGCAGGTTACGGCCCGTCGGGTTGGATCGCCACCCTGACGCCAGCGCGTCGGTGACTACTTCGCCTGCCTCGTCACCGGGTGCTGCTCACCTGCGGCAGCACCTCGGCGGCGATGAGTTCGAGGTGGTCGAGGTCGGTGAGGTCGGTCAGGCGCAGGTGCACCCGACCAGCGCCGATCTCGGCGAACTCGCCGATCCGCTCGACGAGCTGGGCCGGCGAACCGATTACCGGGTCCTCCGGCGGCAGTGCGCTCTTCTCGTGCAGCGGTGCCGCCCGGCGCTGGGCCTCGGCCTCGTTACGGCCGATCGCCACCACGATGCCGGTGGAGAGCACCAGCGGGTCCAGCCCGTTCGCTGCCCGGTCCACCTTGTCGCACGCGTTGAGTACCCGCTCGTACGCCTCGGCGGTCTCCTTGACCGACTTGAACGGCATGTTGAACTCGTGCGCGTACCGGGCGGCCAGTGCCGGGGTGCGCTTGAGGCCCTTGCCGCCGACGATGATCGGCGGGCCGGGGACCTGGATCGGCTTGGGCAGGGCGGGCGCGTCGACGAGTTGGTAGTACTCGCCCTGGTGGTTGAACCGCTCGCCGAGCGGCGTACGCCACAGGCCGGTGACCACGGCGAGTTGTTCGGCCAGCCGGCTGAACCGTTCGCCGACCGCCGGGAACGGGATGCCGTACGAGAGGTGTTCCCGCTCGTACCACCCGGCGCCGATGCCGAGGTCGACCCGGCCGCCGCTCATCTGGTCCACCTGGGCGACGATCACCGCGAGCGGGCCGGGCAGCCGGAACGTGGACGAGGTGACCAGGGTGCCGAGCCTGATCCGGGACGTTTCCCGGGCGAGACCGGCCAGGGTGATCCAGGCGTCGGTCGGGCCGGGCAGTCCGGGGTCGGCGCCCATCGACTGGTAGTGGTCGGCGCGCAGCCAGCCTTCGAACCCGCCGTCCTCGGCGAGTCGGACCATCCGGAGCTGGTCGTCGTAGGTGGCGCCGCGATGTGGTTCGGTGAAGATGGAAACTCGCACGTTATCGACCTCTCGCCCCGGCAGATGCCGGGGAATCGCGCTCCATCAGTAGTTCGTGCAGATCGGCACTGCAACGGGCCACCTCTTCGAGGTGCGCGTTGCGGCCCAGCGTGCGTGGCCGGGGAATGTTGATGTCGACCACCTTGCGGATACGGCCGGGGCGGGGACTCAGCACGACCACCCGGTCGGCCAGCAGTACGGCCTCGTCGATCGAGTGGGTGACGAAGACGATGGTGGCGGCGTTCTCCATGTGCACCCGCTGCAGTTCCACCGACAGCTCCTCGCGGGTGAGGGCGTCGAGGGCGGAGAACGGTTCGTCCATCAGCATCACCCGGGGGTTGCCGACCAGTGACCGGCAGAGCGATACCCGTTGCTGCATCCCGCCGGAGAGTTCGTGCGGCAGCCGCTTCTCGAAGCCGCCCAGACCGGCCATTTCCAGCAGTTCCATGGCGCGGGCCCGGTGGCTCGCGCGGCGCCAACCGAAGATCTCGACCGGCAGCAGTACGTTGTCGAGCACCGTCCGCCAGGGCAGCAGGGCGGGGCGCTGGAAGAGCATGGCGATGTCGCGCCGGGTCTTGGTGACCCGTTCGCCCGCGACGGTGATTTCGCCCTCGGTTGTCGGCAGCAAGCCGGCGATAAGTCGGAGCAAAGTGGACTTTCCGCATCCGGAGCGGCCGAGAATTGCGACAAATTCGCCCTCGGCGACGTCCAAGTCGATGCCGCGCAACGCTTCCACGGTGCCCGATCGCCCGGTGAAGGTACGGGACACCCCCGCGAGTCGGATCATCCGGCAGGCTCCCCATCCAACGTAGGCAGGTCAACAGCCCGGACAGGTTATCCGGATTGTCGGCGAACGGACACCCCGGGGGGCGATACCAGTTTGTTTCCGTTCCGCAACATGACACGCCTGGCGGGGCAAAGGTGGGGTTCTCGTACGCTGTGCCCGCGAAGTTTCCTTAACCACGGCACGGCGCCCACCCCCCGGCCCCGAGCCGCTCCGCCCCAAACGGCCCCCTCCGGACGGTCGAAAGCCGCCGGTCGAAAGGAAATGGTGTTCATGAACAGGCTCACCCGTACGCTCGCCATCGCTGCTCTGGCCAGCACATTGGCCATCGCGACCGGCTGCAGCGGTTCGGACGGTTCCGACGCAGCCAGCGGTGGCGGTGACCCCAAGACGCTGGAGAAGGTCACGTACCTGACCTCGTTCGCCAACTTCGGTCGGGACGCGTACGCCTACGTCGCCAAGGACAAGGGCTACTTCAAGGAGGCCGGGTTCGAGGTCGACATCAAGCCGGGTAGCGGCACCCTGAACAACCTCAAGGCGATCGCCACCGGTACCGCGATGTTCACCCCGCTCGACCTCACCGGCATCCTGCAGGCGCGGGGCACCGGTAGCGCCGAGGCCAAGGACGTCACCGTGGTCGCGGGCATCCAGCAGCGGACCATGGCCGCGATCATCACGCTCGACGGCAACAACATCACCACCCCGAAGGACCTCGAGGGCAAGACGCTCGTCGACAGCCCCAGCTCGGTGGTGCGCAACCTCTTCCCGACGTACGCCAAGCTGGCCGGCGTCGACGCGACCAAGGTCACCTGGCGCGACGGTGACCCGGCGGGCCTGATCGGTCTGCTGGCCGGTGGGGCCGCGCAGGGCATCGGGCAGTTCGTCGTGGGCAAGCCCACTGTCGAGGCGGCGGCGAAGGGCAAGAAGGCCGTCGTGCTGCCGTACAGCGACGTGATGACCGACCTCTACGGCAACGTCCTGGTCACCTCGACCAAGATCGCCAAGGAGGACCCGGACAAGGTCAAGCGCTTCACCGCCGCGCTGATCAAGGGGCTCGTCGCGAGCATCGACAACCCCAAGGAGGCCGGCGAGATCCTGGCCAAGAACGTGCCGACCGCTGCCGCCGCGCCGGCTGCCGCCGAGTGCGAGCTGATGGCCGCGTTCGTCCGTTCCGCCGGTACGGGTGCCGCGGTTGGCACCATCGACACCGACCGGGTCGCCCGGAGCATCGCGATCCTGCAGGGTGCCGGCGCGATCCCGCCGGGTCTGACCCCCGAGCAGCTCATCGACGTCAACCTGACGCCGAAGGCCTGATCGTTCCAGCGTCACGGGGGTGCACCCGCCGGTCACACCGGCGGGTGTACCCCCGCTTCGTTCCGGCCACAGCCGGACCGGAGGTAGGGCCGGCGAGAGCCGGACCGGACGTAGCGCCGGCAGTGGCCGGACCTACGTAGCGCCGGCCGGTGGCCGGACCGAATGAGGAGCCGGCCGACCGCCGGACCGAATGAGGAGTGTGAGACCAAGAAATGGCCGAGTTGACCGAGGTTCGACCCAGGGTGCCCACGGCCGTGAGCCGGGAGCGTCGGGTCGGTGGGTCGGTGGCGCGGATGGCCATCTGGCCCGTGGTCGGGGTCGTGGTCACGGTCGCCGTGTGGTGGCTCTCCACGGACGTGTTCTCGCTGGTTCACCCGGCGGTGCTGCCGCCGCCGGCCGAGGTGCTGGACGCGTTCACCGCCAAGCCGAGCCTGCTGTTCGAGGGGCTGCTGGAGACCACGCTGGAGACCCTGATCGGCTTCCTGATTTCGACCGTGGCCGGGATTCTGATCGGGCTCGCGCTGGCCGCTTCGCAGACCCTGGAGCGGATGTTCTCCCCGCTGCTGGTCGGGGTCAACGCGATCCCGAAGGTGACGATCGCGCCGCTGCTGGTCTTCGCCTTCGGCTGGGGCCAGCAGCCGATTCTGATCATGGTGTTCCTGCTCTGCTTCTTCCCGATCGTGCTCGCCACCACGTCCGGGCTGACCGCCACCCCGGCCGACCTGGTCGAGCTGTCCCGTTCGCTGGACGCCTCGCGGTTCCAGGCGTTCCGCAAGGTACGGATGCCGGCCGCGCTGCCGCAGATCTTCGTCGGGCTGAAGGTGGCCATGCCGCTGGCCGCGATCGGCGCGGTGATCGGCGAGTTCCAGGCCGGTGCGGGAAAGGGCCTGGGTACGCAGATCATCCAGTTCGGCGGCCAGGGTGACAGCGCCACCGCGTGGGTGGCGATCCTGCTGATCGGCATCATGAGCATCGTGCTCTACTACGCCCTGGTCCTGATCGAGTACCTGACGTTGCCGTGGGTACGGGAGACCACCTCGGCGCGGTGAGCCTCGTGCCGCCGGTCGACCCGCCTACCGGTGCCATCGACCACGCGACGGATCCCGGCTCGACCGGGTTCCGTCGTCGGTACCGACGACGGCGGCCACGTACCAACCCTTCCGGGCCGGTACGTGGCCGCCGTGACGCCGTACGGTGGTGCCCCGGGTCAGCTCGCCAGGCGCCAGCGGCCACCGCGGGCCACGAGCATGCTCAGTGCCTGTGGCATGAGTCCGGAGTGGTTGTCCGGGGTCATCCGGATCGGGCCGCTCAGACCATCCATCTGCGAGGTCTCCAGCACGTCGCGCAGGCCGTCGCGGTTGACGCCATCGCTGGTGCTGTCGGCGCGGACGGCCGCGTCGGTGATGAGTTGCAACGCGTCGGCGGCGAACGAGGAACTGCCGTAGTAGCCGCCGAACCGGGCGGTGTAGTCCCGGAACCACTGCTTGCGGGCCGCCTTTGCGGGCGTCGTCGCGATGACGTCGTCGATCACCATGGTCTGGCTGAACACCATTGTCGTGTTCTCCGCCGCCTGCCCGCCCGCGCCTTCCAGGAACAGGTCACCGGCCGCACCGGCGTCGAAGAAGAGCTGACCCTGGTAATTGTCCGCCCGTGCCTGGGTGGCGGCCAGGACCGATTGTTCGGCGTTGGTCCATACGATGATCGCGTCCACCTTGGCTTCGATCATCGCGGTGACCGGGCCGGTGAAGTCGGTGTCGGTCGGTTTGATCGGCTGGGGTGGGGCGGTCTTCAACTTTGTCTTGCCCAGTTCGTACGCCAGCGCGCTCTGGCCGTCACGGCCGTAGGCGTCATCGGTGTAGAGCACACCGACCTTTTTGATTGCCGGCCGGAGCCTCAGTTCGGAGACCAGGGCGGAAGCGCTGTCGGCCGCGTTCGGTGCCAGTTTGAACACATAGCGTCGGTCGGCGACCGGGGTGGCCACGTTGTTCGCCGCGGCGAGGGCGATGGTCGGGATCTTCTTCTCGTTGATGGGCTTTGCCGCGGCGACCGCACACGCGTCGCAGCTGCCCATGATGATGGCGCTGACCGTGGGATCGGCGGCGAACTCACCGATGTTGCGCAGCGATTCGTTCGGGTCGGAGCGGTTGTCCTTGACCGTCAGGGAGAGCTTCCGGCCACCGAGTACACCAGACTCGTTGATCTGCTCGACCTTGAGTTCCAGGGCGCGCTTGTACGCCTCGCCGACCGGCGCCGACGCACCGGAAAGTTCCAGGTCGGCGCGGACGACGATCTCGCCGGTGTCCTGCTGTTCGCTGCTGAACTGGCAGCCGGTGAGCGACGTGGCCAGAATGGCCGAGGCGAGCACCGTGAGTGTCGCGGAGCGGATGGGCGTCAACTCAGTCCTCCATGTGCGCGGCTAGGGCGGGGTGCCCGGTCACCGGCGACGAATTCCGTCCTCAGTAGAGCGACGGGGGTGGTCTGTCGTACGGTGTGCGCGAAGCCTTCAAACCTGGAAAACCTTGCCAATGGCGAGCGCCCGGGTCAAGCGGGCGTAGTCGAGCATGTTTCAGGACGGCGATCCTACATTCGGGACGCCGATCCCACATGCTGGCGGCGGCCGGTGTTTGCAGGCGTTAACTTTCCAGAAGCGTACGACCACTCTGACGATATTTGCCCAGTTCAGGGGCACGTGAATAGAAGGGTTTCGGTGAGCAGAGTAGTGGTTCAGTCCCGTCCGACCGTTTCCTGCCGCACCGCCGCTTCCCAAATCGGCCTGCTTCTGATGAAATCGCGGCCGTGCCGCGTGCGGCCCCATCCGTGGCAGCAGGCACCGGAGGGGTGGCCACGCGTGGGAGAAACGACGGAGGCGATGTCGTGAGCACCGGACCTACGACCCTGCCCGAAAACGGCCCGCCGGAGCACGGGGCACGGCGCCGCTGGCTGCCCCGACTTCGGGACACCAGGATTCGGTCCAAACTTGCGCTCATCCTGGTGGTGCCGGTGGCAGCGGTTCTCGCGCTGGCCACGGTCCGGTTGGTCGACGTCGGGCAGACGGCCTACGACGCGAACATGATCCGGTCCTTGACCGCGCTGTCGATCGACGTGTCGGCGCTCACCCAGGATCTGCACAAGGAACGGATGGCCGCGGCCACCTACCTTGCCGATCCGGCCGCCAACGCGGACGCCTACAACCTGGCGGTCCGGCGTACGGACGAGCGGATCACCGCGTACGGCGACGAGCGCAACTCGATCGGTAACGTGCCGGAGTCGATGCAGACCCGGATCGCGAAGATCGACGACCACCTGGCGACCCTGAACAACACCCGCCAGGAGGTTCTCGACCGCAAGCAGATGCTGGTTGTCGAGGCGGTGCTGCGCTACGGCGTGATCCTCACCGACCTCGGCGACTACGGCGAAACCCTCGGTGAGCTCTCCGGTGAGGGCCGGGTGGCGGACAGCCTCCGTGCCGTCGCCGCGTTCGCCCGAGCCAAGGCGGGCGCCGCCGAGGAACAGGCGGTGGGCTTCACCGCGCTGCGCTCGGCCCGGCTCGACGAGGAGCAGTACTCCTCGTTCGTAGCCACCCAGACCAGCCAGCAGGAGGCCCTGGCCTCCTTCGAACTGGCCGCTTCGGCGAGCCAGAACGAACTGGTGGACAAGACCTACAGCGGTGACGCCGTGACGCTGGCCGAACGGGCCGCCTCCGACGTCGCCCGTGCGGTCGGCCAGCCGACCAACGCCGCCTTCGCCAGGAGCACCTCCGAGGCGATCGGCGCGGTCATCGACCTGATGCGCTGGGCGGAAGTCCAGCTCGAGGTCGAGTTGCTCGCCCAGGCCGACCAGGCCCAGTCGGACGTGATCCAGCAGGCCGTGATCGAGTCGATAGTGGTGTTGATCACGCTGATCGTCGCCATCGCGCTTGCCGTGATCCTGGCCCGGTCGCTGAACGCCTCGCTGCGCCGGCTCCGTGAGGGCGCCCTGTCGGTGGCCAACCACGACCTGCCGGACGCGGTCGCCCGGCTGCAGAACGTCGGCAGCATCGGCGACGGTGGTGTGGAGGAGATCGTCCGCCAGGTACGTGACCCGATCCGACTGTCCAACAAGGACGAGATCGGGCAGGTGGCACTCGCCTTCAACGTCGTACACCGGGAAGCGGTCCGGGTCGCGGCCGAGCAGGCCGCCCTGCGGACCAGCGTCTCCGCGATGTTCCTGAACCTGGCCCGTCGAAGCCAGGCGCTGGTCGACCGCATGATCGGCGAACTCGACATGATCGAGCGCGGCGAGGAGGACCCGAAGCGGTTGGCCCAGCTCTTCGAGCTGGACCACCTGGCCACCCGAATGCGCCGCAACGACGAGAACCTGCTGGTCCTCGCCGGTGCGGACTCCACCGCGCCGCGCCGCGACGACGCCCTGCTGGTCGACGCGCTGCGGGCCGCCCAGTCCGAGGTCGAGGCCTACAACCGGATCGAGTTCGGCACCGTCGACACCGACATCTCGGTGGCCGCGCACGCGGTCAACGACGTGGTCCGTCTGGTCGCCGAACTGCTCGACAACGCGACCCGGTTCTCCTCGCCGAACACGGTCGTCGTCGCCGACGCCCGGCGGATCCGCGACTACGTACTGATCCAGGTCGAGGACCGTGGCCTGGGCCTGAGCGAGGAACAGCTCGACGCGCTCAACCGCCGGTTGGCGGCCCCGCCGACCGTGGACGTGGCCGCGTTCCGACTGATGGGTCTGGCCGTGGTGAGCCGGCTCGCCTCCCGGTACGGCATCCGGGTGGAGCTGCGCCGCAACGTCGAGGGCGGCACGGTGGCCCAGGTCACCCTGCCCAGCGAGACCGTGGTGCTGCCGCAGTTGCGCGGTCGCGAGCCACTGGCCACCCGGCCCCGGCAGCCGCTCGCGGTCGAGCCGGGTCCGGCAGCCGCGCTGCCGGCCGGTCCGAGCTGGTCGGAACCGATGACACCGGTCGGTGCCGGCCGTACCTCCGCCGCCACCCTGACCGACCAGTGGCGTACCACCCCGCCGGCACAGCCGCAGCCGATGCAGTGGCAGACCGCCGACGTACGGGACACCACGACGCCGGTCGGCGCCTCCGCCGCACCGGTGACGCACCAGCTGGCCGCGCAGCCGACGGCTGCTCACCCGCTGGTCACCCCGCCACCCACCACGCACCCCACGCTGACCGCGCCGGTCGACAGCTACGCCGGTACGCCGACCATGGCGTACCCCACGGTTCGTTCGCTGCCGCAGCGCACCGTCGGCGCCGGGGTTGCGCCGAGCCCGGCGCCGGCCGCCCCGATGGCGGCCCCGCCGGCCGGCCTGCCGGCCGGACCGGTGGCCGGTATGACCCCCACGCCGCCGCCGGCACCGCCGGTCGCTCCGGCGCCCGCACCTCGGGCACCGGAACAGCCGGGCGAGGCGCCGATCTTCCGGGAGATGGAAGCGGTCTGGTTCCGTTCCCACGGGCAGGATTCGACGGCCATCTTCAACGTCCCGCCGGGGGGTTACCAGACGCCCCCCGCCCCGCGGACAGTCCCGGCGCCGCGAGCCTCCGAGCCGGCCGCGCAACGGGCCAGCCTGGCGGAGAGCGTCGCCGCACGCGGCCGGGCAACCCTGCCGGCCCGCACTCCCGGCCAGACCACGTCGACCGGCTACACCCCGCCGCAGGCGCCGGCCGCACCGGCCGCGCCGGTTCGGGCGCCGGAACCGGTGGCAGCACCGATCGCCGCACCGGCGGCCGCACCGGTCTCCCCGCCGGCTGGCACCGGTACGGAGGCCTGGCGGACGGCCGCGGACGAGGGCTGGGCCCGGGCCACCCGGGCGGCCGAACCGGCCGCGGCGGGTACCACCCGCTCCGGTCTGCCCAAGCGGGTGCCGCAGGCACAACTCGTGCCCGGCGGCGTCGAGACGAAGCCCGGTCAGGCACCGAGCCGTCGAACCCCGGACGAGGTACGGGGACTGCTGTCCGCCTATCACCGCGGTGTGCAACGCGGCCGTACGGCCGGCAGTGAGCAGAACGGCACGACATCAACCAAGGAGACGAGCCGATGAACAGGCCAGCAGCGATGCAGGACATGGGTTGGCTGCTCAGCAACTTCGCCGACAGCGTGGCGGGGATCGCGCACGTGGTGGCCGTCTCGGCCGACGGGCTGCTCCTCGCCTCCTCACGCGACCTGCCGCAGGACCGCGCCGACCAACTCGCCGCGATCACCTCCGGTGTGGTCAGTCTGACCGACGGTGCTTCCCGGATGTTCAGTGCCGGCGGAGTCCTCCAGACCGTCATCGAGATGGACAGCGGATACCTGTTCCTCATGTCGATCAGTGACGGGTCGTCGATGGCCGTACTGGCTGCCCGGAGTTGCGATGTCGGCCAGGTCGGTTACGAGATGGCGCTCCTGGTCGAACGGGTGGGTGCCGCGCTGGTGCCGTTGCCGCGTGAGGCGGTCGCCCGCCCCTAGCAAGGATTTGACCAAGGACGGATGTCGGTGGTGCCGCAACCTGACCGGAAGGAGGTGACCGCAGAATGGACTACCCCCCGCGCCGTGAGGATCCCCGTGGTGCGTTGGTTCGCCCGTACGCGGTCACCCGCGGCCGTACCGAACCTCGCCAGGACATCGCCCTTGAGGCGGTACTCACGGCGACTCCGGCGGCGGTTGCGGAGTCCCGGTTCGCCGGGCATGACAAGCACCGCATCGCCACTGTCTGCGAGGGCCGGGCGCAGTCGCTGGCGGAGATCGCCGCGTACACCCGGCTTCCGCTGGGTGTCGCCCGAGTGCTGGTCGCCGACATGGTGGCGGACAGCTTGCTGACGCTGCACACTGCCGCTCCCCCGGAAGCGTACGAGGAGCGGATGGAACTGCTTGAGAGGGTGCTAAGTGGACTTCGCAGGCTATGACCCCGTCGGGGCACGCCGCAACCGGGGGATCACCTCCGCGAAGATTGTGGTTGCGGGCGGCTTCGGGGTGGGCAAGACGACGCTTGTCGGCGCGGTCTCGGAGATCACTCCGCTGACCACCGAGGCGGTGATGACAGCGGCCGGTGTCGGCATCGACGATCCGTCGAAGGTGCCGGGCAAGGAGACCACCACGGTCGCCATGGACTTCGGTCGTATCACCATGGCCCAGGATCTGATTCTCTACCTGTTCGGGACGCCGGGTCAGACTCGGTTCTGGTTCATGTGGGACGAGATCATCCGGGGTGCGGTGGGTGCGGCCGTACTGGTCGACACCCGGCGGATCACCGACGCGTTCGCTCCACTCGACTATTTCGAAAACCGGCAACTGCCATACGTGGTTGCGTTGAACCGTTTCGACGGGGCACCGCAGTACGCGCCGGAGGAGGTGCGGGAGGCCCTGGCCATCGCCCCGCACGTACCGCTGGTGATGACCGACGCCCGGCACCGGGACTCGGTCAAGCAGGTGCTGGTGACCGTGGTGGAGCACGCGATGGCGACCCTGCAGGCGCAGCACGGCCGGGGTTTCCCCACTCCGGTCGGCTGATCCTCGGTTCACTACGCCGGCCGGGGCCGTGCGGTCGCTCGACCGGACGGATCCCCCGGTCGGCGGCCGCCACGGCTTCGGCCGGGATCTTCCGAGCCTCGGGGAGAATTTGCTTCCCGTCGACAGGGCTTCCGTCACCGCGCCCGCCGACAATTCGCCACCCCCCCATTCATCGGGCGGCCGGCGTGACGATTCCGCATAGGCGGACGACTATCGGTGCGCCTCGATTGCCGATCGACTCCGCAATGCGCGGAGGTCGATCGGTGGCAGCCGGTGGATCAGTCGACCGGTAGCCGGTAGCCGCGCTTGACGACGGTCTGCACCACGCCCGGCGTACGCAGGGCGGCCCGGAGTCGGGCCACGGCCATCTCCACCGCGTGTTCGTCGGCGCCGCGCGGCAGCGTACGCAGCAGGTCGGCGCGGGAGAGCACCCGGCCCGGTGTGGCGGCGAGTGCCCGGAGCACCGCCATCGGAGCCGGCGCCAGCGGTCGCAGGTCGCCGTCGACCACCGCCGCGTGGCCGCGCAGGGTGAGCAGGTGCCCGGCGACCTTGACGTTGACCGCCCGCCGGGGAAGTTCGTCGACGATGCTGCGGACCAGGGCGCCGAGCCGGGCCCGGGCCGGGGCGAGCACCGGTACGCCGTGCCGGCGCAGCGGTGCGGCGGTGACCGGCCCGACGCAGGCGGCTAGTACGTCCGCACGGAACGCCTCCAGTACGGCGTCGCCGCCGGTGCCCGCCGCGCGCAGCAGCGCCCCGACGGCCGGGGCGGAGGTGAAGGTGACCGCGTCGACCAGTCGCCCGGTGATCAGGTCCACCAGTCGGTGCAGCGGGGCAGGGTCGGTCGGCGGGGCCCAGCGGTAGACCGGCACCTCGATCACGGTGGCTCCGGCGTCCTCCAGGGCGCTGGTGCATTCCGGCTGCCGCTCGCCGTGCAGTTGCATGGCGACGACCCGGCCGGCGACCCCCCGTTCTCGCAGGTGGTCGACCACCTCGTCGCAGCTCTCCGAGTGCGGTGACCACTCGTCGTGCAGGCCGGCGGCCCGGATCGCTCCGCGCGCCTTCGGCCCCCGGGCGACGATGTACGCCTCGGAGAGGACCGAGCGCAGCGGTTCGGCCAGCCCCCAGCCCTCGGCGGCCTCCAGCCAGCCGCGCATGCCGATGCCGGTGTTCGCCATCACCACGTCGGGCGGGTTGTCCAGGCAGGCGCGGGTGGCGGCGCGCAGCTCGGAGTCGTCGGCCAGCGGGACGATCCGTAGCGCCGGGGCGAGCACCACCCGGGCACCACGCTGTTCCAGCAGTGCGGCGAGTTCGTCGCGGCGCCGGTCGGCGGTGACGCCGATGGTGAATCCGGCCAGCTCGTCGGACATCAGGACTCCTGCCGGGTGCCGACCTCGACGACGTTGTCCCGGCGCCGGATGCGGTACGCGGGCACCGCCACCTCGGGCACGTGGGGGCAGTCACCGGAACGCGGGTCGTACGCCTGCTCCGCCCCGGGGTGCTTCCCACTCCGCGCAAGGTCCGTCATGTCCGAAGCGTGGACGGAGGTGGTTTCGCGC
Organism: Micromonospora sp. NPDC049523; assembly: GCF_040676775.1. Taxonomy (NCBI): domain Bacteria; kingdom Bacillati; phylum Actinomycetota; class Actinomycetes; order Micromonosporales; family Micromonosporaceae; genus Micromonospora; species Micromonospora sp. NPDC049523. The sequence goes on along the minus strand of NZ_JBFAPP010000014.1, from coordinate 120,300 downwards.
CCGGGTCCCATTTGTTTCGTGCCTGCTAAGAGGCGCTCACAGTGCGTGTGTGCTGCCTGTTGTCCGGCGGCGCTTATAATATGGGAAAGTCGTCCTACATCCTGGGAGTATGGATGAGCGTGGTGCAGCTGTTCGAAGCCGCCGCCGGCACCTATGACCAGTCCCGACGTCGGCTCATACCGTGCTTCGACGAGTTTTACGGAACCGCCGTGGACGTGTCCGTACCGCCACTGCGTGCGGCGCTGGCCGCCGGTCGTACGCCGGAGGTTCTCGACCTGGGTGCCGGCACAGGTCTGCTGTCGGCGCTGGTCGGCGCGGCCGTACCCGGCACCAGGGTGACCCTGCTCGACGCCGCGCCGGCGATGCTCGCCGTCGCCGCCGAACACCTGGCCGCCCGGGGTGTCCCGCACCGGATCGAGGTGGCCGACCTGGCCGCGCCGCTGCCCGCCGGCCGCTACGACGCGGTGGTGTCCGCGCTGGCCGTCCACCACCTCGACGATGCCGGCAAACGCGATCTCTACCGGCGGATCCATGACGTGCTCGTCCCCGGCGGAGTCTTCGTCAACGCCGAGCAGGTGGCCGGTCCGACGCCCGCGCTCGACCGGCGCTACGCCGAGGTGTGGTTGACCCAGATCTCCGCGCTCGGTTCGGACCAGGAGGAGATCGACGCCGCCCACCAGCGGATGGCGTACGACCTTCCGGCGCCGGTCGGGGCCCAGTGCGACTGGCTGACCGAGGCCGGGTTCGTCGACGTCGACTGCTTCTTCAAGGCGTGGCGGTTCGCCGTCTTCGGTGGTCGACGAGCGGGGGATTGACGCATCTCCGGGCTGGTGACCGGGGGGTGGAGGGTGGCCGGAGGTACGGGTGTGATTGGGTAGCGGGGTACGATCAGCTGCGGCTGGTGACTGGGTGGCCCGGTCTGACCCACCGGTTCAGGACCGGCGGGCGTGACGGGTGGCCGGTGGCGATCCGTGGCCCCCGTTTTGACCGCGTGCGGGCCGGAAGAGTAACATCGCCTGCTGTTGTGTGACAGCCGAGGGCGTGCCCCATCAGGTACGCTTGGTCGTTCGTGCGCGCCTGGTGACCGGTGCGTGACCCCAGACCGACGACGAGACAAGGTAGACCTGTGCGTACGTACAGCCCGAAGCCGGGTGAGATCGAGCGTCAGTGGCACGTAATCGACGCCGCTGATGTCGTGCTGGGCCGTCTGGCCACCCACGCTGCCACGTTGCTGCGTGGCAAGCACAAGCCCACTTTCGCGCCGCACGTCGACACCGGTGACTTCGTCGTCGTTGTGAACGCGGGCAAGGTCGCGCTGACCGGTAACAAGCGTCAGACCAAGATCGCCTACCGCCACTCCGGCTACCCGGGCGGCCTCAAGCAGGTCCGCTACGAGGAGCTGCTGGAGAAGCGCCCCGAGCAGGCCATCGAGCTCGCCGTCAAGGGCATGCTCCCGCACAACAAGCTCGGCCGGCAGCTGATCAAGAAGCTGAAGGTCTACCCCGGTGCCGAGCACCCGCACATCGCGCAGGCGCCGGTGCCGTTCGAGATCAAGCAGATCGCGCAGTGAGCGCGGACGAAGGAATCAGCATGACCGACACCATTGAGGCCGAGCCCACCCCGGTCGTCGAAACCGAGACTCCGGCCGAGACCGAGACCGCCGCTCCGGCCGCCCCGGTTGCCCGGGCCCCTCGCGGTGACCGGCCGATCCAGACCGTTGGCCGCCGCAAGGAGGCCATCGTCCGGGTCCGCATCGTCCCCGGCAGCGGCAAGATCACCTGCAACGGTCGCGAGCTCGAGGCCTACTTCCCGAGCAAGGTCCACCAGCAGCTCATCAAGGAGCCGCTGGTGACCGCCGAGAAGACCGAGCAGTTCGACGTGATCGCGAACCTCCGTGGCGGCGGCACCACCGGGCAGGCCGGCGCGCTGCGCCTCGGCATCGCCCGCGCGCTGATCGTCAACGAGCCCGACGACCGCCCGGCCCTGAAGAAGGCCGGCTTCCTCACCCGGGACGCCCGGGTCAAGGAAAGCAAGAAGTACGGCCTCAAGAAGGCCCGTAAGGCGCCTCAGTACTCGAAGCGCTGATCAGCTTCTTTTTCACCCCCTTGCACGTCTGACGGACGGCCGGGTCCGCCTCCCCCTCGCGCGGTGGCGGGCCCGGCCGCTCGCTTTTTCCACTGGTCTGCTCCCCCGGAGGTACTCGCGCATGGGCCGGTTGTTCGGCACGGATGGCGTACGTGGACGTGCGAACGCCGACCTGACCCCCGAGTTGGCGCTCGCGGTCGCCGTCGCGGCCGCGCACACCCTGGCCGAGTCCGGCCTCAGCCACCGGCCGCTGGCCGTGGTGGGGCGGGACACCCGGGCCAGCGGCGAGATGCTGGAGGCGGCCGTGGTGGCCGGCCTGGCCAGCGCGGGCGCGAACGTCGTACGGGTCGGCGTGCTGCCCACCCCGGCGGTGGCGTACCTGGTCGCCGAGACCAAGGCGGACCTGGGCGTGATGCTCTCCGCGTCGCACAACCCGATGCCCGACAACGGGATCAAGCTCTTCGCGGCCGGCGGTAACAAGCTCCCCGACGAGGTCGAGCTGAAGATCGAAGCGGCCATCGAGGCGAACGACTCGTCCGACTGGCACCGGCCCACCGGCGCCGACGTCGGCCGGGTGCACGACCTGCTGGACGGCGCCGACCACTACATCCAGCACCTCGTCGGGAGCGTCTCGCACCGGCTGGAGGGGATCAAGGTCGTGGTCGACTGCGCGAACGGCGCCGCCTCCGACCTGGCGCCGGTGGCGTACCGGGAGGCCGGTGCCGAGGTGATCGCGATCCACGCCGAGCCGGACGGCATCAACATCAACGACGACTGCGGCTCGAACCACCTGGCCAGGCTCCAGGCCGCGGTGGTCGAGCACGGGGCGGACCTCGGCATCGCGCACGACGGGGACGCCGACCGGTGCGTCGCGGTGACCGCCGACGGCGCCGAGGTCGACGGCGACCAGATCCTGGGCATCCTCGCCCTGGCCATGCGCGACGCGGGCACGCTGACCGCGGACACCGTGGTCGCCACCGTGATGAGCAACCTCGGCCTGCGCATCGCCATGTCCCACGAGGGCATCCGGCTGATCGAAACCAAGGTCGGCGACCGGTACGTGCTGGAGGAGTTGCGCGCCTCCGGCCTCGCCCTCGGCGGCGAACAGAGCGGACACGTCGTGCTCCCCGAGTACGCCACCACCGGCGACGGCCTGCTCACCGCCCTCCAGGTGATGTCCCGGATGGCGGCCACCGGACGCTCGCTCGCCGACCTCGCGTCGGTGGTGGTGAAGCTGCCGCAGGTGCTGATCAACGTGCCGGTCGGGGACCGGACCGTCGGCGCCGGGGCGCCCGCCGTACTGGGCGCGGCCGAGCAGGCCGAGGCCGAACTGGGTGAAACCGGGCGGGTGCTGCTCCGGCCGTCGGGCACCGAACCGCTGGTCCGGGTGATGGTCGAGGCCGCCACCCAGGAGATCGCGCAGACGGTGGCCGAGCGGATCGCGGCCGAGGTACGCCTCGCGAGCCCGGTCGCCTGACCGGGCGGCGCTCAGCGCAGCGTACGGAGCCGATCGACCGCCTCGGCCAGCACCTCGGAGCGTTTACAGAAGGCGAACCTGACCAGCCGACGCCCGGCGTCCACGTTGTCGTAGAAGACCTGGCTCGGAATGGCCACCACACCGCACCGCTCGGGCAACGTACGGCAGAACTCCACCCCGTCCCGCCCGCCGAGCGCGGTGATGTCGGCGGTGACGAAGTAGGTCCCCTCCGCCGACAGCACGTCGAATCCGGCGTCGGTGAGGCCAGCGCTGAGCTGGTCACGCCGGAGCTGGTGGGTGGTACGGAAGTTGTCGTAGTAGTCGTCGCCCAGGGCGAGGGCCACCGCGACCGCCGGTTGCAGCGGGGCTCCGTTGACGAAGGTGAGGAACTGCTTGACCCGCAGCACCGCGGAGACGAGCGGTGCCGGTCCGCTCGCCCAGCCCACCTTCCATCCGGTGCAGGAGAACGTCTTGCCGGCGGAGGAGACCCGCAACGTCCGTTCTGCCATGCCGGGCAGGCTGGCCAGCGGGATGTGCGGGGTGGAGGCGTCGGTGTAGACGAGGTGCTCGTAGACCTCGTCGGTGACCGCGTACGCGCCGTACTCCTGGCAGAGTTCGGCGACCAGGGCCAGCTCGTCGGCGGTGAAGACCTTGCCGGTCGGGTTGTGTGGTGAGTTGAGCAGCACCAGTCGGGTACGCGGCCCGAACGCGGCGCGCAGATCGGCCGGGTCGAAGCTGTACCGGCCGTCGGCCGCCGGGCGCAGCGTGACCGGCCGCCGTACCGCACCGGCCAGCGCGATCGAGGCGGCGTACGAGTCGTAGTAGGGCTCGAAGCAGACCACCTCGTCGCCGCTCTCGCAGAGTCCGAGGATGGCGGCCGCGATCGCCTCGGTGGCGCCCGCGGTGATGACCACCTCGCCGTCCGGGTCGTAGGACAGGTCCCAGAACCGGCGCTGGTGTTCGGCCACCGCCGCTCGCAGCGCCGGGATGCCGGGCATCGGCGGGTACTGGTTCTGCCCGCCGCGCAGCGCCTCTGCGGCGGCGGCGAGCATCTCGGCCGGTCCGTCGGTATCCGGGAAACCCTGCCCGAGGTTGACCGCACCGGTGCGCGCCGCCAGCGCCGACATCTCGGTGAAGATGGTCGTGCCGAACGGGCGCATCCGGTGCACCAGCGGGTCGCGGGCGGTGGTTGTGGTCACCGGGCCAGCCTAGGCGCGGCGGGTCGGTCCAGTCGATGGCGAGCCCCGGCCGATGGTGTTGTCGGCCGGGTTCAGTTCATGGTGAGGCCGGCGCAGGTGGCGGTCGCGTACGGTCCGCTGGCCGAGTTAGTGATCACTACTTCGCCGTCCACCAGGATGTTGCAGGTGATCTCCCCCTGCCCGGTCCCGGTCCGGATCGCCAGTACGGTCACCACGCCGGGCTCGGGCATCGCGAACTCCACCCGCCACGGCAGGGCGGTGGCGCCGACCTGCCTGGGCATGTTCGGGTACTCCAGGTAGCTGACCTCGGCCGGACCGTCCCCGATCACCTGGTAGACCACCTGACGGCCGGGCTGGACGGTCGGCTCGGGCGGCGACGGCTCTGCCGAGACCGGTCCACCTGCCTGTCCGCTCGGCGGTGGTGTCGAAGCCGCCTGTGGTTGCGCCGAACCACGCCAGCTCACCAGTCCCGCGACGGCCACACCGGCCCCGCCGCAGAGCAACACCGCCAGTACGACGACAACCGCGATCACGCCGGTGTTGGTTCGACCGCGTACGGGCGCGGGTGTGCCGGCCCAGGCGGGCGGGGGATATCCGGCAACCGAGGGGTCGGCCGGGTAACCGGGCAGCGGCGCCTGACCGGCGGGGTAACCCGGCAGTGGCGCCTGACCGGCGGGGTAACCGGGCGACGGCGGGTAACCGGCGGGCGGTGCATAACCGGACCCCGGTGGATAACCGGGCGCGGGCGGATGACCGGGGGCTGCGGTATCGGCACCGGGGTATCCGGAGACCGTGGGATCGGCATCGGGATAGCCGGGGGTGGGGGACCAGGGTTGAGGTGTCGGCGGCGGTGCCCAGGGCGACGGGGTGGGGTCGGCTGCGGGGGTGGGCTCGGGGGGCGGCTGCGGTGGTGCCGGATCCGTCATCGGCTGCGCTCCAGGGGCGTCGGGTGGCGCCGGGGGCGGTGCGGGGCGGCCGTTGGCGCCACCACCAACGGTCCCGTACGGGGCAGCAACCGGCAAGCCGGTTGACGACAGACTGTCGCGCTTTCTTGGCGGTGGGTGAGCGTTGCCCCGGAGGTCCGGTGATGAATTGGTGAGTCCGTCCCGTTGCTTCCCGAAATTCACCTATCACTCATGACGGATGCTTGATAAGCGGCCTTTCGAGCACCCATGCTGAGCGAAGTTCGACTAGGCTCGGGGCTATGTGTGGAATCGTGGGCTACGCCGGCGCCCGGCCGGCGCTGAGCATCGTGTTGGACGGGCTGCGACGCCTGGAGTACCGAGGTTACGACTCGGCGGGAGTGGCGATCGTCTGCGATGACGAGCTGCTGACCGAGAAGAAGGCCGGCAAGCTGGCCAACCTGGAGAAGACCCTGGCCGAGCGGGTCAGCGCTGATCCGGACGGCTGCCCCACGCCGAAGCTCGGCATCGGTGACGGCACCACCGGCATCGGGCACACCCGTTGGGCCACCCACGGTGGGCCGACCGACCGCAACGCCCACCCGCACCAGTCCCTGGACGGCCGGGTCGCCGTCATCCACAACGGCATCATCGAGAACTTCGCGAAGCTCCGGGCCGAACTCGAAGCCGACGGGGTGGAGTTCGTCAGCGACACCGACACCGAGTGCGCCGCCCACCTGCTCGCCGCCGCACTCGCGGACCTGCGCGCGGCCGGCGAGCCGGACGGCCCGCAGTTGCTCGCGGCTGCCATGCGCAGCGTCAGCCAGCGCCTGGAGGGTGCGTTCACCCTGCTCGCGGTCGACGCCGCGGTGCCCGGTGCGGTGGTCGGCGCCCGCCGCAACTCGCCGCTGGTGGTCGGCCGAGGCGAGGGGGAGAACTACCTGGCCAGCGACGTCTCCGCGTTCATCGAACACACCCGCGAGGCGGTGGAGCTGGGCCAGGACCAGGTCGTGCTGATTACGGCCGAGGGCATCGAGATCACCAACTTCGACGGTACGCCGGCCGTCGGCAAGGACTTCCACATCGACTGGGACGCCTCTGCCGCAGAGAAGGGCGGCTACGACTACTTCATGCTCAAGGAGATCGCCGAGCAGCCTCAGGCGGTCGCCGACACCCTGCTCGGCCGGCTGACCGAGACCGGCGAGATCATGCTGGACGAGGTCCGGCTGACCGACCAGGACCTGCGCGACGTCGACAAGATCTTCATCATCGCCTGCGGTACGGCGTACCACTCCGGCATGGTGGCGAAGTACGCGATCGAGCACTGGACCCGGATCCCGTGCGAGGTCGAGCTGGCCAGTGAGTTCCGCTACCGCGACCCGGTGCTCGACCGGTCGACGCTGGTGGTCGCGATCTCGCAGTCGGGCGAGACGATGGACACCCTGATGGCGCTGCGGCACGCGAAGGAGCAGAAGGCCCGGGTGCTGGCGATCTGCAACACCAACGGGTCCACCATCCCGCGTGAGTCCGACGCGGTGCTCTACACGCACAGCGGCCCGGAGATCGCGGTCGCCTCCACCAAGGCGTTCCTGACCCAACTGGTGGCCTGCTACCTGATCGGCCTGCACCTGGCCCAGGTGCGCGGGGTGAAGTACGCCGACGAGGTCGGTGCCGTGGTCGCCCAGCTCCAGGAGATGCCGGGCAAGCTACGTGACCTGCTCGCCGACATCGAGCCCGTACGCGAGCTGGCCCGGGACCTGAAGTCGGCGCCGACCGTACTGTTCATCGGCCGGCACGTCGGTTACCCGGTGGCGCTGGAGGGTGCGCTGAAGCTCAAGGAGCTGGCGTACATGCACGCCGAGGGTTTCGCCGCCGGTGAACTCAAGCACGGCCCGATCGCCCTGATCGACCAGGGCACCCCGGTGGTCTGCGTGGTGCCCTCCCCGGCCGGCCGGGGCATGCTGCACGACAAGATCGTGTCGAACATCCAGGAGGTACGGGCCCGTGGCGCCCGGACCATCGTGATCGCCGAGGAGGGCGACACGGCGGTCCTGCCGTACGCCGACCACCTGATCTCGGTGCCGCGTACGCCGACCCTGCTGGCACCGCTGGTCACCACGGTCCCGTTGCAGGTGCTTGCCTGCGAGATCGCCGCCGCCCGCGGACACGACGTCGACCAGCCGCGCAACCTGGCGAAGTCGGTCACCGTCGAGTGATCCGAACCCGGACCGGCCCGGTGGTGACCCGCGCGGCGCGAGCATTCGTGGCCACGCGCACACCGGGTCGGTCCGGGTGTTCGTCGACGCCTGCGCACCAGCGACGAGCCGGGCCCGCCGGTACGACGATCGGTCCGGCGGCTCACGCACTTGCCCGGCCGTCGACAACTATCCGGGCCACCGCGTCCAGGGCTGGATTGCCGGCGTCCCAGTAGCCCGTGTGACCACTCGGTAGCCCCTCGAACACCTGGGCCCCGAAGGACGGCCCGCTCGGATTCGCGCCGAACCACAGGTCGTCGGCGGGGCGGCCGAACGCGGTCAGGCCGAAGCCCGGCACCGCCGCGCCGACCACCACCCGCCCGGCCAGCTCGGCTGGTCCGGGCGCGTAGCGGATCACGTCGTTGCTGGCGGTGCTCGACCAGACCGCCGCGGTCGGCAGGTCGAGGTCGGCGGCCCGGTCGACGCCCACCCCCGGTGAGCCGAGGAAGACCACCTGGTCGGCGGCGAGCCCGTGGTCGCGGGCGGTCACACCGACCACGAGCGATCCGTAGCTGTGACCGAGCACGGTCTGCCGGGCTGGCGGGTCCTCGTGCGTGGCGCGCAACCCCTCCTGGAAGCTGTGCAGCGCCGGCCCGGCGTCGTGAGCCTGACCGTCGCCGACCGCCTTGTTGACGAAGTCCGGGGCGTCGTAGTCGAGCCAGAGCACCACCGCGGTCCGTTCGGTCGGGTCCAGCGCGGCACTGCGGGCCGCCATCAGCTCGGCCCGACCCAGTTCGCCGCCGACGCCGGGCAGGTCGGAGGTCATGCCCGGCACGTAGGTCAGGACGTTCTCCGCCCGGTCCGGGTCGCCGATCGCGATGATCGCCCGCCCGTCACCGGCCGGATCCACGCCGAGCAGGTACGCCCGGGGACCGGCGTCCGAGGCCAGCCGGTCGCCGATCACGTCGAGGCCGGCGAGGGTGCGGTCGATCCGGGCCAGCTCGGCCGGCACGCCGGGGGTGAGTCGTCCGGCCACCAGGGCGCCGCGTTCGGCCAGCAGGGCGGCCCGCTGCCGTGCGAGCAGCAGCCGGTTGGCCTGGTCCCGGTCGCGCACCGGTACGCCGTCCAGCCGGCCGATCCGGGCCGGCTCGTGCCCGACCAGCCATCGTCGCTGTGCCGGGGTGAGGTCGGCCCACCAGCGACGTACCGCCGCCGGATCGGTGCCGGGCGCGGGTGGCCCGGTCGGCGGTGGGTCGGCCCAGCCGCTGCCCGTACCGGCGGCGAGGTCGGCGAGTTGCCGGGCGGCGTCCCGGTCGGCGATCGAGGCCAGTTCCAGTGCCGCCGCGATCCCGTCGGCGACGTCGGCCACGGCTGCGGCCGTACGCGCGTCCGGCTGGTTTCCCGTGCCGAGCGGGTCCGGTCGTAGCGCCTCCGGGTCGGGTGAGACGGTGCCGCGCCGGTCCACGAGTACGCCCCGACCGGCGGCCATCCTGACCGCGGCGTCCAGCATCGCCTTGGCCCGGGTGAGCTGGGCGGCGTAGGTGGTGAGGATCTGCTCGACCTCGATGAACACCGGTCGGCTCGCGGTCAGTTCGGCGGCGAGCCCGTGCAGTCGCCGGTCGGCCGCCTGCCCCGCCGGGCCGGACCAGTCGGTGCGCAGCGTGGCGGCGGCGCCGGTCAGCTCGGCGGTGCGCCGGTCGGTCAGCCCGACCACGCCCCGCCAGGCGGAACCGGCCGTACGCCAGGCCGCCGGGTCGGCCGCCCAGAGTTGGGCGTACCCGATCATCGTGGGCCGCCACCGAGCCGGATCGCGGCCCGGTCGTCGGCGGTGTCGTAACCGTCGGCGGCGGTACGCAGCCCGTCGGCGGTCGCCGCCGCCCGGCCCCCGATCCCGGTGAGCCAGTCGTGCACGGCCGACTCGAGCGCGGCCAGCGCGGTTGTGGCGGCCCAGGTCGGAGCCGCCGGCAACGGCGGCCCGGCGGATCCGGTGACGCCGGCCAGCCCGTGGCCCAGCCGGTAACCGGTGACGGCGAGCTGGTCCGCCGCCCCGCGCAGCGTCCCGGTCCGTACCCGGATCAGATCGTCCTGCATGGCGCCTCCCACCGACGTCGATGCCTTCGACGCTAGGGCGCCACGACGCCCGCTCGGAAGCCCTGTGGACAACCGGGGCGGTACGACGCCCGCCGGTTGTCCACAGGGGTTGTACGGCAACAGGCTGGGAGCTAATCTGCGCGCCCGTCTGGCCGGTTAGGGTGGGGGCGTGATCGTCGCAGTCGGCATCGACGTGGTGCTCGTCGACCGGTTCACCCGTGCCCTGGCGCGCACCCCGCTGCTGGCCGACCGGTTGTTCACCGAGTCCGAGCGGTTCACCGGCTCCGGTAACCCCCGTTCGCCCGAGTCGCTCGCCGCCCGGTTCGCGGCGAAGGAGGCGGTGGCGAAGGCCCTCGGTGCGCCAGCCGGCCTGCGCTGGCACGACTGCGAGGTGGTCGCCGATCCGGACGGCCGCCCCTGGTTGACCGTCTCCGGTACGGTCGCCGCCGTCGCCGCGGAGCGCGGCGTCAACCGGTGGCACCTCTCGTTGTCGCACGACGGCGGCATCGCGTCCGCCATGGTGGTAGCGGAGCAGTGAGCGCGGCGATGGACGGCATCCTAGGGGCCCGGTGATGGGCGGGATCCCAGCGGATGCGGCGATGGACGGGATCCCAGCGGATGCGGCGATGGACGGACTCCGAGGAGGCGCGGCGATGGACGGACGAGTGCGGGTGGCGCGGCCGGGGCCGGTTCGGCGGGTGACGCGGTGAAGCCGGCCTGGCGGGTGGCGGATGTCCGGGCCGCAGAGGCCGCGCTGATGGCGACCCTGCCGCCGGGCACGCTGATGCAGCGCGCCGCCGCCGGTCTGGCCCGCCGCTGCGCGCTGCTGCTCGAAGAACGCGGCGGGGTGTACGGCGCGTCCGTACTGCTGCTGGTCGGTTCCGGTGACAACGGCGGCGACGCGCTGTACGCCGGTGCCCGGCTGGCCGAGCGCGGCGCGGCGGTGCAGGCTCTGCTGCTGGATCCCGAGCGGGCGCACCGGGGCGGGCTGGAAGCGCTGCGGACGGCCGGTGGACGTACCGTCGACGGGTTGCCGACCTGGGCGGACCTGGTGTTGGACGGGATCGTCGGGATCGGTTCCAGCGGCGGCCTGCGGGAGCCGGCCGCGCGTCTGGTCGGCCAGTTGGCCGAGTTGCGCGGGCGCGGCGGGCAGCGGGCGGTGCTGGTCGCGGTGGACGTGCCGAGCGGGGTCGACGTCGACACCGGGCACGTGTCGCCGACGTTCGACGACACCAGCGCGGTGAGCGCCGACGTGACAGTCGCCTTCGGGGTGCTGAAGCCGGCGCTGGTGGTCGGTCCGGCGGCGGTACGCGCGGGTCAGGTGGACCTGGTCGACATCGGCGTACGGTCGTGGCTGCGGGCCACCCCGGCGCTGCACGTGACCGAGTGGGCGGACGTGCTCGACTGGTGGCCCTGGTCCGGCCCCGAGTCGGAGAAGTACAGCCGGGGCGTGGTCGGGGTGGCGACCGGTTCGGCCACCTATCCGGGCGCGGCGGTGCTCTCGGTCGGCGGCGCGCTGGCCGGACCGACCGGCCTGGTCCGCTACGCCGGCAGCGCCCGCGAGGAGGTGCTCCGTCAGCATCCGTCGGTGATCGCCACCGAGCGGGTGACCGACGCGGGCCGGGTGCAGGCCTGGGTCTGCGGCTCCGGGTTGGGCACCGACGAGGCCGCCGCGACCGAGTTGCGGTGCGTACTGGCGGCGCCGGTGCCGGCGATCCTGGACGCGGACGCGTTGACCATGCTGGTCGACGGGTCGATGGCGGACCGGTTGCGGCAGCGGGACGCGCCGATCGTGATCACCCCGCACGACCGGGAGTTCGCCCGGCTCTGCGGGGAGGCGCCGGGCGAGGACCGGGTCGGTGCGGCGTTGCGGCTGTCCGCCTGGATGGACGCGGTGGTGCTGCTCAAGGGCGACCGTACGGTGATCGCCACCCCGGACGGCCGGGCGGTGGTCAACCCGACCGGTACGTCGGCGCTGGCCACCGGGGGCACCGGCGATGTGCTGGCCGGACTGCTCGGGTCGCTGCTCGCCGCGGGTCTGCCGGCGGACCGGGCGGCGATCGTGGCCGCGTACCTGCACGGGTTGGCCGGGCGGGAGGCGGCCCGGCGGGGCCCGGTGACCGCCCCCGACGTGGTCGCCGCGCTGCGGGACGTGGTGCCCCGCTGACCCGTCCGTGCGGACTCCGGGTGGCGGTCGGGGCGGTTGTCCGGTCCCGATCCTGATCTCGGTTAGTAGTCTGGCCTCATGTGGCAGGCTGAGTTGCGCGTTGACCTTGACGCGATCCGGGAAAACGTGGCCCGGCTGCGCGCCGGAACGACCGCCGAGCTGATGGCGGTGGTGAAGGGCGACGGGTACGGCCACGGCATGCTGCCGGCGGCGTACGCGTCACTCGACGCCGGAGCCGACTGGCTCGGTGTCTGCACCCTGGACGAGGCGCTGACCCTGCGTCGGGCCGGGATCACCGCGCCCGTGCTGGCCTGGCTGCTCGCGCCGGGGCTGCCGCTGCACGAAGGGGTGGCGGCCGACGTCGACCTGAGCGCGGCCAGCCTGGACCAGCTCGGTGAGATGATCAACGCTGGTCAGCTCGCCGGGCGGCCGACCCGGGTCCATCTCAAGATCGACACGGGGCTGTCCCGGGGCGGCGCGGTCATCGACGACTGGCCGGCCCTGGTCGAGGCGGCAGCCAAGGCCCAGGCCGACGGACTGATCGAGGTCGTCGGGGTGTGGAGCCACTTCGTCTACGCCGACGCGCCCGGCCACCCGACCATCGACCGGCAGCTCGCCGTCTTCCACGAGGCGCTCGCCCTGGCCGAGCGGGTCGGGATCCGGCCCCGCTACCGGCACCTGGCCAACTCCGCCGCCACGCTGACCCGCCCGGACACCCACTTCGACCTCGTACGCCCCGGCGTCTCCGTCTACGGCCTGTCGCCGGTGGCAGGTGAGACGTACGGGCTGCGTCCGGCGATGACCGCACGTGCCCGGGTGATGCTGACCAAACGGGTGCCGGCCGGCAGCGGAGTGTCGTACGGGCACACGTACTTCACGGAGCGGGAGACCACGCTGGCCGTGGTGCCGCTCGGTTACGCCGACGGGGTGCCCCGGCACGCCTCCAACACCGGCCCGGTCCAACTCGGCGGACGCGTACGCCGGATCGCCGGCCGGGTCTGCATGGACCAGTTCGTGCTGGACTGCGGTGACGACCCGGTGGCCGCCGGGGACGTGGCGACCCTGTTCGGCGACGGTACGGACGGCGGCCCCACCGCCGACGACTGGGCCGAGGCGGCCGGCACCATCAACTACGAGATCGTCACCCGGTTCGGCGGCGTCCGGGTGCCCCGAATCTACGACGGCGCACCCGTGCCGACCGGGCCGGTGACCGTCACGCCGGAGGTGTCCCGGTGAGCCGAACGGGTACCCGGAGCAGGCTCGGTCGGGGCGTACCGCGCTCCGGGCTGGCGCGGGCGGCCGGGATCCTGGGTGCGGCGGTCGGTGTGGCCGCGGCGGGTGTGGCAGCCGGGCTGGCCGCCGAGCGGGCGGTGGTCCGCCGGGCGAAGTCCGTACCGGACGACCCGTACGCGGAGGAGGATTTCGGCGAGTTGCCGTACGACAGCGCGTGCACCGTCGAAACGGCCGACGGCACCGACATCCACGTCGAGGTGGTCGAGGTCAGCGACCCGACCGCCCCGTCCCGCCCCACCGTGGTCTTCGTGCACGGCTTCTGCCTCGACATGGGCACCTTCCACTTCCAGCGCAAGGCGGTCGCCGCGCACGGCCAGCACCGGATGCTCTTCTACGACCAGCCCGGCCACGGCCGCTCCGGCAAGCTGGAATCCGGCGAGTACGAGCTGCCCGCGCTCGGTGAGACGCTCCGGTCGGTTATCGACCACCTGGTGCCGGAGGGCCCGCTCGTGCTGGTCGGGCACTCGATGGGCGGTATGACCATCATGGCGTTCGCCGAGCGGTATCCGGAGATGTTCGACAGCCGGGTGGTCGGCACGGTGCTGATGGCCACCTCGGGCGGGCTGCTGGAGGAGACCAAGATCGGCCTGCCGGCGATCATCGGGCGGATCGGCACCCCGCTGCTGCCGCTGGTCAACAACGCCACCAAGCTCACCGGCGGCATGATCGACCGGGCCCGGAAGGCGTCGGCCAACATGGCCTGGCTGCTCACCCGCAGGTACGGCTTCGGCACCTCGAACCCGAGCCCCGCCCTGGTCTCGTACGTCGAGCGGATGAACGCCGGCACCACCGCCGAGACCGTCGCGCGCTATCTGCGTACCCTCTACACCCACGCCCGCTACCCGGCGCTGTCGGCGCTGAAGAACACTCCGGTCCTGGTCATCGTCGGTGACCAGGACATGATCACTCCGGTGACGCACTCGGAGGAGATCCTGCGCCGCCTGCCCGACGCCGAGTACGTCAAGGTCCCCGACGGTGGCCACGTGGTGATGCTCGAACACGCGGACGAGGTGAACGCGGCCCTGCTGGGCTTCCTTGACAGACTGGCCCGATGAACGCGGCAGATCGAGCGAGTGCGGCCTTCCCGAGCGACCCGGCGGACGACCAGACCAACCTGGCGGGCGACCCGACCAACCCGGCGGGCGACCCAGGCAACCCGGTGGTGGAGCTGTCCACAGTGGAGGACACGCGCGCCTTCGGGCGTCGGCTGGCCGCGCTGCTGCGCGCCGGCGACCTGCTGGTGCTGACCGGGCCGCTGGGTGCCGGCAAGACCGCGCTGACCCAGGGGATCGGGGCCGGTCTCGGCGTACTCGGCGACGTCACCTCGCCCACGTTCGTGATCGCCCGGGTGCACCGGCCCGACCCGGACAGTGTCGGCCGCAGGCGGGCCGACCGGCCGGCGCTGGTGCACGCGGACGCGTACCGGCTCGGTGCGGCGGTCGACCCGCGGGCCGAGATCGACGACCTGGACCTGGACGCCTCGGTGGACGACGCGGTCACCGTGGTCGAGTGGGGCGAGGGCCTGGTCGAGCAACTGGTCGACGCCCACCTGCGGGTACGGATCGACCGGCGCGACGACGATTCCCGCCGGATCGAGCTGGTGCCGGTCGGCGGCGACTGGGCCGAACGCCTCACCACCCTCTAGCGCGATCCGCTGTCGTACCGGGCTTCTAGAGTCGCGGGCGAGTGTCCAGCCATGCCGACCAGCCATGCCGAACGGTGTGTTCCAGCCATCCCCGAAAGGTGACCGATGACCCTCGACCTGCCTGCCCTGCTGCCCACCGAGTGGCGCACGGTGTTGGAGCCGCACCTCGACCCGGCCCGCACCGCCGAGCTGGCCGAATTCGTCGCCGCCGAGTACGCGACCCAGACCGTCTTCCCGCCGGTCGAGGACCTGTTCTCGGCGTACCGGCTGTGCGCGCCGCAGGACTGCCGGGTGCTGATCCTGGGCCAGGATCCGTACCACAAGGCGGGTCAGGCGCACGGGCTGAGCTTCAGCGTGCGCGACGGGGTGGCGGTGCCGCCGTCGCTGCGCAACGTCTTCAAGGAGCTGGCCGAGGACCTGAGCGTGCCGGCCCCGCGTGGCGGCAACCTCTCCGGCTGGGCGGCCCAGGGCGTGCTGCTGCTCAACGCGGTGCTCACCGTCCGGCAGGCCACCCCGGGTTCGCACGCGAACAAGGGCTGGGAGGCGTTCACCGACGCCACCATCGCGGCCCTGAACGCCCGCTCCGAGCGGGTGGTCTTCCTGCTCTGGGGCGGCTACGCGCGCAAGAAGCGGGAACTGATCACCAACCCGCAGCACGTGGTGCTGGAGGCGGGTCACCCCAGCCCGATGAATCCGCGCGGATTCCTGGGCAGTCGGCCGTTCAGCGCCGCCAACAAGGCCCTCGCGGACGCCGGCCAGCCCACCATCGAATGGGAACGGACCGCCGGCTGAACCGCCGGCACGGGGCCGACGATCCCGGCCGGCTCACCCGTCGGCCACCGGAAGTGTCGAGATGGCAGTCGGCCGGGTCGTGACGGGCGGTAATCGCGCTCCCGCTAGGGTTCTGGGGTGCTCGTACTCGTGCTGGATTCATCGACCCCGGCGGTGACCGCGGCGCTCGCGGAGGTGACGGCCGACGGGGTCGTACTGCGCGCCGAACGCCGCGCGGTGGACGCGCGTGCGCATGGTGAGCTGCTCGCCCCGGCGATCGAAGCGGTGCTGGCCGAGGCCGGTGCCCGTCCGGCCGACCTGACCGCGCTGGTGGCCGGCCTCGGGCCCGGGCCGTTCACCGGCCTGCGGGTCGGTCTGGTCACCGCGGCCACCATGGGGCAGGTGCTGTCGATCCCGACCTACGGTGTCGGTTCCCTCGACGCGCTCGGCCGCGACGCGGGCGCCGGCCAGCGGGTGCTGGTCGCCAGCGACGCGCGGCGCCGGGAGATCTACTGGGCGGCGTTCGACGAGGCGGGCGAGCGGGTGGCCGGACCGGCCGTCGACGCTCCCGCCGTGGTCGCGGGGCGGGTGGCCGAGCTGGGCGTCAGCGTCGCGGTCGGCGAGGGCGCCCAGCGGTACGCCGACATCCTCGGTCTGCCGGTGCCGGCCGAACCGACCTACCCGTCCGCGTACGCCCTGGCGGAGCTTGCCGCCGAGCGGGTACGCGCAGGTGCGCCCGGAGAACGGCTGGTCCCGCTCTACCTGCGCCGGCCGGACGCGGTCGCGGCGACCGGCCACAAGTCGGTGCTGCCGTGAGGCTGACCCGGTTCCGCTGGTGGCACATCGAGGACGTGTTGGCGATCGAGGCCGACCTCTTCGGTGAGGAGCAGTGGTCGCCGGGCATGTTCTGGAACGAGCTGGCCAGCGGCCACTACTACGCGGTGGCGCTGGACGACGCCGGGGCGCTGGTCGGTTACGCCGGGCTGGCGGTGACGCCGGACGAAGCCTGGGTGCAGAACATCGCGGTCCGCCGGGACGTCCAGCGGGGCGGTATCGGCCGGACCCTGCTGGAGGCGCTGCTGGCCGAGGCGGCCCGGCGCGGCGTACGCAAGACGATGCTGGAGGTCGCGGTGGACAATCCCGGCGCCCAGAAGCTCTACGCGGCGTACGACTTCGAGCCGGTGGGGATCCGCCGGGGCTACTACCAACCGAGCAACACCGACGCGCTGGTGATGATGCGAGATGGCTGACGAACCGCTGATCCTGGGGATCGAGACCTCCTGCGACGAGACCGGGGTGGGCATCGTACGCGGGCACACGCTGCTCGCGGACGCGCTGGCGTCCAGTGTCGAGGAGCACGCCCGGTTCGGTGGGGTGGTGCCGGAGGTGGCCAGCCGGGCGCACCTGGAGGCGATGGTGCCGACGATGCAGCGGGCGTTGGACGACGCGGGCGTGACCCTGGCCGACATCGACGCGATCGCGGTCACCGCCGGTCCGGGCCTGGCCGGTGCCCTGCTGGTCGGGGTCGCCGCGGCCAAGGGCTACGCGGTCGCGGCCGACAAACCGGTGTACGGGGTGAACCACCTCGCCGCACACGTCGCCGTCGACACCCTGGAGCACGGCCCGCTGCCCGAGCCGGCGATCGCCCTGCTGGTTTCCGGCGGGCACTCGTCGTTGCTGCTGGTGGACGACCTGGCGACCGGGGTCACGCCGCTCGGCGCCACCATCGACGACGCGGCCGGTGAAGCGTTCGACAAGGTGGCCCGGCTGCTCGGCCTGCCGTTTCCGGGCGGGCCGCCGATCGACCGGGAGGCACGGGCCGGCGACGCCGCGGCGATCGGCTTCCCGCGCGGGCTGACCGCCCCGAAGGATCTCGCCGCGCATCGGTTCGACTTCTCCTTCTCCGGGCTGAAGACGGCGGTGGCCCGCTGGGTGGAGGCCAAGCAGCGGGCCGGTGAGCCGGTCCCGGTCGCCGACGTGGCCGCCTCGTTCCAGGAGGCGGTCTGTGACGTACTGACCGCGAAGGCGATCGACGCCTGCCGCAGCCGGGGCATCGAGACGCTGGTGATCGGTGGTGGGGTGGCGGCGAACTCGCGACTGCGGGTGCTGGCCGAGCAACGCGCCGCCAAGTACGGCATCACCGTGCGGGTCCCGCGCCCCAAACTCTGTACGGACAATGGCGCGATGGTGGCGGCGCTCGGTTCGCACCTGGTCGCCGCCGGGGTCGCGCCGAGCCGGCTGGACCTGCCCGCCGATTCGGCAATGCCCCTGACCGTGGTGAGCGTGTAGTGCGAGGGAAGAGGGAACGGAGATGGCGGACGTGATCGTGCGGATGTGGGAGGCACGCGCGGAGCCGGCCGGATTCGCCGACCTGATCGTGTGGGTCACCGAGACCGCGCTGCCGGAGTTCGACCATCACCCGTTGCACATGTCCAGTGAGGTCTTCTCCTCCACCGACAACCGCCTGGTGGTCATCTCGAAGTGGCGGGGCAGCCCGCTCGACCTCCCCGAGCCGCCCGCTCGGCTGATGGCCCGCCCGCCGCATGTGTGGGATTTCGCTCAGGTCGACCGCTGAGCCCTGCCCCCGCCACAACCCGCTCCGCGTACGCGTTTTGCCTGGTCAGGTACGCTGTACCTGGCTGCCACCGGGCGTACTGGGTGGCCCGTACGGGGTGCTCGAACCGGCGCCGGGCGGGTGGAATCTTGACGCGAGGGGCGGCTGATGGGCAACAATAGATGCAAGGAGGGGAGTATTCCCCGACGGTGGTGTCGTCAGCACGGTGGACATCCGGCCCAGCCGGGGAGAAACCCGGCGCCATCGGTCACCCCAAGGGGCTAAGCTCCCGCGGCTCGGTGGCGGAAAAGACCTCCGACAGTCACCAGATGCCACATCGCCCTCCAGTCTGGCCCGCTCAGGGTCCAGGTCGGTCGGCGATGTCCCGTGCCTGCCGGAGGTTTCGATGGACGTTTCCGCGCTCACCTGGATCATCACGCTGGTCGTGTTGGTCGGTGTGCTTCTTCTCGACCTGTTGATCATCGGTCGACGGCCACACGAGCCGAGCATCAAGGAGTCGAGCCTCTGGGTCGGCTTCTACGTCGTACTCGCGGTGCTGTTCGGGCTGGGGGTGTGGGCCACCTCCGGCGGCAGGTTCGCCGGTGAGTTCTACATCGGCTGGCTGACCGAGTACAGCCTCTCGATCGACAACCTCTTCGTGTTCGTCGTGATCATGGGACGGTTCGCCGTACCGCGGCAGTACCAGCAGACCGTACTGCTGATCGGGATCGTGCTCGCGCTGGTGATGCGCGGTGGTTTCATCGCCGCCGGTTCCGCGCTGGTGTCGCAGTTCTCCTGGGTCTTCTACATCTTCGGCGCCTTCCTCGTGTACACCGCGATCAGCTTCCTCCGGCAGGGCGAGATGGACGCGGCGGACGTGAAGGAGAACGCGCTGGTCCGCTGGAGCCAGCAGCACCTACCACTGTCGAACTCCTTCAACGGCACCAAGCTCACGGTGATGAGCGAGACCGGCAAGCGTCTGTTCACCCCGATGCTGCTGGTCCTGATCGCGATCGGCACCACCGACCTGATCTTCGCGCTGGACTCCATCCCGGCGATCTTCGGTGTGACCAAGGAGCCGTACCTGGTCTTCACCGCCAACGTGTTCGCACTGATGGGATTGCGCCAGCTCTACTTCCTGCTCGGCGGCCTGCTCGACCGGCTGGTCTACCTCAACGTCGGCCTGGCGGTGGTGCTCGGCTTCATCGGGGTCAAGCTGGTGCTGGAAGCGCTCGCCGACAACAGCCTGCCGTTCATCAACGGTGGCGACCACGTCGGCTGGGCACCGCACATCCCGATCTGGCTCTCCCTCACCGTCATCCTCGGCTCACTGATCATCGCCACCATCGCCAGCCTGCTCAAGGCATCCAAGGACCGAAAGCGGGAGTTGGCCGACGTCGGCACGCCGTGACGGCGGGGCCGGGGCTGACCGCCCCGGTCGGATAGCAACGGATCTGTCGGGCCCGTCCGGGTGTCACCACCGGGACGGGCCCGACGGCCGTCTATGGACCGCCGGCCGCTGACCGTACCGGCTCGGACGGGTCGGTGGTGCCTCGACAACGCGGGCGGCTGCGGCGAGGATGAATTTCCGGCCGCGGAACCGCGATCGGGAAACGGGGAGCGAGAAATGACAACAAGCGCCGCGATCAATCCGTTCGAGTCCGCCAAGGCCGATCTGCACGAGGTGCTGGCCACGCTGCGCCGGGACAGCCCGGTGGTCGAGTTGGCCCTGCCCACCGGTGCCACCGCCTGGCTGGTGACCAGGTACGCCGACGCCCAGCGGGCGCTCAGCGACCCCAAGCTCGGCAAGACCACCTCCGCGGGTGGCTTCTCCTACCGGGAGATGGTGCCGCCGGACGTGGCGCGGGCGGTGGGCCGGCACATGCTCGCCATCAACCCGCCCGACCACACCCGGATCCGGCGACTGGTTTCCGGCGCTTTCACCGCCCGGCGGATGGCCGCCCTGCGGCCCCGGATCGAGGAACTGGCCGAGCGGCTGCTGGACCAGATGTCCGGCACCGACCGGCTGGACCTGATCGACAGCTTCGCCTTCCCGTTGCCGATCCAGGTGCTCTGCGAACTGCTCGGCGTACCGGCGGAGGACCAGGACGCCTTCCGCCGGTGGAGTGACGCCATCGTGACCGGGCCGGTGAATCCGGCCGGGCTGCCGCCGGCACTGGTCGCGATCGTCGGGTACATCCGGGAGTTGCTGGTGGCCAAGCGCCAGCATCCCGCCGACGACCTGCTCTCCGCGCTGATCGCGGTACGGGACGACAACAACGACCGGCTCTACGACGACGAGCTGATCTCGATGGTCTACCTCTTCCTGATCGCCGGGCACGAGACCACGGTGAACCTGATCGGCAACGGAAGTGTGCTGCTGCTGTCCGACCCGGACCGCTGGGCCCGGATCGTGGCCGAGCCCGAGCTGATCCCGAACGCGGTCGAGGAACTGCTGCGGTACGAGGGTCCGGTGCAGAGCGCCACCTTCCGTACCGCCCTCCAGCCGACCGAGATCGGTGGGGTGGCCATCCCGGAGGGCGCGTTCGTGCTGGTCTCGCTCCTGTCCGCGAACCGGGACAGCGAGCGCTTCCCCGAGCCGGACCAGCTCGACCTGGACCGCCCCGCGACCCCGAACCTGGCCTTCGGGCACGGCATCCACTACTGCCTCGGCGCGCCCCTGGCCCGGCTGGAGGGGCAGATCGCATTCCATGCCCTGTCCCGCCGGTTCCCCGGGATGCGACTGGCAGTGCCGGTCGAGGAGATCGGCTGGCGGCCCGGTCTGCTGCTGCGCGGGCTGAGCGCCCTACCGGTGACCCTCGGCTGAGCCGACCGCCCTAGCGGTGGCCCTCGGCTGAACCGTCCTCCGGGGCCAGGGGCGCGGCGTACCCGGATCGCGGGCCCGCGTCGTCGGCGGCCCGGGCGAGGATCTTGTCCGCCTCGACCCGGGCGTCCCGCAGGATCCGCTCGGCCTCCTGACGGGCCTTGGCAACCTGGTTCTCGGCCTGCTGCTCGGCCAGCCTCAGGATCTCCCCGACCCGGGGCCCGAGCCCGGTGAGCGTCGGCCGGGGCTCGCGTTCGCGCCGGGTGCCCGGGGGCTCGTCCGGGACGCCGAGCGCGGCTGGCCGCGTCCCGGGCCGGACGAGGAGCAGGGCCAGGCCCACGAGCAGTACCGCCCAGGCGTAGCCGTGGGCCGCGCCGTCGGTCATGGCGCCGACACCGATGCCGATGCCGACCCCGATCACCACCATCGCCAGGTACCTGGACATGACAGCCCCCCGTCCTCGTCCGTCGCCGATGTCCCCGGCGACACACCAACTACAGACAGGGTTGTCCACCGGAGCAAGCCGGTCGAGCCCCTGGTCGTACCCGTGCCGGCGCGCAGGTGTGATGTGCGTCGCTGCCGCGTACTCCGATACAACCGATCGCTACCCCGACCGACTTGACTCTGCGGTATCCACAGGAGGGATCACGGCGTGCAGGCGGAACTGGAGCAGGAGTACGTCGAATTCGTCACTGCCCGGCTCGCCCGGATGCAGCGGATCGCGTACCTGCTCTGTGGTGACGCCCACCGGGCCGACGACCTCGTCCAGCAGACCTTCACCACCCTCTACGTGCAGTGGCGCCGGGTGCGCGCGGTGGAGTACCCCGACGCGTACGTGCGGACCATGCTGGTCCGGGCGTTCCTCAGCGAGAAGCGGTTGGCCTGGTCTTCCCGGGTCGACCTGACCGATTCGGTGCCGGAGCGGATCACTCCGGAGGGGCCGGGGGTCGAGGACCGGGCGGTGCTGCGGGACGCGCTGAGCCGGGTGCCGAAGCGCCAGCGGGCCGTGCTCGTACTGCGGTTTCTCTGTGATCTGCCGGTGGACGAGGTGGCGGAGTTGCTCGGCTGCTCGCCCGGCACGGTCAAGAGCCAGACCTCGCACGGGTTGGCTGCCCTGCGGCGACTGCTCGGCGCGGAGACGCTGGCGGCCTGGGACCCGCGCGGTGTGAAAGGGGGTCGAGTAGTTGCGCCAGTATGACGACGAGTCGGCCCGGTCGCTGCTGGGAATGCTGGCCGACGACACGCCCCCGCCGTCCCGGGTCGATATCGGCGCGCTGGTACTAAACGGCCGACGGCGGGCCCGACGCCGACGGCTGGTCGCGGCCACGACAACCGCGCTCGTGACGCTCGGGGCGGTGGCCGCCGTACCGGTGGTGGTCGACCTGGCCAACCGCCCCGAGCAGCAGCGCTCGGTGGCGACGGGCGGGGCGGCCCAGCCGGAGGACATTCCGCTGGAGCCGGCTTCCTGCACAGCACGCGAGTTGCCGCTTCCGGACATGACGGTCCGCAGCGAGGTGCTCGGTGGTGATCCGACCGGCCGGTTCCTGGTCGGCACGGCTTCGGACAAGCGTGGGCAGTCCTTCGTGGTCCGGTGGGACCGGGGCCAGCTCACGACGCTCAAGGTGCCGGTCGAGCGGCCGACCCACCTGGTGGTCAACTCACGCGGCGATGTCGCCGGTGACGGCTACGTCGCCCCGGCGGAGAAGGGCAGATCCATTGCCTGGGCCTACCGGGACGACACCTTCGAGAACCTACCCACGGGCGGCGGGCTGCCCTTTGCCGTGGTGGGGATCAACGAGCGCGGCGACATCCTCGGCACGGTCCAGGGCGGCACTCTGGTCGGCCCCGGCGCGCCGGTCGCCAGCCCGATGGAGCCCGGCGCTCCGGCGGGTGCCGCTTCCGGCGACGTGATGAATCCGTACGCTGCCCCGGGCGACCTCCTGGCGGCCAAGCGGGGGCAGGTGCTGGGCAGGAACTACGACCTGCGGCAGGTGGTCTGGCCGGGGGAGAACCCGGACGCGGTGCGTGTACTGGCCGCGCCGCCGAACGCGGACCTCGTGACCGTCGCGGGGATCGACGACGACGGCACGGTGGTCGGCAGGAGCGTGTCGAAGGCGCTGGCACGGGTCGGCGCCAACGCCAAGGATCCGTTATTGAACGGTGCACGCGGTCTGGTCTGGGCGCCGGACGGTTCGGTCCGCGAACTTGCCACGCCGCCCGGGTACGGACCGGATGTCTCGATCGAGTCGATCCGGAACGGTTGGGTGATCGGTTCCTACCTGAACCCGACCGAGGGAGGGATGGTGGCGGGACGGTGGAACCTGCGTACCGGTGAGGTGCGGCCGTTGTCGCTGAAGTTCGTGACCTCGGTGAACCGGTACGGCTGGGTCGGTGGCTACGTCGTCGACGGATCCGGCAGGGTCGCGCCGGCGCTCGCCACCGACAGCCGGCTCCTGGTGATGCCGCTAGCGGACGGCTTCGACCGGAACACGGACGCACCGATCACCGTCGTGATCAGCGACAACGGCCAGCAGATAGGCAGCGTCCTGCACCACGTCGGCAGCGACTTGCCGGTCGCGTTCCGCTGGAGCTGTGTCTGACCCCGAGCCCGCCCTCGGTCCGAAATCACGCCTCGGTCTGAGTCTCTGCCCCGGGCTGGGTCTTTGCCTCGGTTGGAGTCCGGGAATTGACGGACCTATTGCAAAGAAGTCTTTGCAAGGCTAGCTTTGCAAACATGTCTGAGGATCGGATCAGGCTCGACCCGCGCTCGCTGCGCGGCATCGCCCATCCACTGCGGGTACGGATGCTCGGAGCATTACGCGAGCACGGTCCCGCCACCGCGACCGGGCTTGCCGAGCGTCTCGGCCAGTCGACCGGCGCCACCAGCTACCACCTGCGCCAACTCGCCACGTACGGGTTCGTGGTCGAGGACCCGGAGCGCGGGGTGGGGCGGGAACGCTGGTGGCGGGCGGCGCACCAGACGACCACGCTCGACTCCGAGACGATCACTCGTGCCCCGGCCGACGCGGAAACGTACGTGCGTGCGGTCGCGGCGGCCTACGCCGACCAGGTCGAGCGGTGGCTGGGTGAGGCCGTGGCGATCCCGCCGGAATGGATCGGCGTGAGCACGCTCAGCGACTGGCGGCTCCGGCTGACTCCCACGGAAGCGGCCGAACTGCACGCCGAAGTCTTCGCACTGGCCGAGCGCTACCGTCGCAACCACCCGGACGTTCCGACGCCGGACGACGCCGAGCCGGTGATCCTCCAGGTGCAGATCCTGCCGTTCACCCGGCGCCCCGACGACGATGGCTCGACCGGGGACGACGGTGCCGGTGGCAGTGGTTCGACCGGCGATAGCGATGGCGATGGTTCGACCGGGGACGGTGCCTGATGGGCCGGCGTACGCCGCTCACCGGGCTGCTGACCGCCGAGGCGATCTCACTGGTCGGCAGCCGGATGAGCATGGTGGCGCTGCCCTGGTTCACCCTGGTCTCCACCGGCAGCGCGGCGAAGACCGGCGTGGTGGCGTTCGCCGAGATGCTGCCGTACGTGCTGGCCTGTGCGTTGGGCGGGCCGCTCATCGACCGGCTCGGCGCCCGCCGTACGAGCATCGTCGCCGACCTGGGCAGTGCGGCGGCGGTTGTCGCCGTACCGCTGCTGTACCGCGCCGACCTGCTCGGTTTCGGTGTGCTCACCGCGCTGGTCGCGGTCGCCGGGCTGCTGCGCGGATTCGGCGACTCGGCCAAGCAGGTCATCTTCCCGGAGACGGTGGCCGCCGCCGGGGTGGAGCTGACCCGCGCCACCAGCCTGCATGACGGACTCGGCCGGCTCGCGACGCTGCTCGGCGCCCCGCTCGCCGGCCTGCTCATCGCCGCGCTGGACGCGCCGACGGTGCTGCTGCTGGACGCCGCGACCTTCGCCGTCGGCGCGCTGATCATCACGTTCGCGATACCGCGTGCCGGTTCGACGGCAGCGCGCGAGCAGGAGCGCGACGGCGAGGGGGAGCCGTATCTCCTGGCCTTGCGGACCGGGCTGCGGTTCATCCGGCAGAACCCGCTGATGCGCGGAATGCTGCTCATGGTCTTCGTGACCAATCTCGCGGACGCGGCGTACGGCACCGTGCTCGCCCCGGTCTGGGCCCGCGAGGTGATCGGCTCCCCGGTCGCCCTCGGCTTCCTCTCCGCCGCGTTCGCGGTCGGCGCGGTGCTGGGCAACGTGGTCTTCACCGTGGTGGCGCCGAGGATTCCCCGGTTCTGGGTGTTCGCGGTCGGATTCCTGATCGCGGGCGCACCGCGTTTCGTCGCGTTTGCCGTCACCGACCGGCTCTGGCCCATCTACGTCGTCTCGTTCGTGGCCGGGGTGTCGATCGCCGCGGTGAATCCGATCTTCGGTGCACTCGCCTACGAACGCATTCCCGAACGGCTCCGGGCCCGGGTGCTCGGGCTGTCGCGCGCCGTTTCGTTCGCCGGGATTCCGCTCGGTGGCCTGCTGGGCGGTGCGGCGGTCACCGGGCTGGCGCTGCCGGCGGCCTGCCTGCTCTTCGGGTTCGCGTACCTGATGGTGACGTTGCTTCCGTTCTTCAGCCCGGTCTGGCGGACCATGGACGAGCGGCCGGCGCCGGAGCGCTCAGCGGTCCCGCCCCAACCCGCCAACCGGGTCCCGTCCGACGCCTGATCGCGTCTGCTCTCGCCGGTCCGTGATCGTGGTCAACGTCCGCGCCTGTTTCGCGCCTGCGCCTGCGCCGGGAAATCGCGGCAGTAATGCGGAAAGGACGTACATCAAAGATGATGTGCGCACAGCATCTTCGATGTAAGAGAAAACACGTTAGTAGGAATTTGGCGAGCGAGTCAGATTGATCGCAGGCGACGACCGGGAAACGGGCCGGAGATCCAACCGAGGAACCGGGCGTCAAGTTGGTCATCTACCTAGAAAACGTAGCCCGTGGTCAGGTCGTGGACGACCCTGATCTCACCCGTCTCATCAAGCGCAAGTGGGATAGCTTGCTCGGAGCGGCTCTCTCCGAGCAAGCCTCGTTGGAACTCATCACGAAGCTGAGGGTGACCCCAGGACCAACACTCCACATTGGCGGAAGTCGACCCGGTCTGCCGACGGCGCCGGTAACTGTGTCGAGGTCGCGGACAGCCTCCCCGGTCGGGTCTTCGTCCGGGACACCAAGGACCGCGACGGCGGCACCCTGACCTTCGCTCCCGACGCCTGGCGGGCCTTCGTCACCGAGCTGACAACCCGCCGGCCGTAACCGATCCGGCATCGAACGAACAGCGCCCGTCCCGGCTTCCGGGAGCGGGCGCTGTTGCTGTTCGAGAAGAACGCTCAACCAACCGAGGGTTTCCGGCCGATCAGGACGTACGCCCGGCGTTCCCAGCCCAGCGACGAGTAGAGCCGCTGCCCGTCGACGCTGGCGACTAGGAGGCCGGTGGTGGCGCCCTGGGTCATGGCAGCCTCGGTGAGCGATCCCATCATCGCGCTGCCGAGTCCCCGGCGACGGTGCTCGGCCGAGGTCTCGATCCGGTCGGCGACCGCGTCGGTGCCGGTGAAGGCCGCCCACCCTCGGGCGGCCATCTCGGCACCGGATCCGTCGGTGATGGTGACCGCGATGACCGCGCCGTCGACCCGGACCTCCCGCCGGTACGGCGGGGCGGGTGCGGGACGGGGATGCCGGGTGAGGTCGACCGACATCAGCCATTCCGGCTCGGCCGGCACCTCCAGCCCGGCCGCCCGCAGGATCTCGGTGGCCCGCTCGGGCTCGTTGGTCGGGACGGTGAGCCAGTTGACCTCGGTCGCCTCGGCGACCCGCTCAGCCAGCCGAGCAAGCGGTCCGGGCGCCTCGTCCGCGCGCAGGGCGACGAACTCCAGGTGGCGGTGGGGCAGGCCGAAGCGCACCTGGAGGAGGTCCTCGGTCAGTTCTGCGGCGGCCAGACCCCGCGCCAGCCGCCACCCTGCCTGCCAACGTCGGACCAGGTCCGGAAGCCGCTCCGCCGTGTCGTTCATGGCCGCCAGTAGACCAAGGCCGCGACCGGCGCCGCTGAACCGGGCATCGGCGAAGCGACGGCCGCCACCGTACGCTGGCCTCCGTCTCAGTTATGGGATATCTTCCCGAATATGGGAGAGGTTGATCAGGTCGAGGCGCAGCTCGACGCTGCGGACGCGCGGCTGGCGGCCCGGCTCGCCGGGTTGCGCGGCGAGCACGGATGGTCGTTGGACGAGCTGGCCAAAAGGTCAGGGGTGAGCCGGTCGACGCTGTCCCGGATCGAGCGCGGCGAGATCAGCCCAACCGCGTCGCTGCTGGGCAAGCTCTGCACGGTCTACCGGCGTACGCTGTCGCGGCTGCTCAGCGAGGTGGAGTCGGAACCGGCGCGGCTGGTGCGTGCGGCCGACCAACCGGTCTGGACCGATGCGACCACCGGCTTCCGGCGCCGCTCGGTGTCACCCCCGCACGCCGGCCTGCGGGCCGAGGTGATCGAGGGGACGCTGCCGGCCGGCGCCACCATCGACTACGACGATCCGCCGGTACCCGGTCTGGAACAGCACCTCTGGCTACTGGAGGGCAGCTTGCGACTCACCGTGCAGGGTGAGACGCACGACCTCGAACCAGGGGACAGCCTGCGGTTCCGGCTCTGGGGCACGTCCCGGTTCGACTGCCCCGGCCCGACGCCCGCGCGCTACGTACTCACCCTGGTGTTGCCGTGAGCGGGGCGACGCCGGTCGAGCGGATCGACGCGAGCGGGCTGGACGGCGACACCCTCGACCGACTCGGTGAGATCCTGCACGCCTGCGTCGAGGCCGGTGCGAGCGTCGGTTTCGTGCCCCCGTTCAGCCCGGCCGACGCACGTCGCTACTGGGAGGACGTACGCGGCTCGCTGGTGCCCGGTGTCCGGGTGCTGCTGGTGGCCAGGCAGGACGGGCGGATCGCCGGGACCGCGCAGGTCATGCTCGCGATGCCGGCCAACGGCCGCCACCGCGCCGAGGTCGGCAAGGTGCTGGTGCATCCGGCCGCGCGCCGGTCCGGGCTCGGACGGGCGCTGATGGCCGCGGTCGAGGAGGTGGCCCGGGAGTACGGTCGCAGCCTGCTCGTGCTCGACACGGTGACCGATTCGGCCGGTGAGCTGCTCTACCGGACCATCGGCTACCAGGCCGCCGGTGCCATCCCCGGATACGCGCTGTCGACGCGGGGCGTGCTGGAGGCCACCAGGGTGATGTTCAAGGTGCTGCCGCCGATCAGCGGGTGATCTCCATGAAGACGTCCAGCAGGATCAGCGTCACCACCGCGACGGCGAGGATGAGCAGCAGATCACGCCGGCTGCCCCTGCGGGCGGGCGTCGGTGCCGGCGTCGCGGGCAGGTCGCGGGTTATCTCGGCCAGGTCGGCCAGCGTACGGGCGGAGTAGACGACCCGGAGGCGTTCGGTGAACTCGTCCAGCGTCAATCGGCCCGCGGCGGTGTGCTGTTGCAGGTTGTCGACCACTCGCTGCCGGTCGTCGTCGGAAGCCCGCATCTGCACGTCCACGAAGGACAGCGTACGCACCGAAGTCAGGCGGTGGCATCCAGCGGATCGGCGAGCAACTGCTCGAAGGCCAGTTCGGCGGCACCGATCAGCACCGCCTCCTCGCTCAACTGCGGGGTCCGCAGCCGTACGTGGTCGCGCGGTACGGGCAGCGCCATCGCGTTGAGCCGGCTGCGTACCTGGGTGGCGGCGGCGAGGTAGATGTCCCGCAGCGGCCCGCCGAAGATCACCACGTCCGGGTTGAAGATGTTGATCAGGTTCGCCACACCGAAACCGAGCCAGTCGCCGACCTGCCGTACCGCGGTCTTCGCGCTCGCGTCCCCGTACGCCGCGGCCTCCACCACCGCGCGGGCGGCGTCGTGCCCGATCGCGCCGCCCCGGCCGGCGGCCTGGAGCAGCGCGTACTCGCCGATCTCGGTTTCCCAGCAGCCGCGTGAGCCGCAGCCGCACGGCTGGCCGCCCGGATGCACCACCATGTGACCGACCTCGCCGCCGAAGCCGCCGTGACCGGTCAACCGCCGGCCGCCGACGATGATGCCGGCGTCGACACCGACGTCCTGGTGCAGGTAGATCACGTTGTCCAGACCGGCCGCCGCGCCCCGGGTGTGCTCGGCCAGGGCGCTGACGTCGGCCGCCCGGTTCACCAGGATCGGCCGGTTCGAGTCCAGGTCCGCGGTGAGCACCGGGCCCAGCGACCCGTCGACCCAACCGGTCGGCGGATGTACGTGCACCGCACCGTCCCGGCCCCGCATCATGCCGCAGACCGCGACGCCGCCACCGACGTAGACGGAACCCTTCGGCACCGCCTGGAGCATCTCCTTGAGGAAGCCGGCCAGCACCGGCACCACCTCTTCGGCGGGCACGTCCGGTGGTCGGGCCACCTCCCGGCGGTCGAGCACCACACCGCCGAGCCCGACCCGTGCCACCCGCAGCCGGTCCACCTCGATGCTGCACGCGTACGCGTAGACCCGTGCGGACTCGGGCCGGACGACCAGTGACGGTCGTCCGGCCCGGCCGGTTTCCCGTGGTGCCCGTTCGCTGACCAGGCCGGCGGCGGTCAGCTCGGCGGTCAGCGCGCCGATCGTGCTGCGGTTGAGCCCCAGCGCGGTGGTGAGTTCCGCCCGCGAGGTCGCGCCGTGCACGTGGACGTAGCGGAGCAGCGCGCCCAGGTTCTGGCGGCGGACTTCCTCCTGGCTAGGCCCGGCGCGCATCGGTCGTTCACATCACTTTCGAGAGACAGCGTCATCTGTGTCCGGTGGCGGCGGCACGTCTTCTGGAGAGTGCATCCACCCCGGCCGCGGCCAACAGCACCAGGCCGGTGACCACGAACTTGACGCCGGAGCTGTAGCCCAGCAGGCCCATCCCGTTGTCGATCACCGCGACCACCGCGCCACCGAGGACCGCGTCGAACACCCGGCCCTTGCCGCCGAAGAGGCTGGTGCCGCCGATCACCGCCGCGCCGACCGCGTAGAGCAGCACGTTACTGCCACCCGTGTTCGGGTCCACCGACCGGCCACGACTGGCCGCCACGATGCCGCCGATCGCGGCCAGCAGCGAGCAGATCACGAAGACCGAGATGCGGATCCGGTCCACGTTGATACCGGCCCGACGGGCGGCCTCGGCGTTGCCGCCGACCGCGTAGACGTGCCGGCCGTAGACCGTGCGCTGCAGCACGAAGGTCAGCACGACCAGCAGGATCGCGATCAGCGGTACGACGATCGGCATGCCCTTGTTGGACGTGATCAGGGTGTTGATGCTGCGTTCCTGGTTCAGGATGTACGTCGCGATGCCGACGAGCAGGGCGACCGCGGCGATCCGGGCCAGCACCACCAGGAACGGGTCGACGATCAGGCCGCGTGCCTGCCGGGTGCGGTAGCGGACGAGCTGCACGGCGGCGTAACCGAGCACCGCGACCAGGGCGAGCAACCAGCCGATCACCGGCTTCACGTTGCTGTTCTCGATCGAGACGATGACCTTGTCCTGCACCGAGATGTTGGTGCCGCCCTTGATGAGCAGCAGCACCACGCCCTGGAAGGCGAGGAACGCGGCGAGGGTGACCACGAAGGACGGGATGCCGACCTTCGCCACCAGCACGCCCAGCACCAGACCGATCACCACACCGGTGACCAGGGCGGCGATCAGCGCGCCGTACCAGGGCCAGCCGTGCAGGGTGAGCAGCACCGCGAGTACGGAGGCACAGACGCCGCTGGCGAAACCGGCGGAGAGGTCGATCTCGCCGAGCAGCAGGACGAAGACCAGCCCCATCGCGATCAGGATGACCGCGGCGCCCTGCGTGAACAGGTTGGCGAAGTTGATGGCGGAGAAGAACTCCGGGCGGGCGATCGAGAAGCCGATGCAGAGCACCACCAGCCCGAGTACGGCCGGCAGCGCGCCGATGTCGCCGCCACGTACCCGGCCGATGTAGTCGCGCACATGGTCGTTGACCGTCCGCGTCGGTAGGGGCACCGGCTCCTCGCGTACCGCGGTAGGGGTGGAGGTGCTCATTGCTCGGCTCCAGGGGTGATGAGTTCCGTGTGACCGGCGCCGCTGCTGTCGCCGTTCTCGGACCGCAGGCCGAGATCACCGCTGCGTCCTGCGGTGATCAGCTCGACGATCTGCGAGTGGGTGATGTCGGTGGTCTTGACCTGGGCCACCGACCGCCCGAGGTAGAGCGCGGCGATCCGGTCCGAGACGGCGAAGACGTCGTTCATGTTGTGCGAGATGAGTACGACCGAGAGTCCGTTGTCGGCCAGCCGCCGGACCAGTTCCAGCACCTGAGCGGTCTGCGCGACGCCGAGCGCGGCGGTCGGCTCGTCGAGGATGACCAGCTTGCTGTTCCAGAGCACGGCCTTGGCGATCGCCACCGTCTGCCGCTGCCCGCCGGAGAGGCTGGCCACGAGCTGGCGCAGCGACTTCACCGTGCGGACGGACAGGCCGGCGAGGGTCTCCGCGGCGAGCCGTTCCATCGTCACCTCGTCCAGGACCAGCCCGCTGGTCTTCTCCCGGCCGAGGAACATGTTCTGCACGATGTCGAGGTTGTCGCAGAGCGCGAGGTCCTGGTAGACGACCTCGATGCCGAGCGCGGCGGCATCCCGCGGGTTGTTCACGGTCACCGGCTTGCCGTCGAAGATGAACTCGCCACCGTCGATGGCGTAGATGCCGCTGATGCACTTGACCAGCGTGGATTTGCCGGCGCCATTGTCGCCGACGAGCGCGGTCACCTCGCCGGGGTATGCGGCGAAGGCGACGTCGCGCAGGACCTGCACGGGACCGAAGTTCTTGTCGATCCCGCGCAGCTCCAGCAAGGGTGTCGCGGACACGGTGGGTCTCCTTTTCACAGGTGTCCGATCGCGGGGTGTTCCGGTCGCGGGGTGTCCGTTCGCGGGGCTCCGGTCGCGAAGGTCCGATCAGGCAGCCCGGTCGGGTCAACCCGGTGTGCCCGTCCACCGACCTACGGTCGGCGGACGGGCACGGTGACTCCGATCGGGGTCAGAGCAGGGTCAGCTGATCCCGGCTGCGGTGCAGGCGGCGGCGTACGCCGCGGTGCACAGCTCTTCCTTGGTGACGAAGCCGTCGTCCACGACCGCCTTGACGTTCGACTTGTCGATGGCCTTCGGTGCGAGCAGGACCGACGGCACGTCACGCCCGCCCTCCGGGTCCTTGACCGTCTGGCCGACGTCCTTCTTCTCGCCCTTCGCCAGCGCGATGGCCAGCTCCGCGCCGGCCTGCGCCTCCTGCTTGATCGCCTTGTAGACGGTCATGCACTGGTCACCGGCGAGGATGTTCTGCAGGCCCTGGACGGTCGCGTCCTGGCCGGTCACCGGGACCTTGCCGTTGAGGCTGTTCTTCTTCAGCACGGAGATGACCGCGTTGCCGAGCCCGTCGTTCGCGGCCAGCACGCCGTCGATCTTGCCACCCTGCGAGGTCAGGTTCTGCTCGAAGATGGTGCCCGCCTGGGCGTTGTCCCAGCCGGGGACGGAGGTGTCGGGGCCCTTGACGTACTCCTTGGAGTCGTACTTGGGCTGGAGCACCGAGTCGTAGCCGTTCTTGAACAGCGTGGCGTTGTTGTCGGTCGGCGAGCCGTTCAGCTCGGCCACGACCGGGTTCTTCACGCCCTTGTCGGTCAGGCACTTGACCAGGCCCTCGCCCTGCAGCTTGCCAACCGCGACGTTGTCGAAGCTGACGTAGTACTGGGCCGAGCCGCCGAGGGTCAGGCGGTCGTAGTCGATGGTGGCGACGCCCTGCGACTTCGCCTTGTCGAGCACGGCCTTACCGGTGCCGGAGTCCAGGTTCACGATCATCAGGGCGGTCGCGCCACCGGTGATCATCTGGTCCGCGATGGTCTGGAACTGCGACTTGTCACCCTGCGCGTTCTGGATGACGTACTCGACGCCCGCGGTCTTGAAGGCCTCTTCGAGGTACTTCCGGTCCGCGGTCTCCCAGCGGTCGGACGAGGCGCTGTCCGGCAGGATCACGCCGATCTTCGGGGTCTTGGCGCCGCCGCTGCCGGCGTCGTCGGAATTGTCGCCGCAGGCCGTCAGGGCACCGGTGGCCAGCAGGCCCACGGCGGCGATGGTGAGGATCCCTTTGCGCATTGCTCGGGTCCTTTCGAGGGGTGGGGTTCGGTCCGCTGAGTCGTTGCGTGGTGCGGCGTCTGGTCGGTGCGGTCGCCGCCACTGCAGGGGTGTTCAGAGTGGGCCGTACTTACTTTTGTTGTGTCCGGCAACGTATTGCGCTCGTGGGGTGAGGCACAAGAGTGCCGAGGCCACGAGTTTTGTTGCCTGCGATAACAATTCAGCAACGCGACTGACACCGGCCCGTCATGGACCTGAATCGCCTGGGCGGATCGTGCCGATTTGCCGCCCGGTTCGGGGTGCGGCGAGCCAAATGACCGAACCGTGGCGCGAAGGGGTTCCGTGTCGGCTCACGCCGTACGGCCGAGTGCTATCAATTTTGTGTAAGAAAGAGCACAGAGCGCAACGACGGTCATCGACGGACCAAGTAGCGGCAAGTAGCCGCAAGACGGTCGATAGTGGGCAGTTCGCGGATCAGCCGCCGGCGGCGATCGACGCGCTGATTGCGCTGGTCAGGCGGATCAGATCGGCCGGTGCGAGCTGGAGTTGGAGGCCTCGGCGACCGGCGGAGACGTACACAGTGGAAAAGCTCTCCGCTGATGAGTCGATTACGGTGGGTAGTCGCTTCCGTTGGCCCAGGGGGCTGATCCCGCCCCGGACGTAACCGGTGGTCCGTTCGGCCAGGGTCCGGTCGGCGAGTGCCGCGCGTTTGCCGCCCACCGCCGCCGCCAACGCCTTGAGGTCCAACTCCCCGGTGACCGGTACGACCGCCACGGTCAGCGTCCCGTCGACCTCGGTGACCAGGGACTTGAACACCCGCTCCGGCTCCACCCCGAGCGCCGCGGCCACCTCCGCGCCGTAGCGCGGCGACTCCACCGGCACGTCGTACGGGTGGGTGGTGTGCGCGACCTTCTGCTTGACCAGCAGTGCCGTTGCCGGGGTCCCCTGACCTGCCACGGCCGGGACCCTACCGGGTCGGCGCCACCGGCTGACAGACCAGCACGGTGGGCGCGCCGGCCACCCGGGTCAGCACCAGGCTGGCCGGCTCGCTGCCGGCGAGCCGCAGATCGCGCCGGAGCCGCTCCGGATCCACCGCCGAGCCCCGTTTCAGGATCTCCACCCGGCCGACCCCGCGCCCCCGCAGCAGGCTGCGCAGCCGCTTCAACGAGAACGGCAGCACGTCGGTGATCTCCAGGCAGCGGCCGAACGGGGTCGGCATCGGCGTGTCCGCGTACACGTAGGCGATGTCCGGGTCGGCGAGTGTGCCGTCCACGGTCACGGCGAACTCGGCGACCAGGTGGGCCCGGACCACCGCGCCGTCCGGGTCGTAGACGTACCGGCGGATCGGGCCGACTGGTGCCTCGACCGCACCGGTCCCGGTGAGCTCGGCCACCCCGACCTCGCTGTCCTCGCCGGCAGCCGTCTCACCCGAGCGTTGGGCCGGGGCCCTCGCGCTACCGGCGGCAGCAGGGGGTCGGAGCAGGGTGGCCCGGCGGGGGGAAGCGGCGAGCGGGCCGCACCAGAGGGTGGCCTCGACGAGTTCCCGGTCGACGCTGACCCACTCCGCCTCGGCGCCGGGCGGGATCAGTGAGTGGTCCAGGCCGGGCGCGACCTTCACCACCGTGCACGGCACCCGCCGGGCCAGGCCGAGCACGAAGTCCCAGGGCGGGGAGTAGGCGGCCGGGTCGAAGATCCGTCGACCGCCGCTCGATCGTCGGGCCGGATCGCAGAAGACCGCGTCCATCCCGGTGAGGTCGAAACCGGTGGCGTCGGCGCACTCGACGCTCAGACAGCCGGCCAGCCCGGCCGCCTCCGCGTTCGCGGCGGCCAGCGCGGCGGTGGCCGGGTCGGCCTCCACCCCGTACACCCGGATGCCGGCACGGGCGGCGGCGAGCGCGTCCGCGCCGAGGCCGCAACCGAGGTCGGCCAGGGTGCGTACCCCGGCGGCCCGCAACCGGCGCGCCCGCCGGTCGGCGACCACCGCCCTGGTCGCCTGCTCCAGGCCGGAGCGGGTGAAGAACATTCCGGCGGCGGCCGGTCCGAACTTGCCGACCGCGCGGCGGCGCAGCTCGGCCTGGGTGAGTGCGGCGGCGGCGAGCGGCCCTGGCAGGCCCGCCGAGCGGAGCGCGGTGGCGGCGGCCAGCGGGTCACCGCCGGCCAACTCGGCCGCCGCGGCGAGCGCGGTCAACCCGACCGGAGTACGCAGCGCGGCGAGCTGGTCGAGATCCATCGAGCCATTGTGAGGCAGCACACGCCGGATGTGAGGCAGTACACGTCGATCGCTGGTGGGGCGAGCGAGGCGCGCGGAAGGTGCGGCGAAGCCGGTCCGCCGGTGGCCTGGTAAGGGGTTTCACCGAACACGCCGGCTGTCATGTTGGCACTCTCCTTGACGGAGTGCTAGCCACCGGCATAACCTGCCGTTAGCACTCTCAGTCTGAGGGTGCCAGCTTCCGGGCTCCGGTCCGGTGGCTGAAACGCCAGGCGGACCGGCTCCCGCGACGACGGACCCGCCCGGTGGCATGTGGCAGATTGACGCTGGCCGGCTTGCTGGTCAGCACAGAAACCAGTACCCCAGGAGGGTATGCCCGTGACTACCGCGACCAAGGTTGCGATCAAGCCGCTCGAGGACCGGATCCTGGTCCAGGCGAACGAGGCTGAGACGACCACGGCGTCGGGCATCGTGATCCCCGACACCGCCAAGGAAAAGCCGCAGGAGGGCACTGTCCTCTCCGTCGGCCCGGGCCGCATCGACGACAAGGGCAACCGGATCCCGGTTGACGTCAAGGTCGGCGACACGGTCCTCTACTCGAAGTACGGCGGCACCGAGGTTAAGTACGCCGGCGAGGAGTACCTCGTACTCTCCGCCCGCGACGTCCTCGCGGTCATCGAGAAGTAGTGATCTGACCGATCAGTGATCACTGCCCCGGACCGGCATGCCGGGCCGGGGCAGTGCTGTGTGAAGGGACCCGAGTAAAACATGGCGAAGATTCTGAGCTTCTCGGATGACGCCCGGCACCTGCTGGAGCACGGTGTCAACACGCTCGCCGACACGGTCAAGGTCACCCTCGGCCCGCGCGGGCGCAACGTCGTTCTGGACAAGAAGTTCGGTGCACCGACGATCACCAACGACGGCGTGACCATCGCCAAGGAGATCGAACTCACCAACCCCTACGAGAACCTCGGCGCGCAGCTGGTCAAGGAGGTGGCGACCAAGACCAACGACGTCGCCGGCGACGGGACCACCACCGCGACCGTGCTGGCCCAGGCGCTGGTCCGCGAGGGCCTGCGCAACGTGACCGCCGGGGCGAACCCGACCGGTCTCAAGCGGGGCATTGACGCGGCCGCCACCAAGGTGTCCGAGGCGCTGCTCGCCAAGGCCGTCGAGGTCGGCAGCCGGGAGTCGGTCGCGCACGTGGCGACCATCTCCGCGCAGGACGCGACCATCGGCGACCTGATCGCCGAGGCGATGGAGCGGGTCGGCCGCGACGGTGTCATCACCGTCGAGGAGGGCTCCACCCTCGCCACCGAGCTGGAGGTCACCGAGGGCCTGCAGTTCGACAAGGGCTTCATCTCGCCCAACTTCGTGACCGACGCCGAGTCGCAGGAAGCGGTCCTCGACGACCCGTACATCCTGATCACGACTCAGAAGATCTCGGCCATCGAAGAGCTGCTGCCGCTGCTGGAGAAGGTCCTCCAGACCAGCAAGCCGCTGCTGATCGTGGCCGAGGACGTCGAGGGCCAGGCCCTGTCCACGCTCGTGGTCAACTCGATCCGCAAGACCGTCAAGGTCTGCGCGGTCAAGGCCCCCGGCTTCGGCGACCGCCGCAAGGCGCTGCTGCAGGACATGGCGGTCATCACCGGCGCCGAGCTGGTCGCGCCCGAGCTTGGCTACAAGCTCGACGCGGTTGGCCTCGAGGTGCTCGGTAGCGCCCGCCGGGTCGTGGTCGACAAGGACAACACCACGGTGATCGACGGCAAGGGCCGTGACACCGAGGTGGCCGACCGGGTCGCCCAGATCCGCAAGGAGATCGAGGCTTCGGACTCCGAGTGGGACCGGGAGAAGCTGGCCGAGCGGCTGGCGAAGCTCTCCGGTGGCATCGCGGTGATCAAGGCCGGCGCGGCGACCGAGGTCGAGATGAAGGAGCGCAAGCACCGCATCGAAGACGCGATCGCCGCCACCAAGGCCGCGGTCGAGGAGGGCATCGTCCCCGGCGGTGGCGCCGCACTGGTGCAGATCGCCTCGGTGCTCGACGACGACCTGGGCTTCACCGGTGACGAGAAGGTCGGTGTCTCGATCGTCCGCAAGGCGCTGGTCGAGCCGCTGCGCTGGATCGCCCAGAACGCCGGTCACGACGGTTACGTGGTCGTGCAGAAGGTCGCCGCCAGCGACTGGGGCTTCGGCCTCAACGCCGCCACCGACGAGTACGTCGACCTGGCCAAGGCCGGCATCGTCGACCCGGTGAAGGTGACCCGCAACGCGGTCATCAACGCCGCGTCGATCGCCGGTCTGCTGCTCACCACGGAGAGCCTGATCGTGGAGAAGCCGGCCAAGGCGGAGGCCCCCGCCGGCGGTGGCCACGGCCACGGCCACCAGCACGGCCCGGGCTTCTGATCACCCGGTAACACCGCAACACCCGCAGTAACCGTCGAACCAGGGTAGATCCGCGTCAATGGCGTACAAAGCGCCAATCCGCGCGAATCTACCCTGGTTTGCGTCTGCCCGAGGTCCACGTCACTACCGGTCCGCTCCGTGATCGTCAACACTGGGCGGGTGAGCACCCAACAGCGCAGGTACGGCGCACTGGCCGGGATCGCCGCCGCCGCGGTCGCGATCGGCTCGGCCGAACTGGTCGCCGTACTGACCGGGGCGCGGTCCGCTCCGCTGGTCGCGGTCGGCGGGGTGGTGGTCGACCTCGTACCCGAGCCGCTGAAGCAGTTCGCGATCGACGTGTTCGGCGTACACGACAAGACCGCGCTGCTGGTCGGCACCGGGGTGCTGCTGGCCGGCTTCGCCGCAGTGATCGGTGTCCGGGCACTGCGCACCCCGCTGGTCGGGTACGCCGGCATCGCCCTGTTCGGCCTCGTCGGCGCGATCGCGGCACTGACCCGCCCCGGTGCGGGAGTCGGTGCCGTACTGCCCTCGCTGGTCGGTGCCGCCCTCGCCGCCGGAGTGCTCCGCCGACTGCGCGCCGTCCTGGTCCCGGCACCCTGGCCGGACGCGCCCCTGGTCCAATCCACCGTGCCAGCGTTGACCGGTGGCCGGAACCTCGCCGACACCCAGGAACTGGCCGGCACCCAGGAAGTGGCCGAGAGCCGGGAAGCGGTCGAGCGGCGGGAACCGGCCGAAGCTGCTCGGGGAGCGGTCGAGCGGCGGGAGCAGGCCGAGGCTGCTCGGGAAGCGGTCGAACGGCGGGACCCGGCCGAGGCTGCTCGGGAAGCGGTCGAGCGGCGGGAGCAGGCTGACCGGGAGGACCTGGCGGAGGGGCGGCGACGGTTCCTTACCGGCGTGGGCGTCACGCTGGGAGCCGCGGCGCTGAGCGGCTTCGGTGGGCGTTGGATCACCACCCGACGCGGGGTATCCGACGCCCGAGCGGCGGTGACGCTGCCCGCCCCGGCCAGTCCGGCGTCACCGGTGCCGGCCGGCGCCGACCTGTCGCTGCCGCAACTGGCCCCGTACACCACGCCGAACTCCCAGTTCTACCGGATCGACACCGCGCTGGTGGTGCCGCAGGTCGATCCCGGAACCTGGCAACTGCGCATCCACGGCCGAGTCCGTAACCCGATCACGTTGAGCTACGCCGATCTGCTGGCCCGTCCGCTGATCGAGCGCGACATCACGCTCGCGTGTGTGTCCAACGAGGTCGGTGGAGACCTGATCGGCAACGCGCGCTGGCTCGGCGTACCGCTGAAGGACCTGCTCGACCAGGCCGGGCCACTCGACGACGCCGACCAGGTCGTGGGCCGGTCCGCCGACGGCTGGACCTGCGGCACCCCGACCGCGCTGATGCGCGACGGCCGCGACGCCATGCTGGCAGTCGGCATGAACGGCGAACCGCTCCCGGTCCAGCACGGCTTCCCGGTCCGGGTCGTGGTGCCCGGCCTGTACGGCTACGTCTCCGCCTGCAAGTGGGTGGTGGAGTTGGAACTGACCCGGTTCTCCGACTTCGACGCCTACTGGGTGCCGCGTGGCTGGGCGCCGGAGGGGCCGATCAAGACCCAGTCCCGGATCGACACGCCCCGGCCGCGTAACCGGCTCACCCCCGGCCCGGTCACGGTCGCCGGGGTGGCCTGGGCGCAGCACCGAGGAATCAAACAGGTCGAGGTACAGGTCGACGGCGGCCCGTGGGAGCAGGCCACGCTCGCCCCGTCCGCGTCGGTCGACACCTGGGTGCAGTGGTCCTGGCGGTGGCAGGCCACCGAGGGCGAACACACCCTCCGCGTACGCGCCACCGACGCGACGGGCACCACCCAACCCAGCCAACCCCGCCCCGTAGCCCCCGACGGCGCCACCGGCTGGCACACCACCCAGGTCACAGTCCACTAACCCCACCCCACCCCCGACCACCTCGTTGATCATGAAGTTAGCGACGGTTTTCGGCTGATCACCTGTCGCTAACTTCATGATCAACGGGCTGCGTCGGGGTGGGGGGAGAGGGGGAGGGGGGGTGGGGAGGGGTGGGGGGTGGGTTAGCTGGCGGCGCGTTGGGTGGGGAGGGTGGAGTGGAAGGGGCGGCCTAGGCGGGCTTCCAGGCGGGAGATGTCGACGCGGGTACGGCGCCGGTCGGCGAGGTCCTCCCAGCCGACGGCGAGCAGCCGCAGCCGCTCCGACTCGCTGAACCCGCCCCAGACGCCGTACGGCTCGCGTACGGTCAGCGCGTGCGCGGCGCACTCCGCGCGTACCGGGCAGGTCCCGCAGACCTTCTTGGCCCCCGCCTCCCGGCGGTTGCGGGACGCACCACGCTCACCATCGGGATGGAAGAACTGCGCGGTGTCGCGCCCTCGGCAGGCCCCGAACCGTTGCCATTCCCACAGATCGACGATGGGTCCGGGCAGTCTGCGTACGTTCGACATCTGCAACCCTCCTCCCGCGGCACCGCGATGGGCACTCGACCAAGGCCGGTGTCCGGGCGGCGGGCCGCGTTGACACGCCCGATTCCGGCCTCGGTTCCGCCATACCCAGCCGGCACTCGCATCACACGTGTTTGATCGTCTGAACCTGATCATTTCCGTCCCCGGCGGAGCCGTGCCGACCGCGTCGTGCCGCTGGTCAGACCGCCCCAGGTGGCGTCAGCAGGGCGGTAACTCCGTGGAACCAACCGGAACGGGCAAAAAGTTTGCTTTCCATCAGCCGGAAACTCGTCATGATCAGTGGCGGTCGTGGTCTGCTCGTCAGGGGGAAAGGAGACCACCGTGCGTACAGTCCTCGTCTGTGTCCGGACACCGCTCGCGGCGCAGAGCGTCGCGTCCGCCGCGGCCCGGCTCGGGCTGGCGTCAGTGGTGCGTACGGCAATTTCCGATCCCGAGGTGATGCTGCGCCTGGCGGAACGTCCGGCCGACGTGCTGCTGGTCGACACCGCGCTCACCCGCCCGGACAGCGTCGGATTCACCCGCCGGGTGCTGGCCCGCGCCCCCGGTGCGGCGATCCTGCTCCTCGGCGCGGAGGAGCCCGGCGTCGCCGCGGCGGTCATCGCGGCCGGTGGCCGGGGACTGCTGCCCGGCGGTGACCACGACCTGGTCAGTGTGGTGGCAAAGGCGATGCTGCTGCTCAGTACGCCCGGCCGGGGCGGCCGGGGCAACGGACTCACCGGTGCCGGCGGGTCGACCGGTGCGCCACTGACCGGTGCGCCACTGTCGGCCGAGGTCACCGGTGCCGCCGGACGGGCCACCGCCGAACGGTTGTCCAGTGCGGCCTCACGACTGCCGGCGCGGCCCGGCGCGGTCCCCGGCGGCAAGGGACCGGTGGTGACCGGCCCGGCGCTCGGCTCGGACCTCGGCGGACGGGCCGACGCGGCGGACGACAGCGGCGGGGCCAATCCGCAGACCGGGCCGACCGTGGTCCCGGTCCAGCGTGGCGACGACGTTCCCGGCGAGCACCGCCTCCCCGACGGCGACGGTCCGGCGGTCGACGGCTCCGATTCCCGGACGAACACACCCCCGGACAACCGATTCAGCGGCCCCCGGCGGGGCGACCCGGCGAACACCGGTGGTTACGGCCGACCCGCGGCGGCCGCCGCCGGACCTGGCGCGACCGGCCCGCTGCGGCGCGCGGCGCTGACCGAGCGGGAGTTGCAGGTGCTGCTGGGCATGGCCGACGGGAAGAGCAACGCGGAGATCGGCCGGGAGCTGTTCGTCTCCGAGGACACCGTCAAGACCCACGCCCGCCGGCTGTTCCGCAAGCTCGGCGCCCGGGACCGGGCACACGCGGTCGCCGCTGGCTTCCGTGCCGGCCTGGTCGCCTGAGGCATCGGCCACACCAGTTCGACGCCGTGTGGGATCGCCAGGAGGCGGTGACGTGCGGTCCGGTAGTGCGGTCCGGTCGATCATCCGGTCCGGTCGATCAACGGTCGGGTCGAACGTCGGTCCGGTCGATCAACGGTTGGGTCGCTCATCCGGTCCGGGCGGTCATCCGGTCCGGGCGCCCATCCGGTCCGGGCGGTCGCCCGGTCAGTTCGACGGCTCTTCCTCGTCGTCGTCGGTTCCCTCGGCCAGGGTGTCGTGCACCCCGTCGGCGTAGCCCCGGGCATATTCCCAGGTCACGTAGTGGTCGGGGTCGGGGTCGAAGGCCGGCTCGTGCACCCGTGGGCGGCCGGAGCTGAGCAGGTGCCGCAGATTGCCCCGGAGCAGATCCCAGTCGAAGTAGTGCGGTTCGTGACAGTCCTCGCACTCGATCACCAGGCCGCGGACGCCGGTCGGCCCCAGTAACGCCTGGTAGATCTCCAGGTCGGCCAGGTCCTCCAGGACATCCTGCCGCTCGACCTCGGAAAGCGGATCAAGGTCGGCGTCCTCGACGGGGTCGTCGAGGCCCGCTGACGGATCGGCGGGGTCGCCGTTGAACGGGTCGATCGGCTCGTCGTGCACCCCTCCACCGTAGTCGTAACCGCGCCCGTCGCGCCCACCCTCGTCGCCCGGCCCGCCGAGCGCCTCCGGTTGCGGCCGCCCCGACCCGTACGCTCGGCGCCGCCATACTGCCCCCTCGCGACCGGCGTACCGCCCGCTCCTGCCGGGCCGGCGCAGCTCACTGGGTACGATGAACCATCGCGCCGCACGTACGGGCACGCCGATGCGTGCGCCCTCGTCGCCCGGCGAAGCCCGACCAACCAGCTCAGGGGAGAACTCGTGGACAATTCACCCACCAACGATCTTCCGTCGGGCAGCGGCGACGCCGACCAGTTCGGCGGGCTCATGCCCGAGCTGCCCTCCGGTTCCGCCCGCGCGGTCCCGCTCGGGCTCACCTTCGACGACGTGCTGTTGCAGCCCGCCGAGTCGGACATCGTGCCCAGCAAGGTGAACACGCTCACCCGGATGACACGCAACGTCTCCATCGCCATCCCGCTGCTGTCCAGCCCGATGGACACCGTCACCGAGGGCCGGATGGCGATCGCCATGGCCCGGCAGGGCGGCATCGGCGTACTGCACCGCAACCTCTCGATCGAGGACCAGGCGCTCCAGGTCGACCTGGTCAAGCGTTCCGAGGCGGGCATGGTGACGAATCCGATCACCTGTAGCCCGGAACACACCCTGCGGGACGTGGACGCGCTCTGCGGCCGGTACCGGATCTCCGGCGTCCCGGTCACCGACGCCGACGGTCTGCTGGTCGGCATCGTCACCAACCGGGACATGCGCTTCGTCACCGACGGCGACACCCCGGTCCGCGACATCATGACCCGGATGCCGCTGGTCACCGCGACCGTCGGGGTCTCCAAGGACGAGGCGCTGGAACTGCTGCGCCAGCACAAGGTGGAGAAGCTGCCGATCGTCGACGGCAACGGCCGGCTGCGCGGGCTGATCACCGTCAAGGACTTCGCCAAGAGCGAGCAGTTCCCGAACGCCAGCAAGGACGACGCCGGCCGGCTGCGGGTCGCCGCGGCGGTCGGGGTCGGCGAGGACTCGTACAAGCGGGCCCGGACCCTGGTCGAGGCGGGTGTCGACGTACTGATCGTGGACACCGCCCACGGCCACCAGCGGGCCGTACTGGACATGGTCACCCGGCTGAAGAAGGACACCACGGTCGACGTGATCGGCGGCAACGTGGCCACGTACACCGGGGCGAAGGCGCTGGTCGAGGCCGGCGCCGACGCGGTCAAGGTCGGTGTCGGTCCGGGCGCCATCTGCACCACCCGGGTGGTGGCCGGGGTCGGCGTGCCGCAGATCACCGCGATCATGGAAGCCGTACGGGCCTGCCGTCCGGCCGGGGTCCCGGTCATCGCCGACGGCGGCATTCAATACTCCGGTGACATCGCCAAGGCGATGGTGGCCGGCGCCGACACGGTGATGCTCGGCAGCCTGCTCGCCGGCTGCGAGGAGAGCCCCGGCGACCTGCTCATCATCAACGGCAAGCAGTACAAGGCGTACCGGGGGATGGGGTCGCTGGGCGCGATGCAGTCCCGTGGCCAGGCCCGGTCGTACTCCAAGGACCGCTACTTCCAGCAGGACGTGACCAGCGAGGAGAAGCTGGTGCCGGAGGGTGTCGAGGGGCAGGTGCCGTACCGGGGCCCGCTGTCCTCGGTCGCCCACCAGCTCATCGGCGGGCTGCGGCTCGCGATGGGGTACGTCGGCGCGGAGAGCATCCCCGAGCTGCACCGCCGTGGCCAGCTCATCCGGATCACCGCGGCCGGGCTCAAGGAGAGCCACCCGCACGACATCCAGATGACCGTCGAGGCACCGAACTACCACACCCGCTGACCCGCGCCACCGACTCGCCGCCAACCTTCTCATCCGCTGGAGTGCCCCATGCGTGACGTGGTCGAAATCGGGCTGGGTAAAACCGCGCAACGCGGTTACCACCTGGACGACATCGCGATCGTGCCGAGCCGCCGTACCCGGGACGTGGACGACGTGTCCACGGCCTGGCAGCTCGACGCCTACCCGTTCCGGATTCCCTGCGTCGGGCACCCCTCGGACGCCACCATGAGCCCGACCTCGGCGGCCGCCCTCGGCCGGCTCGGCGGTCTCGGTGTGCTCAACGTGGAGGGTCTCTGGACCCGGTACGAGGACCCCACCAAGATCCTGGAGGAGCTGAGCGGGCTCGGTGAGGACTCCAACGCGACCCGCCGGCTCCAGGAGGTCTACGCCGAGCCGATCCGGCCGGAGCTGATCAC
Source organism: Micromonospora sp. NPDC049523 (assembly GCF_040676775.1). Taxonomy (NCBI): domain Bacteria; kingdom Bacillati; phylum Actinomycetota; class Actinomycetes; order Micromonosporales; family Micromonosporaceae; genus Micromonospora; species Micromonospora sp. NPDC049523. The sequence goes on along the minus strand of NZ_JBFAPP010000014.1, from coordinate 75,684 downwards.
CGAGCGGGTACGCCAGATGCGTGAGGCCGGCGGCACGGTGGCCGTACGGGTCTCGCCGCAGCACACCCTGGCGCTCGCCCCGGTGATCCTCGACGCGGGCGTGGACATCCTGGTCATCCAGGGCACGCTCGTCTCGGCGGAGCACGTCTCCACCACCGACGAGCCGCTCAACCTCAAGGAGTTCATCGCCGACCTCGACCTGCCGGTCGTGGTCGGTGGGTGCACCGACTACAAGACCGCGCTGCACCTGATGCGTACCGGTGCCGCCGGTGTGATCGTCGGACTCGGCGGCGACGAGTGGTCGACCACCGAGTCGGTGCTCGGCATCCGGGTGCCGATGGCGACCGCGATCGCGGATGCCGCCGCCGCCCGGCGGGACTACCTCGACGAGACCGGTGGCCGGTACGTCCACCTGATCGCCGACGGTGATTTGCGTACCTCCGGTGACATCGCCAAGGCGCTCGGCTGCGGTGCGGACGCGGTGATGCTCGGTGAGCCGCTGTCGCTCTGCGACGAGGCACCCGCCGCCGGTGCGTGGTGGCACCCGGCGGCCAGCCACCCGGAGCTGCCGCGAGGCGCGTTCGGGGTGGCCGAGGAGTCGCTCGGCTCGATGGAGCGGCTGCTCTACGGTCCGGCCGACGAGCCGGACGGCCAGCAGAACCTCTTCGGCGGGCTGCGTCGGGCGATGGCCAAGTGCGGTTACCGCGACCTGAAGGAGTTCCAGAAGGTCGGCCTCGTGCTCGACCTCGAACGGTAGCGGGCTGGTCCCTTCCGGCAGCCGTTCCGGTTCCGGTGACCGAACCGGTGAAGCGGGGCGGTTGCCGGCCCGGGCGGCGCCGTCGCACCCTAGGCTCGTCCGGTGACTCACGGTCTGCGGTTCCGAAAAGGATCTGGACGTACGGCGGTCGGCGCGCGCCCGGCCGCCGTCCTCGCGGCGGTGGTGGCCGGTGTGCTGCTGTTCACCGCCGGCTGCACGGGATCCGACGACTCCGGTTCGTCGCGTGCCGGGCGGAACTTCCGGCCGGGTGCCGACGGGGTCGGTGACCTGTACTTCCCGACCTACGGCAACGGCGGCTACGACGTGGCCAACTACGCGCTGAAGGTCCGGTACGAGCCGGACGGCGACCGGTTGGCCGGCACCGCCACCATCACCGCGACCGCCACCGCCGACCTGTCCCGGTTCAACCTTGACCTGGTCGGGCTGACGGTGACCGAGGTCGTGGTGGACGGGGCCCGGTCCGACTTCCGCCACGACGACGGCGAGTTGGTGATCACCCCGAAGCGGGGGCTGGCCAGGGACGACCGGTTCACCGTCGAGGTCGAGTACCACGGCCTGCCGGAACCGATCCTCAGCCCGGATCTCGGTGAGGGCGGGTTCATGGCGACCGAGGACGGTGCGATCGCGCTGGGTCAGCCCGAGTCGGCGAGCAGCTGGTTCCCGGTCAACGACCATCCGGAGGACAAGGCCAGCTACGACATCGCGGTCACCGTCCCGCAGGAGCTGAGCGCGCTGAGCAACGGCGTACCGGGTGAGCGGTCGACCGAGGACGGCTGGACCACCTGGCGCTGGTCGGAGCGGACGCCGATGGCGAGTTACCTGGTCACCCTGGTGATCGGGAACTACCGGGTGAAGACCGCCACGCACGACGGCAAGCCGCTGGTGACGGCGGTGGCGGCGAGCCTGCCCGAGGGTGGACCGGCCGAGCGGTCACTGGAGCGCACCGGGGAGATCAGCGACTTCCTGGCTACCCAGTTCGGCCCGTACCCGTTCGAGTCGTACGGCGGCATAGCGATCAGCGACCGCCGAATCGGGTACGCGTTGGAGACCCAGTCCCGGCCGGTCTACGGCCCCGCCTTCTTCACCTCCGGACCGAACGACACCGTCGTCGCGCACGAACTGGCCCACCAGTGGTTCGGCGACAGTGTGTCGGTACGCCGCTGGAGCGACCTCTGGCTCAACGAGGGCTTCGCCACCTACGCGGAGTGGCTGTGGACGCAGCACGACGGCGGCATCAGCGCGCAGCAGTCGTTCGACCGGGCGTACCAGGACACGGACTGGGCGAAGCCCGCTCTCGATCCCGGGCGGGCGGCGCTGTTCGGTCGGCCGGTGTACCAGCGCGGGGCGCTGGCCGTACACGCGTTGCGGCTGACCGTCGGCGACGAGGCGTTCTTCCGGATGCTGAAGACCTGGACGGCGGAGAAGCGCAACGGCAACGTGGTCACCGCCGACCTGGTCACCGTCGCCGAGCGGGTCTCCGGGCGTACGTTGCGTCCGCTCTTCGACGCCTGGCTCTCCGGCACCACCGCCCCGCCACCGCCACCCCCGGCCTCCTGACCCGTCGTCCCCGGCTACCGGGCGAGGACCGCTGCAGGGTGAAGACTGCCGCCGGGTGAAACCGCCGTCGGGTGACGAGCGCTTGCCGGGTGACGACTGCTACTGGGTGACGACTGCTACTGGGTGACGACGAGCTTGGGGTTGGCGGCCAGGTACTCCTCGGCGCGGCCGGCGCGCAACTCGGTGAGGAAACGGGTGCCGGCCTCGGTGAGCTGTTCGCCCCGGTACGACCCACCGCTGCCGACGGACGCGCCGGGGAGCCCGACCAGGGTGAGCGCCTCCGGTCGCAGCCCGCTGAGCGCGAAGGCGAAGTCGATCACCCGCTGGTCGCGTCCGCTGAAGACGAGCGTCTCGCCGAGCGCCCGGAGCACCTGTTCGAGCCGGTCCGGGTCGCGGGCCATCTGCTCGCTGACCACCCGGCCGATGATCGCCTTGATGAGCTGCTGCTGGTGGCGCTGGCGGGCGTAGTCGCCGCCGGTGGTGTACCGCTGGCGGGCGTAGTCCAGCGCCTGCCAGCCGTTGAGGTGCCGCAGACCCTTCTCGTAGATCATCTGCGGTCCGGCGTACCCGTCGTTGGCGGCGTTGCCCGGTCGGTGCTCGCCGTTCGGCTGGCGGTGCTGGGAGGCGACCCGCTGGTCGATGTAGAGGTCGACCCCGCCGAGGGCGTCGACCAGGTTGTCGAAGCCGCCGAAGGTGAGTACGGCGCTCGCGTCCCATTTGGCGATCCCGGTGTAGCGGCTGACCGTCGCCTCGACGAGTTCGAGTCCCTGTGCCGCGTTCGGCTTGGACTTGCCGTCGGCGACGTGGCTGCCGTAGCTCATCGCGTGGGTGAGTTTGGTCCGCTGGCCGCCGAACTTCGCCTTGGCGAACGGAGGGATGTCGACCACCAGGTCCCGGGGGAGCGAGAAGAGGTACGCCCGGTCCAGCTCCTTCGTCACGTGCATGATCAGTACGGCGTCCGCGTGCGGCTCCCAGTCCGGTTCGCTGACCCTGGTGTCGACGCCGACGAGCAGCAGGTTGAGTGGTCCGGTGATGGTGGCGCCCGGTTCCGGGGTGGGGCTCGGTGACGGGCTCGCCGGCACCGTCGGCGCGCTCGGGCCGGACTGCGGGGCGGCCGGGTCGGCCCGCCCGGAGTCGCGCAGCGCGTTCGTCATGATCACGGCACCGGCCACCAGGAGTACGGCGACCACGATCCCAGCCGCCCAGCTGATCCGGCGACGGCTGCGCCAGCCGCCCGGCGTACCCCCGGAGCCGGTGTCGGGTTCGTCCTCGGCCGCCCGGTGCTGCCCGCCGTCCGCCATCGTGTCGGCTCCTTCCGGCCGGCCGTGACCAGCCGATTGTTGATCTGCGGATGGCTGGCCACTTTTCTGCCCGACACCCTATTGACAAAACGTCGAGATGGCTGTTCAGGTTGCGTGTCCGGGCCCCCTGAACATGATCGCGTGTCGCCGGGCCTCCGGGCGAGCGTCCGGTCCGGCGCGATTCGCTCCTAGCCTGGGTCAGTAGGTAGGCTTCCTGCACATGAGCACGCCGCGCCCCGTCCTGGTGGTTGACTTCGGAGCCCAGTACGCCCAGCTCATCGCCCGTCGGGTACGGGAGGCGAAGGTCTACTCCGAGATCGTTCCGCACTCCATGCCGGTGGCCGAGATGCTGGCCCGGGATCCTGCGGCGATCATCCTCTCCGGCGGACCTTCGAGTGTCTACGCGCCCGGTGCGCCGCAGGTCGACGCCAAGCTGTTCGACGCCGGGGTGCCGATCTTCGGCATCTGCTACGGCTTCCAGGCGATGGCCCAGGCGCTCGGTGGCACGGTGGCACGTACCGGTGGCCGGGAATTCGGTGGCACCGCGTTGAGCCCTGCGGCCGAGGCCGGTGTGCTGCTCCGCGAGCTGCCGGGCGACCTGTCGGTCTGGATGAGTCACGGTGACTGCGTGACCGAGGCACCGGTCGGTTTCGCGGTGACCGCCGCGTCCGCCGGTGCGCCGGTGGCCGCGTTCGAGGATCTGGTGGGTCGCCGGGCCGGGGTGCAGTTCCACCCTGAGGTCGGGCACACCGCGCACGGGCAGACCATGCTGACCCGTTTCCTCTACGACGTCGCCGGGATCGAGCCGACCTGGACGCCGGCCAACATCATCGACGAGCAGGTGGCCGAGATCCGGGCCCGGGTGGGTGACCGGGAGGTCATCTGCGGTCTTTCCGGCGGGGTCGACTCGGCGGTCGCCGCGGCGCTGGTCCACCGGGCCGTCGGTGACCAACTCACCTGTGTTTTCGTCGACCACGGGCTGCTGCGCGCCGGTGAGGCCGAGCAGGTGGAGCAGGACTACGTCGCCGCGACCGGGATCAAGCTGAAGGTGGTCGACGCGGCCGACCGTTTCCTCGGCGCGCTGGCCGGTGTGGTCGACCCGGAGGAGAAGCGCAAGATCATCGGCCGGGAGTTCATCCGGGTCTTCGAGGCCGCCGCCCGTGAGGTGGCCGCCGCCGGGGACGTGGAGTTCCTGGTCCAGGGGACGCTCTACCCGGACGTGGTGGAGTCCGGTGGCGGTACCGGTACGGCCAACATCAAGTCACACCACAACGTGGGCGGGCTGCCGGACGACCTCAAGTTCGCGCTGGTGGAGCCGCTTCGGACGCTCTTCAAGGACGAGGTACGCGCACTCGGGGTAGCCCTCGGGCTGCCCGAGGAGATGGTCTGGCGGCACCCGTTCCCCGGCCCGGGGCTGGCCATCCGGATCATCGGCTCGGTCGACCGCGAGCGGCTCGACCTGCTGCGCGCCGCCGACCTGATCGCCCGCGAAGAGCTGACCGCGTCCGGCCTGGACCGCGACGTCTGGCAGTTCCCGGTGGTGCTGCTGGCCGATGTACGCAGCGTCGGGGTGCAGGGCGACGGGCGCAGCTACGGTCATCCCGTGGTGCTGCGCCCGGTCTCCAGCGAGGATGCGATGACCGCGGACTGGTCCCGCCTGCCCTACGAGTTGATCGGCCGGATCTCCACCCGGATCACCAACGAGGTGCCCGAGGTGAACCGGGTCGTGCTCGACGTCACCAGCAAGCCGCCGGGCACCATCGAGTGGGAGTAGGCCCGGGAGACCCGGTCACACCGACGGCGTGACCGGGCCGGTGCCGGGAGCGGGCGGCGTCCAGCCGGGCGCGGGGTGCGGCCAGGCGGGCGCACCGGCCGGCTCGGCGGGCATCAGAAACCACATGATCGGGTACGCCAGCAGCGCCACGCCGCCGGTGAGCACCACCGCGACCGCGAAGACGACCCGGACCAGGGTCGGGTCGACGGCGAAGTAACGCCCCAGGCCGCTGGCCACACCGGCGAGCATCCGGTCGGTCACCGGCCGACGCAACTGCCGGTACGGCGCCTGGAACGGCGGGGCCTGCGGCGGCGCCTGGAACTGCGGCCGCTCGGTCGACGCGGCCTGTGGCGGGACCTGCGGATCCTGGAACTGCTGCGGCCCCTGGGACGGCGAGGACTGGAACGACGGGGTCTGCTGGGTGGGGTCCGGCGACGGTGGAGGCTGGTGCGAGGGCATCTCGGTCATGTCTCCACGGTCCGCGCCGGGCGGGCCGCCGACCTCGGTGACCGCCCCGATCCCTACCCTGACTGTCCCCCGAAAGTGTGGCCAACTGTCAGGAATCTGACTCTGTTCATCGACCCGGAACATGATCCGGGGAGAATTTGGCCCTGTGACCCCTGCGCTAGAGCCGATTCGTAGGATCGCGGCTTACGCCGTTTGTACAGATTCCGAGGACCGGGTGCTGCTGGTACGCGCCTCGGCCAAGTCCGGCACGCCCGGAGTGTGGTCGTTGCCGGGCGGTGCGGTCGACCACGGCGAAGACCCCAACCACACGGTCGTACGGGAGACAGCCGCCGAGACCGGGCTGTCGGTCTCGGTGTCCGGGCTGATCGACGTGCTGGCCGACATGCGTTCCCTGCCCCAGCGGGGTGTCACCATCCACACCGATCGCCTGCTCTACCGGGTCTCGGTCCGGGGCGGCACGCTCTGCGACCGGATCGGTCAGCCGACCGACCTGGCTCGCTGGCACAGCCTGGACGAGGCGAAGTCCCTGCCACTGCGCCCGTTCACCGCCCAGGCGCTGGAGCTGCCGCCGGGCCCGATCGACCTCTGCCCGGAGGAAGCACCCGACTTCCCGTCGTTCAACGCGGTGCCGGGCCCGGACGGGCTGCACCGCGCGCAGCGCTTCGCCGCGTACGCGGTGGCCACCGACCCGGCCGGGCGGGTGCTGCTGACCCGGGTCGCGGACGGCTACCCGGGCGCCGGCTGCTGGCACCTGCCCGGCGGCGGCACCGACTACGGCGAGCAGCCGGGTGCGGCGCTGATCCGCGAGCTGGTCGAGGAGACCGGTCAGCGGGGGCGCTTGATCGAGTTGCTGGGCGTGGCGAGCCACCGGGACGCCGCCTCGCTGGGCCCGGAGGGCTACCCGATCGACTGGCACGGCGTACGGGCCTTCTACCGGGTCGCGGTGGACGCGCCCGCGCCGCCGACCGTCGGCGACATCGGCGGGTCCACCTCCGAGGCGCGTTGGTTCGGCCCGGACGAGTTGGCCGCCCTGCCCGCCGAACGGCTCACCGAGGTGACCGCCGAGGCCGTCCAGGCAGCCCGTCGCCCCTGACACCACCGCCCGTCGCCCCTGACGCCTACCGCTCGACACCCGCTTACGCCGCCCCCCGCTCGACCCCGACATCCGGCGGGGAAGGGACCCTCCGCTACCAGAAGCGACAGCAAGGGACCCTTCCTTGCCGCTCGGGCGTGCCGGTCTGCCGGGCGGCGGAGCTAACCTCGTGATCAACGGACGTTGACACGGGGGACGGGGTGCGATGCGGCGGCGGCGGATCGGGGCGTACGGGCTGTGCCGGGACGACGAGGGTCGGGTGCTGCTGACCCGGTCGTCGAAGACCGCGGACATCGCCGGGGTCTGGCAGGTGCCTGGTGGTGGGGTGGCGCACGGCGAGCACCCGGCGACGGCGCTGGCCCGGGAGTTCGCCGAGGAGACCGGCCTGCGGATCGAGGTCGTCGAGGTGAGCGCGGTGCTGTCCGACCTGAGCCGGCTGGGCGGGCCGGACGAGGACGTGCACACCGACCGGGTCGTCTACCGGGTACGCCCGACCGGCGGCACGTTGCGCTCCGAGCCGAACGACACCACCGACCTGGTGGCCTGGGTGTCACCCGAGGAGTTGCCCCGGTTGCCGCTGATGCCGTTCACGGCCGAACTGCTCGGCCAGCCGGTCACACCCTTGCCCGAGCCGCCTCCCGGTGCGGTACGCCGCCCGCTGCCACCGTTGCCGCCCAACGCCGGTCAGCGGTTCGCCGCGTACGGGTTGGTGACCGACCCGGACGGGCGGGTGCTGCTGTCGCTGATCGCGCAGGGGTATCCGGGTGCCGGGCGCTGGCACCTGCCCGGTGGCGGGACCGACCACGGCGAGCAGCCGGCCACCGGGTTGCTCCGGGAGTTGGTGGAGGAGGCGGGGCAGCTCGGTCGGGTCACCGATCTGATCGATGTCACGCACCTGCACAGTCCCGCCGCCAGCGGGCCGGAGGGCCGGCCGATGAACTGGCACAGCGTACGGGTGATCTATCGGGTGGAGGTGGACGTGCCGACCGAGGCGCGGGTGACCGAGGCGCCGGGGGGATCGACGGCGGCGGCTGCCTGGTTCCTGGTGGCCGAGGCGGCGACGCTGCCGCTCACCGACGTCGCGGCGCTCGGACTGGAGCGGCTGGGCAGGTGAAACGTCACCGAAATGACCGTTGTGGATGATTCCGATACACTGGGCGCGAGCGTTCCGGCGGCCATCCGCCGGGATAATGCCCCGGATAGGGTCTCTGGGCGGATCGAGCGGTTTGCGGGAAATGCTCCGCCGGCAACTATCGCCAAGGCGCTTCCGTCTGTGCGATGGTGTAGGCCGCAAAAGCTTGCCGGCCAACAACCCCAGGACCCCGGCATGAGTCAGCCGGGTCGCCACCGGGGGTGGCGGACGAGTCGATCGGGTAATGGAGGAAACGTGCCGAGAGCCCCTTGGCGTCGGCGTACGACGGAGAACCCGCGCCCCGCAGGGCGCCGCTGGACCGGGCAGTTGCGCCGGGGCGGCGCGTTCGCCAGGCAGGTGCTGCTGGTCCGGGTCGCACGTCGGGACGACGAGCGGGGTGGCACGACCGCCACCGTGCTTCGGCCGGAACACCGCTACCCCGGTGAGTCCCGCGCCCCGTTCCGCAGCCGCTACGGTTTCGACCGGCTGACCGAGGCCGAGATCGAGTCGGTCGCGCCGGTCAGTCCCGCGCTCGGGCCGATCACCCCGGTCGACGACGTGTCGCCCAGCATGGCCATCCCGCTGCTGCCCGGCGAGCGTACGCTCGGCCGCCGGTTCAAGTTCGCGCTGGTCAACGGCTGCACCCTGGCCAGCCTGACGCTCGGGATGCTGGCGATCTTCCTCGCCATGCGGGGCGACGAGCGTACTGCGGCGTTCTGCCTGATCGCCTGCGTGGTCTTCGACGGACTCGACGGGGCCCTGGCCCGCAAGCTCGGGGTGGCCAGCCCGTTCGGCGCCCAGATGGACTCGCTGGCCGACATGTGCTCGTTCGGCCTGGCGGCCCCCGTGGTGGTCTATGCCTCGCTGTCCGGTTCGGTCTCGACCCCGGCCGCCGCCGTCGCCTGTGCCCTGGTCGCGGCCTGCGCCGCGATCCGGCTGGCCCGGTTCAACGTCTCGCCCAAGGACGGGCGGTTCTTCTGCGGGGTGCCGACCACGATGGCCGCCGCGGTGCTCGCCCTGGTGGTCCTGATCGGGTTGCCGGTCCCCGGCACGGTCCAGGTCGCCGGGGTCGGGCTGCTGGCGTTCGCGATGGTCTCCAGCTTCCCGTACGCCAAGCTCGCCCGGCTGGTGAAGCTGCCGCCGTGGGTGTGGCTGGCGCCGGTGATCGGTGCGCTCGTCGACGTCCGGCTCACCTTCGCGCTCCTGGTCGTCGGCTACCTGGCCAGCGGCCCGCTGCTCTGGTGGCGCCAGCGCGGCACCATCTGATCCCCGCGGCACCATCTGATCCCCGCGCTCGGACGCTGCACCGTACCGTCCGCTCGACGCGCCTCGACCGCTTCGGTCGGGGCGCCCCGAGATCTCTCCCGGGCGCCCCGACGCCATCGAAGGGTCAGCGCCAGCGCGCGATGACCGACGCCCCGCCGATCACCTTGTCGCCCGGACCCACCAGCGGGTCGGCGGCCTCGGCGGGCAGGTAGACGTCGGTACGCGAGCCGAACCGGATCAGCCCGATCCGCTCACCCTTGGCCAGCAGTGCGCCCACCGGAGCGCGCTGCACGATCCGGCGGGCGATCAGGCCGGTACGCTGCGCCACCACGACCGTGCCCCGCTCGGTGTCCAGCACGGTGTACGCGGCGACGTTGTGCTCCGCGGCCGGTTTCATCGCGGCGGCGAAACCACCGTCGGCGACGAAGTAGTCGACCACCTTGCCGGCCACCGGTGACCGGTTGACGTGCACGTCGAGTACGGAGAGGAAAACCGCGACGCGGAGGAACTCGCCGTCACCGAAACGTTCGTCGGTGAGCCGCTCGACCGACAGCACCCGTCCGTCGGCGGCGGCGACCACGGCCGTTTCGTCGTCGGGCAGGTCACGTTCCGGGTCCCGGAAGAACGCGGCCACCGGGGCGGCGGCGAGCGCGGGCAGCAGCCAGAGCCGGGACTTCGGTCGAGTGATCTTGGCTAGTGCCGCCAGGCCGAGCGCGATTCCGGCCGCCGCGACCCCGTTCGAGTCGATGTGCATGGTGCGGGTGATCGGGACACTCGACGGTCGGTACACCGGCGCCAACCGGCCGGCCGTCGCGACCTCCGCCGGGGTGAACCGGAGCCGGTGGATCCGCAGCGGTGGCTGGTTCAGCAGGACCAGGTCGGTGCCGACGCCGAAGAGCGCGGCCTGCCGGTCCAGTTCGGCACCGGCGCCCTCGGTCCGGCCGGGCATCGCCGGCACCGCCACGGTCAGTACCCCGCCCTTGGCGAGTTGCGCGCCCAGTTCGGTCAGGGCGGTGCGGGTCTCGTCGACGGTGCCGGTCAGCGGGACGGCGACCAGCACGATTTCCGAGGGCTGGGCCTCGGCGAGTTCGTCGACGATCTGGATCCGGTCCGCCACCCAGGGACCGTGGGCGGCGATGTAGGTGCGTAGCTGTGCCGCGTCGCCCGGCCCGGCCGGTACGACGGTGAGCACGTCGCCGGGGAGCAGGGCGCTGATCGCGGCGTCGAGCACCGCGGTGTCCGCCTGTGCCCCGACCAGCAGTGCGGTCTTCGAACCGTGGTGCCGGGCCAGTTCGGCGGTGAGCGTACGGGCGGCCCGCTCGCCGAGGCGGACCGGACCCTGCGGAGCGGGGGTGGGCACGGCGGGGGACTGGGTCATCTGGGGCGAGCTCCTCGGTGGGTGAGGGCGGGAGAGTGGGACTCGTCCCGGCGGGGCCGTAACCGGTCGCCTGACGCGGACCGGCCGGCGGAGGTGGAAACCTCCGCCGGCCAGTTTATGCACGACGCTCGCCGGACCACAGCGATCGGTATCAGTCCCGGTGATCGTCGGGGCGGGGCTGGTCGACGCCACCGACCGGTCGGCCCGCCACGGGGTCGGTCGCGTCCGGGTCGACCCGGGGGAATTCGGCCGTGCCGTACTCGGTGGTGGCGAATCCGGTGGTGGCCGGGTCGGTGGTCGGTGCTGTCGGCAGCGGGCCACCGTCGGTGACCGGCGCGGCCGGCGGGGTGCCAGCCGGCGTGGACCGCCCCGAGCGCAGCGCCCCGAGCAGCCCCAGTACGCCGACCAGGATCAGCCCGCCGGCGAGGATCCAGCCGACCTCGGGCAGGTCCAGGTCGAGTACCTGGGCGACCAGCCACCAGCCGGCGATCCCCAGGAAGATCAGCGCGAAGACGAGGGAGACCCCGTCGGTCCGGTGCGCCTTCATCGGTAGACCTCCGCATCACCAGCGTTGACGTGCAGGAACAGGCGCAGCTTCCCACCACCGGGGCCGTCCGCGCCGAGGTCGGTGACCTGGCGGGTCGGATTGTTCACGCCGCTCCACCGGTCACCGAAGATGCGCGCGTCACCTGCGTTCACGTCCGCGTTCGTGGTCACGTCGACGTCCGCCGGCACCATCACCCGGAGCTTGCCGAAGTTGACCTGGACGGTCACCTGGACGTCCCGGTCGGTGAAGTCCACGTGGGTGAGGTCGAGGGTGCCGTCGCCGAAGGTCGTCTCGTACCGGGTGGCGAGATCGTCGATGCTGGCCGGTGTCCAGATCGCGGTGCCGTTCGGACCGTTCGGCGGGTCGATCGACTGGGCGACGCTGGAGATGCCGAGCGCCGCACTGGCCACCAGGCCGAGGGCGATCAGCCAGCGGGCGCGACCGAACCAGGCACCGACCAGGAGCCCGAGCGCGATGGTGACGAGGGCCGCGGCGAAATAGGTGGAGGGGGAGACCTCGACCTGGTTGCTGACGTCCAGGATGACCACCAGACCCAGCGCCACGAAGATCAGCGAGAAGGTGGCGGCGCCGAGCGGGGACCGCTCCCGTGGCGGCTTCGGGGGCTTGGTGCGCTTGGTCGCCGGGGCCGCACCGGGCCGGTAGCCCGGCGGTTGGCCGACGCCGCCGGCGTACGGGCCGTGCGGTGCGAAGGGCGGGCGGTAGCCGCCCGGAAGCGAGCCACCGGCCGGTGCGCCCAGCGGGCCTGCGGGGGCTGGATAGGGGGCAGCGGGCCATCCCGCCGGACCGGCCGGCGGCACCGGGGGCAGCGGCGTGGTCGCCGGATCGGGACCACCGGCGTACGCCGAACCCGAGCCGCCCGCGTACGCCGCCGCGGCCGGTGCCGGGCTACCCGGCTGCACGGGTGCGGCGGGGCGATACCAGTCCGGGTACGCCTCGGGCTGTGCACCCGCCGGAGCCCCGCTGGAGGGCCCGTAGGGCGCCGATCCGGCCGTTGCCCCGTACGCCGGCCCGTACGTCGGTCCGGGGGGCGGTGCTGGCGGAACTCCGGGGTGTGCGCCCGCCGCGTTACCGGCGCCACGGGCGTTCCGGTTCAGTAGCAGTGCGCCACCGATCAGGATCGCCGCGCCGAGCATGATGGCCCGGAAGGAGTCGGTCACGATCAGGCCGAACATCACCGCCACCAGCAGCCCGAGGATGATCACGGTCACCGGCGACATGCTCGACCGGCCCCGGCCCAGCATCGACTCCACCGGCGAGGCGCTGTCTCCCTCGGCCGGGATGATCAGCCAGGCGGCGAGGTAGACCAGCACCCCGATCCCGCCGAAGAAACCCAGTACGGCGAGGAGCACCCGCCACAGGATCGGGTCGGTGTTGGTGGCCCGGCCGATCGCCGCGCACACGCCGGCCAGGTAGCGACCCTCGCGTGGGCGTACCAGCCCGTACCGGGAGGTGAAGCCGGCCGGGCCGGAAGGCGGCGGGCCGGGCGGTGGTCCGTACCCCCACGGGGGTGGTGGGTTGGCGCCCGGCGGTGGCCCACCGGGCGGCGGTGCCGCACCGGGTCCGGTCGGTTCGTCCGAGCCGGCCGGGGCGTCGGCCCCGGCGGCCGTGGTCGGCGAAGATGCCGGACCGGGCAGCGGAGGCTGCGGCGGGTCGGCGCTCTCCGTCGGGGCCGGTCGTCGTGACGCGGCAGCTTCTTCGGTCATGGTTACGAGTTTCGTCTTCCGCCGGTCCGAGTGGCCTCAGGCGCGAACCCTGAAGCCACCCTGAGATCTCCGGCGGCAATGTTCCGGGGCGTCCCCGTGGTCAGCGTGCCCGCAAACGTGTGACGATCGAATCCACGGCCGACGACCGGATCGCCCCGACCGCCGGGATGGTCCGACCGGCACGACCAGGGAGTCACCGATCAGCACCGCCACCGAGCCCCGCCTTTACCGCGCCCGCGACCACCGCATGGTGGCCGGCGTGGCCACCGGCGTTGCCGAGCACCTGGGCATCTCGGTGGTCCGGGTACGGGTGGCCTTCGTCGTCCTGCTCGGTCTCAGCGGACTGGGGCTGCTGCTCTACGCGGCGTTCTGGGCGGTGGTGCCGGTACGCCCCGGCGACACCGGTACGCCGCCCCGGCGCGACATCCTGGAACTGCTGCCGTTCGTGGCCATCGGGCTCGGCGTACTGGTGATCCAGATCATGGTGTTCGGCTCCACCGGCGTCGCCGGCACCGCGGGATGGCTGGTCGCGATCATCGCGGTGGGTGCCGGCGTGATCTGGCACCAGTCGACCCCCGAGCGGCGCCGGCAGTGGAGCGAGACCATGCCGGTGCCCTGGCTGGGCGCGGTGCTGGAGGAGAGCGACCGGCGGGCCTTCGTACTGCGTTTCATCGGCGGCGGTCTGCTGGTCGCGGTCGGGGTGGTCGGGGTGGTGGCGGTCTACACGCCGCAGGCCAACTTCGACGCGGTCGCGAACGGGGTGATCTTCGCGCTGGTCGGGCTGGCCGGTGTCGGGGTGGTCGCCGCACCCGTGCTCTGGCGGATGTTCAACCAGTTGCGTACGGAGCGTGAGGGGCGGATCCGGGAGCGGGAGCGGGCCGAACTGGCCGCGATGGTGCACGACCAGGTGCTGCACACGCTCGCCCTGATCCAGCGCAACGCCGCCGACGTCAAGACCGTGCAGCGGCTGGCCCGAGGGCAGGAACGCTCACTGCGTAACTGGCTGTACAAGCCCACCGGGTCGCCGACGGAGCGCTTCGCCGCCGCGCTGGAGCAGGTGGCCGCCGAGGTCGAGGACACCTTCGCGATCAGCGTGGAGACCGTCGTCGTCGGCGACCGAGAGACCGACGAGCGGATCGCGGCGCTGGTCGCCGCGGCCAGGGAAGCGCTGGTCAACGCCGCCCGGCACGCGAAGGTCGAGACCGTCTCGCTCTACGCCGAGGTCGAGCCGGAACAGGTGAGCGTCTTCGTCCGCGATCGTGGTGCCGGCTTCGACCCGACTACCGTGGGAGATCACCGGCACGGCGTACGGGGTTCGATCATCGGGCGGATGGACCGGCACGGTGGCAAGGCGGAGATCCGCAGCGAGCCGGGCGACGGCACCGAGGTACGGCTGATCATGCCGACCACCCGGGACGGCGCCGGCCCGGGAAGCACCTGGTAGCACCATGGCCGGGCAGAGCGAGGAGAGGTCATGACTGAGGACAGCGGAACGGCCGAGAGCAGCGGGACGGCCGAGGGTGCCGCCGAGCGGCGGTTGCGGGTCTTCCTGGTCGACGACCATGCCATGTTCCGGGCCGGGGTCCGGGCCGAGCTGGGTGTGCACGTCGAGGTGGTCGGCGAGGCGAGCACGGTGGCCGAGGCGGTCAACCGGATCGCGCTGACCGTACCGGACGTGGTGCTGCTGGACGTACACATGCCCGACGGTGGGGGCAGGGCGGTGCTGGACGCGATGCGCCGTACCCATCCGGGGATCCGGTTCCTCGCCCTGAGCGTCTCCGACGCGGCCGAGGACGTGATCGGCCTGATCCGGGCCGGTGCCCGGGGGTACGTCACGAAGACCATCTCGCCCGACGAGTTGACCTCGGCGATCCGTCGGGTGGCCGACGGCGACGCGGTGTTCAGTCCGCGGCTGGCCGGCTTCGTGCTGGACGCCTTCGCTGCCCGGCCGGACGCGCCGGTGGCCGACCCGGAGCTGGACCAGCTCACCAACCGGGAGCGCGAGGTGCTCCGGTTGCTTGCCCGCGGGTACGCCTACAAGGAGATCGCGAAGGAGTTGTTCATCTCGATCAAGACGGTCGAGACGCACGTGTCCAACGTGTTGCGCAAGCTCCAGATGTCCAACCGTTACGAGCTTTCCCGCTGGGCGGCGGACCGGCGCCTGGTCTGAGCGCCCGCCCCGGCCCGCTCTTCGTCGCGGGGGACCGTGTCGAGATGAGACACACACCCTGGGTGTGCGTCTGACATCCGACAGTATCCGCACTGGAGATGAGAGAGTCTCCGTTGGTGGTGGGCACAGGGGCCTCCGCCTGCCGCTGTTGGGGCTCGCGCGGCGGCCGGTTCAGGTCGATCTAGCAGGGCAAATGGTGATCTTGGTGAGTATTCACCGAACGCTCTCGGTCTAACGGCTTGATAACGGCACCTTCACGGAACGGGCGTTCGGTGTCACAGTGTCAAGCACCTCACACCCCCTCGTGAGCGCCCTGAGGAGGCACTCCCATGCGCGGGAAAACCCTGAAGGTGGCGGTCGCTACGACCGCCATCGCGCTGATTGCTACAGGTTGCAGCAGCAGCGACTCGGATGAATCCGGGTCGACGAACAGCAACGCGGTCGTCTCGATCGAGATCGCTGAGCCGCAGCACCTGATCCCATCCAACACCACGGAGACGAGCGGGGCGCAGGTCCTGTCCGCGCTCTTCTCGCCGCTGGTGGACTTCGACAAGGACAACAAGCCGTTCGAGGTCGCCGCCGAGTCGATCTCGTCGACGGACAACACCCTGTGGACGATCAAGCTGAAGGACGGCTACACCTTCCACAACGGTGAGAAGGTCAACGCCGACAGCTACATCAACGCCTGGAACCACGGCGCCTACGGCCCGAACGGTAACGGCGGCTCCTACTTCTGGGACAAGGTGGAAGGCTTCGCCGACCTCCAGTCGACCGACCCGGACGGCGAGGAGGGCCCGCAGAAGGCCCCCGAGCCCAAGGCGAAGAAGCTGAGCGGCCTGGCGAAGGTCGACGACCTCACCTTCACGGTGAAGCTGTCCGCCCCGTTCAGCGAGTTCAAGGCCGTCCTGGGCTACACCTCGTTCTACCCGCTGCCGGCCTCGGCCTGGCAGTCGGAGGGTGTGCTCAAGGAGGGCTTCGAGGACGCGATCGTCGGTAACGGCCCGTTCAAGCTCAAGGGTTCGTGGCAGCACGACCAGGGCATCGAGGTCGAGCGGTACGACGCCTTCCCCGGCACCAAGCCGAAGGTCGGCGGCGTCAACTTCAAGATCTACCAGCAGCTCACCTCGGCGTACGCCGACCTGCAGGCGGACAACCTCGACGTGATCAAGACGATCCCGACCGAGAACCTGTCGAGCGCCCAGACGGACCTCGGTGACCGGTTCAAGCAGTCGCCGGCATCGACCTTCCAGTTCGTCGCGTTCCCGACGTTCCAGCCCGAGTTCGCCAAGCCCGAGGTCCGCAAGGCGATCTCGAAGGCGATCGACCGGGACGAGATCATCAAGGCGGTCTTCAAGAACTCGCAGAAGTCGGCCCACTCGTTCGTCTCGCCGGTTGTCGCCGGGTACCGGGACAACACCTGTGGCGAGGCCTGCGTGTTCGACGCCGCCAAGGCGAAGGCCGAGTACACCGCGGCCGGTGGCCCGGCCAAGCTGCAGATCTCGTACAACGGTGACGGTGGGCACAAGGAGTGGGTGGACGCCACCTGCAACCAGATCAAGACGAACCTGGGCGTGGAGTGCGTCGGCACCGCGGAGCCGAAGTTCGCCGACCTGCTGACCAAGGTGGAGTCGAAGACTCCGGTCGGCATGTTCCGCATGGGCTGGGTCATGGACTACCCGTCCATGGAGAACTACCTCGGCCCGCTGTACAGCACCAACGGTTCGTCGAACTACTACGGCTACAGCAACCCGGCCTTCGACACCCTCGTCAAGGAGGGTGCTGCGGCGCCGAGCCTCGAAGAGGCGATCAAGAAGTACCAGCAGGCCGAGGACATCCTCGTCAAGGACATGCCGGTGATCCCGCTGCGGTTCGGGCAGAACACGTTCGGTCACTCGACCAAGGTCAAGAACGTGGAGATCGACCTCTTCAACCGGGTCGACCTGCTCAAGATCGAATCCGCCAGCTGAACTGACCGCTGAGCGGCGGATGGTCCGAGTCACCAGCTAGAAGTTCGGTGGCTCGGACCATCCGGCGAATGGTCCGGCGGTCGGGTGGTGCCCGCCGCGGACCACCTCCGTGGCGTCACCGGTGACCGTGCGGTGACGCCATCGCCGCGTCCACACCACTGCGGTCCGCTGTCCACAAGGCAGCCATCGACGCCTGTCCCATGAAGGACGAAGACATGTTCCGTTTCATTGTCCGGCGCCTGCTGCAGATGGTCCTGACGTTCATCGGGGCCACCCTGCTCGTATACGCGCTCATGTTCAGCAACCAGGGCAGCCCGGCGCGGGTCATCCAGTCCCTGGTCGGCGAACGTCCGGTCACTCCCGCCCAGGTCCAGGCCCTCACCGAGCGTTACCACTTGAACGAAGGTTTCTGGGTCCAATACGGCTACTACATGAAGGGCCTGCTGCACCTTGACTTCGGCACCTCGCTGACCGGGCGGCCGATCGGTGACATGATCGCCCAGGCCTGGCCGGTGACGATCCGGCTCGCCGTGATCGGCGTGCTGTTCGCCGTCCTGTTCGGAGTGACCGCGGGTGTCGTCGCCGGTATCCGTCGCTCCGGCATCTTCGACAATGCCACGCTCATCCTCACCCTGCTACTCATTTCCATCCCGACGATCGTGCTGGCCCCGGTGGCCCAGTTCTTCTTCGGCATCAAGCTCGGCTGGTTCCCGCCGACCGCCGGCGGCGACCCGACCTGGTGGGCGCTGGTCCTACCCGGCCTGGTGCTGGGATCACTCTCGCTCGCCACGTACTCCCGGTTGACCCGTACTTCGGTGGCGGAGAACCTGCGCGCCGACTACGTCCGTACGGCGAAGGCCAAGGGCCTGCCGCCGCGTCGGGTGATCGGGGTGCACGTGCTCCGCAACTCGCTGATCCCGGTCGTCACCTACATCGGCATCGACATCGGTGGCCTGATGAGCGGCGCGATCATCACCGAAGGCGTGTTCAACATCCCCGGCGTCGGGTTCAACCTCTTCCGCGGTATCCGTACCGAGGACGGACCGCTGGTGGTCGGCTTCGTCAGCCTGCTGGTCATCGTCTTCCTGGTCGCGAACCTGATCGTCGACATCATGTACGCCGTGCTCGACCCGAGGATCCGCTATGAGTAATCTCGAATCGATCGCCGCGGCCGAGACCCCCGCTGCGAACCCCGCGCCGACCGGCCCGCCCGGCGGTGCCAAGACGGACAAGCCCCGCAGCCTGGCCGGTGACGCCTGGCGGGACCTGCGCCGCAACCCGATCTTCTGGGTCGCCTCCGCGCTGGTGCTGCTGGTCGTCGTGATGGCGCTCGTGCCGCAGGTGTTCACCCCGGCGGACCCGGCCAGTTGCGCGCTGTCCCGGCAGTACGCCCCACCCAGCGGACGAGCCTGGTTCGGTTACGACTTCCAAGGGTGCGACCTGTTCGCCCGCACCGTCTACGGCGCCCGCGCGTCGATCCAGGTCGGCGTTTTCGCCATGCTGCTGGCCGGCGCGATCGCGCTGGTCGTTGGGCTGTCCTCGGGCTACTTCGGCGGCTGGGTGGACAACATCCTGTCTCGGTTCACCGACATCGTGCTCGGCATTCCGATCCTGCTGGCCGCGATCGTGCTGGGCAAGCGACTGGCCGGCGACCGGCAGGGCACCGGCATCTGGACGGTGGTGATCGTGCTGGGCGTGCTCGGCTGGACCACCGCGTCCCGGGTCATGCGTTCTTCGGTGATCAGCGCCAAGAACCAGGACTACGTGGCCGCCGCCCGGATGCTCGGCGCCGGGCACGGCCGGATCATGTTCCGGCACATCCTGCCCAACGCGCTCGCCCCGTTCGTGGTGGTCATGACCATCGCGCTCGGCGGTTTCATCTCGGTCGAGGCGACCCTGTCGTTCCTCGGCATCGGGCTGAAGGCACCGGCCATCTCCTGGGGCATCGACATCTCCAGTTCGACCGTGCGGGTACGGGAGAACGCGACCCCACTGATCGCGCCGTCGGCGTTCCTGGCGATGACCGTGCTCGCGTTCATCATGCTCGGCGACGCGATCCGCGACGCTTTCGACCCGAAGCTGCGGTAGGAGATTCCGGTGACCGATATCAAGGCACAGATCGATGTCCTGCCCGGCCTCGACAAGACCGCCCCGCTGCTCCAGGTCAACGATCTGCACGTGGAGTTCCGTACGGCCAACGGGGTGGCGCGCGCGGTGAACGGCGCCAACTTCACCCTGCAGGCGGGGGAGACCCTGGCCATCCTCGGTGAGTCCGGCTGCGGCAAGTCGGTGACCGCTCAGGCGATCATGGGCATCCTGGACACCCCGCCCGGTTACGTGACCAAGGGCGAGGTCCGCTACCGGGGGCTCGACCTGCTAAAGCTGCCCGAGGAGCAGCGGCGGAAGGTACGCGCCAACCGGATCGCGATGATCTTCCAGGATGCGCTCTCCGCGCTGAACCCGGTCTTCTCGGTCGGCTTCCAGCTCGACGAGCTGTCGCGGGTGCACCGGGGCATGTCCAAGCAGGACGCCCGCAAGCGGTCGGTCGAACTGCTCGACCTGGTGAAGATCCCGGCCGCGAAACAGCGGGTGACCGACTACCCGCACCAGTTCTCCGGCGGCATGCGCCAGCGCGTGATGATCGCGATGGCGCTCGCGCTCGACCCCGAGGTGCTGATCGCGGACGAGCCGACCACCGCCCTGGACGTCACGGTCCAGGCCCAGATCATGACCCTGTTGGCCGAACTTCGGCGGGAACGCAACATGGGCCTGATCCTGATCACCCACGACATGGGGGTGGTCGCCGACGTCGCCGACCGGATCTCGGTCATGTACGCCGGAAAGGTGGTCGAGGAGGCGGGCGTGTTCGACATCTACGCCCGCCCGTCGCACCCGTACACGAAGGCCCTGCTCGAATCGATCCCACGGCTGGACCTCCGGGGCCAGCAGCTCAACGTGATCAAGGGCCTGCCGCCGAACCTGATGAACATCCCGCCGGGCTGCGCCTTCAACCCGAGGTGCGGGTACGCCCAGGACGTCTGCCGGGCCGATCCGCCGCCGCCCGCCTATCAGGTGGCCGGGGACCGGACCGCGCGTTGCCACTTCTGGAAGGACGTGTTGGGCGATGAGTGAGGTCGTGCTGCGTACCCAGCAGCTGGTCAAGCATTTCCCGATCACCCGGGGCATCGTGTTCCAGAGCCAGGTCGGCGCGGTCCGGGCGGTGGACGGAGTCGACCTGGAACTGCGCCGCGGGGAGACCCTCGGCGTCGTCGGCGAATCGGGCTGCGGCAAGTCGACCCTGGCGAAACTGCTGGTCGGGCTCGAGAAGCCCACCTCGGGCACGATCGACGTCCGCGGTGAGGAGATGACCCGGCTGAAGGGGCCGGCGATGCGGAAGGCTCGGCGCAACATCCAGATGGTGTTGCAGGATCCGTACACGTCGTTGAACCCTCGGATGACGGTCGGCGACATCATCGGCGAGCCGTTCGACATCCACACCGATGTCGTGCCGCGCGGTGACCGGCAGGAGCGGGTGCGCCAGCTCATCGATCTGGTCGGGCTCAACCCGGACCACATCAACCGGTACCCGCACCAGTTCTCGGGTGGGCAGCGGCAGCGGATTGGCATCGCCCGTGCGCTGGCGCTCAACCCGGAGATCATCATCTGTGACGAGCCGGTGTCGGCGCTGGACGTGTCGATCCAGGCTCAGGTGATCAACCTGCTGGAGAAGCTCCAGGACGAGCTGGGCCTGTCGTACGTGTTCATCGCGCACGACCTGTCCGTGGTCCGGCACATCGCCGACCGGGTCGCCGTGATGTACCTCGGCAAGATCGTCGAGATCGGCAACAACGAGGAGATCTACGAGCGGCCGACCCACCCGTACACCCAGGCGCTGCTCTCCGCGGTGCCGGTGCCGGACCCGACGCTGCGCGGGCACCGGGACCAGATCGTGCTGGAGGGCGACGTGCCGTCGCCGGCGAACCCGCCGTCCGGCTGCCGGTTCCGTACCCGGTGCTGGAAGGCCCAGGAGATCTGCGCCACGGAGGAACCACCGCTGGTGGAACGGGAGCATTCCGGTCACCCGAGCGCTTGCCACTTCGCCGAGGAGCGGGACGTGGTGCACGCGGTCGAGTAGGCCGGTCAGACGCCGACGGCCGGGCCCCACCCGGTTCGAGCCGCCGGTGAAGGTAGTGCCTCCTCAGTGTCCGGGGCGTCGGTCGTCATCCATGCGACCGGCGCCCCGGGCCTCGTCTCGGCCCATGACGTACGACGGTGGCCCGTGGCCAGGGATGCGCGGGCGAGAGTTCAGAGCGGCCCGCGGCCGGCACGGAGCACCAGCAGTGCGAGCTGGGTGCCGTCCGCGCCCAGGGCGGTACGGAACTTGTCCAGGATCTCCCGTTCGCGGGAGAGGACCAGTCGGGTGCCACCGGAGGCAACCCGGGTCGCCCCGACCTGTTGGGACAGGTTCGCCCGTTCCTGCCAGAGGGCGATCAGGGCGCTGTCGATCTCGTTGATCCGGTCGCGCATGGCGAGGATGCGCGCCGCAGCCTCCGGCGAGTCGGTGCCGGTCTGCGTGTTCGCGGGCGAGTTGGCGGGCTGCTCAAGCATGTGTGCGGTCATTTCCGGGCTCCCGAGCGGGTTGGCCCCTGGCAATCCAGACCCCGAAGCGAAACGCCCCGGGCTCCAGGAGCCCGGGGCGTTCGTAGGTTTTAGATCAGACGCTACCTACGGCTGCCGGACTCCCGGAGCCATAGTAAAAGTAGAAGTGCGCCTGCTGGATCACGAACCGAGTATGCCCACCGAACGGCCCCCCGCGCAAGCACCTCGGTGAGGAAGGGTCCCTTCCCGTCGTTTTTTGTCCAGGAGGGGGCCCTTCCTCACTTCGTGCTCAGCCGAGCCGGGTGATGCGGTTGGCGGGGCCGGGGGTCACCGGGGCGCCGGCGCCGAGGTAGCCGACCAGGGCGTCGACGTCGAAACCGGGCGCGGTGGTCCGGTCGGTGCCGCCGGTGAGCAGGGTGAAGCCGTCACCGCCGTTGGCCAGGAAGTCGTTGGTCGTGACCCGGTAGCTGGCCGCCGGATCCACCGGCACGCCGCCGAGGGCCAGGCCGCTGACCCGCCCGCCGGCCGGCAGGGTGGTGTCATAGCTGTACGTGAGCCCCGCCGAGACCTGGAGCACCCGCTGCGAGGTCTGCCCGCTGAAGCCCACGAACTGCTGTTCCAGCACGTCCTTGAGCTGTGCGCCGGTGAAGGTCTGGGTGACCACCAGGTTGTTGAACGGCTGGACGGTGAACGCCTCGCCGTACGTGACCTCGCCGGGTGCCTCGCCCCCGGCCGAGGTGCCGTACGGCAGCGAGGCGCGGATGCCGCCCGGGTTCATCAGCGCGACCTGCGCCCCGTTGGCGGCGGTCCAGGCGAGTTGGGCGTCGGCGATCACGTCACCGAGCGGGCTCTCCTGGTTGGGCAGGTTGTCCCGGACGATGTCGGCGGTGATCCGGCCGACCACCCGGTTGGCGATCGGGGCGACCGCGGTGCGGTACTTGTCGGCCAGCGCCTTGGCCCGGGGCTCCACCAGCGCCGGGTTGCGTACGAAGTTGCCGGGGGTGGTCTGCTGCCAGGTGCCGTCCGCGTTGCGTACGCCGTTCTCGACGATCACGTTGCGCGCGGTGATCTCGGTGAACCGGCCGGTCCGGCGGTCCAGCGAGTAGTCGATGTCGCTGATCAGCTGGCCGTTGGTGCCGGCGCTGGTGACGACGCTGTTCGCGCCGGAGGAGTTCGGCAGCGAGCAGGAGTAGGCGCGGTGGGTGTGTCCGCTGACGACCAGCCCGAACTCGGGGCGCAGCCCGGCCACGATCGACTTGAGCGGGCCGGAGAAGTTGGTGCAGTCGGAGGGTCCGCCGGACTGGGAGCCACCCTCGTGCAGGAGCAGCACCTGTGCCTTGACCCCGGCGAGCTTGAGCAGGGTGCCCCACAGGTTGGCGGTCTCGATCTCGTCGGTGAACCGGACCGAGCTGATCCCGGCCGGGTTGACGATGCCCGGGGTGCCCTCCAGGGTCAGCCCGACGAAGCCGACCGGTACGCCGTCGACGAGGCGGATGTCCACCGGCGGCAGGATCGGCAGCCCGGTACGCCGGCTCAGCGTGTTCGCGGCGAGGTAGGTGAACCTGGCACCGGCGAAGCCGTCGCCGTCCTGGCAGCCGTCGACCGGGTGGCAGCCGCCCCGGTTGATCCGGATCAGTTCCTCGACGCCCTCGTCGAACTCGTGGTTGCCGACCGAGCTGATGTCCAGCCCGATCAGGTCCATCAGCTCGATCGTCGGCTCGTCGTGGAAGGCTGCGCTGACCAGCGGGGTGGCGCCGATCAGGTCACCGGCTCCGACGGTGGTGCTCTTGCGGCCCTCGGCGGCCGCTTCGGCGCGGAGCTTCTTGAGCCAGGTGGCCAGGTATTCGACACCGCCGGCCGGGGTGCCGTTGACCGCGGCGCCGCTGCCGGTCGGTGGGTCGATGGCGCCGTGGAAGTCGTTGTAGCTGAGGAAGTTGCCCTTGGCCGGGCGACCGGTCGGGATGCCGTACGAGACCGAGACCGGCTTCAGCGCGGTCCACTGCTCGGACGCCGGGGACGGTTGTGCGGCGGGGGCGAAGGGCAGGGTGGTGACGACGGCAAGGGCGAGGGCGGGCACCATCAGGTGCCGCACCAGCGCCCAGCCGCGCGGTCGTGGTCGACTCATCAGAATTCTTCCCATCGAGTGCGGTAACGCTGTCCGGGGTTGGTACCCGGTCATCGTTCTCGATCGGGCCGGAACCCACCAGTCCAGCCGGGTGACGAGTTGGTTGCCAGACGGCAGGGCAGGAGGGTGTTGTCGGACCGGCGGCCTAGACTTGCGCTGCGATGCATGCCCTCTTCGAAACCCCGCCGATCCAGTCCTCGACGCCGCGTCCGCCGTCCGGCCCGGCCCTCGATCCACAGGCCCTGCTCACCGGGCTGAACGGCCCGCAACGCGACGCTGTGACGCACGCCGGTTCGCCGCTGCTGATCGTGGCCGGCGCGGGATCGGGCAAGACCCGGGTGCTGACCCACCGGATCGCCTATCTGCTCGCGGCCAGGCAGGTGCATCCCGGTGAGATCATCGCGATCACCTTCACCAACAAGGCCGCCGGTGAGATGAAGGAACGGGTGGCCGCCCTGGTCGGCCCCCGGGCCCGGATGATGTGGGTCTCCACGTTCCACTCCGCGTGCGTACGGATCCTGCGGGCCGAGCACGAGCACGCCGGGATGAAGTCGACCTTCTCCATCTACGACGCCGACGACTCGCGGCGGTTGATGCAGATGGTCGCCCGGGAGCTGGACCTGGACCCGAAGCGCTATCCGGCGCGCGGGCTGGCGGCCCAGGTGTCCAACCTGAAGAACGAGCTGGTCGACCCGGAGGAGTTCGCGGGTCGGGCGAAGGGTCCGAACGAGCGCGCGCTGGCCGAGGCGTACACCCGCTACCAGCAGCGCCTCAAGGAGGCGCACGCGCTCGACTTCGACGACCTGATCATGACCACGGTGCACCTGTTGCAGTCCCACCCGCACGTGGCGGAGCGTTACCGGCGCCGGTTCCGGCACGTCCTGGTCGACGAGTACCAGGACACCAACCACGCGCAGTACACCCTGATCAAGGAGCTGGTCGGCAGCGAGCCGATCGGTGAGGACGGGCTGCCGCCGGGTGAGCTCTGCGTGGTCGGTGACGCGGACCAGTCGATCTACGCGTTCCGGGGTGCGACGATCCGGAACATCCTGGAGTTCGAGCGGGACTTCACCGACGCCCGGACCATCCTGCTGGAGCAGAACTACCGCTCCACCCAGACCATCCTCAACGCGGCCAACGCGGTGATCGACCGGAACACCTCACGCAAGCCGAAGCGGCTGTGGAGCGAGGCCGGCGCGGGTGAGCAGATCGTCGGTTACGTCGCCGACACCGAGCACGCCGAGGCCGACTGGGTGGCCCGTGAGATCGACCGGCTCACCGACGAGGGGCTGACCCGGCCGGGCGAGGTGGCGGTCTTCTACCGCACCAACGCCCAGTCGCGGGTGTTCGAGGAGGTGTTCATCCGGGTCGGGCTGCCGTACAAAGTCGTCGGCGGGGTGCGCTTCTACGAGCGCAAGGAGGTACGCGACGCGCTGGCGTACCTGCGTGCGGTGGTCAACGACGACGACACGGTGAGCCTGCGCCGGGTGCTCAACACCCCCCGCCGCGGGATCGGCGACCGGGCCGAGGCGTGCGTCGAGGCGCTCGCCACCCGGGACCGGATCTCGTTCGGGGCCGCGCTGCGCCGGGCCGGCAACGCGCCCGGCATCTCCACCCGGGCCGCGAATTCGATCGCCGACTTCGTCGCCCTGCTCGACGCCGCCCGCGAGCTGGCCGAGACGGCCGCGCCGGAGGAGGTGCTGGAGTCGCTGCTGACCCGCTCCGGTTACCTCAGCGAACTGGAGGAGAGCCTCGACCCGCAGGACGCCGGGCGGGTGGAGAACCTCCAGGAACTGGTGAGCGTCGCGCGGGAGTACACCGAGCGGGTCGAGGCGCAGTCCGAGGACGGGACCGGCGCCACCCTGGCCGGTTTCCTGGAGCAGGTCGCCCTGGTCGCCGACGCCGACCAGATCCCCGACCAGGCGGGTCCGGCGGCCGACGGCGAGGAGCCCGAGGTGCATCAGGGTGTGGTAACCCTGATGACCCTGCACACGGCCAAGGGCCTGGAGTTCCCGGTCGTCTTCCTCACCGGCCTGGAGGACGGCGTCTTCCCGCACCTGCGCGCCCTCGGCGACACCCGTGAGCTGGAGGAGGAGCGCCGGCTGGCGTACGTCGGCATCACCCGTGCCCGGCAGCGGCTCTACCTGTCCCGTGCGGTCACCCGCTCGGCGTGGGGGCAGCCGTCGTACAACCCGGCGTCGCGTTTCATGGCCGAGTTGCCGGCCGACCTGGTGCGCTGGGAGCGCACCGAGGGGTCGTACACCTCGTGGTCCGGCACCGGCGGCGGCGTGGGTGGGCGGTCCGGCGGCGCGGGGTCCGGCTCGGCCGGTCGCGGCGGCGGCTTCACCGGGGGTACGCCGAAGGCGGCGCAGCTCGCCAGCAGGCTCGGTGTCGACGCCAGTCGACTCACCACCGCCAGCGAGCTGCCGCAGACCCCGAAGGTCGCAGCCGGCGACCGGGTCAACCACCAGCGGTACGGCCTCGGCCGGGTGCTCGCGGTGGAGGGACACGGGCCGGGTGCGCGGGCGCAGATCGACTTCGGCGACCAGACCATGTGGCTGGTGCTGCGGCACGCCCCGGTCGAGAAGCTCTGACCTGTCGCTCCGGCGCTGACCGGGGTGCTACTGCGGTGGGGAAATGCCGTCGGGCCCGTATCCGGGAGGACCGGATGCGGGCCCGACGGCTTCACCACCACCACAGGGGGGAGTTTCGGTTCGGGTGCTCAGCAGCCGAGGTCGACGCCGTGCGAGCGCATGAACACCGCCGGGTCGATCTGGTTCCAGAGCCCGCCCTGGTGCACCTCGAAGTGCAGGTGCGGGCCGGTGGCGTCCCCGGTGGCACCCTCGTACCCGATGACCTGGCCGGGGGTGACCTTGTCGCCGACCTTCACCGCGGTCCGGTTCTGGTGGGCGTAGTGGGTCAGGATGCCGTTGCCGTGGTCGATGACGACCGAGATGCCGTACCCGTCGTAGGCCGCACCGGCGGTGATCACCGTGCCGGCGGCGACCGCGTGGATCGGGGTGTTCTCCGGCTCCGCCAGGTCGATGCCGGCGTGCAGTACGCCGCCACGCATGCCGTAGCAGGAGCTGACCGGGGCACCGGGCATCGGGCTGACCCAGGCGGCGGTGCTGGCCTTCGTCGGCTTCGCCGTGGTCCGGGCGGGTGTCGGCTTGGGCTTGGCGCTGGCCTTCTTCTTGGCCGTCGGCGCCGCGCTGCTCGGTGCGACCGGGCTGGACGGGACCGCGCTCGGGGTCGGGCTCGGCGAACCGGTCGGGGCCAGCGCGCTGGTGGGAACGGCGGTCGGTGATTCGAGGATCGGATCCCGCTGGGACCGGTCGGCACGGTTGGCGGCCGCGGTGCGGGCGGCCGCGTCCTCGGCCACCAGGGCGGTGTTGTCCGGCTGGTCGCCGTCACCGCCGACGGTGACAGCCGCGACGCCGAAGCCGATCAGTACGGCCAGCCCGGTCGCGACGTACGCGCTGCGGCTGACCCGGCTCCGGCCGGCCCGGTGTCGGGCCACCCCGGTGCCCGGCTGGCGGTCGTCTCCGCCCTCTTCGCGGTCGCGGTCGTCGAACGGCTGGGTTTCGGGCACGGGTGGAACCTCCGGGGGTACTGGAACGGACCCGGAAATGGTGGTCGGTTGTGCCTCTGACCTGCGGCATCGGGTCGAGGGTGGGCGGTGCGGGGCGACCGTACGGCGCGGGATTTTGTCGGAATTGCGGCCGGGATACCGGATATCAAGCGAAGATCAACGTGTCCCCGGTCACACCGACTCCTGTGGCGTAGGGAACTTTGCCGATCGCGAACACGAAAAACCGCCCGGACATGTGTCCGGGCGGTGATCGATGTATTACGTCGGGCTACGAAGCGCCTACGCCGCCGTAGATTGCCTCGACCTCGGTCTGCAGGTCGACTCCCTTGTCCCGCAGGTACGGGATCGGGTCGCGGGGAACCCCGTCGACGTGCACCTCAAGGTGCAGGTGGGAGCCGTACG
The DNA here is from genome assembly GCF_040676775.1 of Micromonospora sp. NPDC049523. Classification (NCBI taxonomy): domain Bacteria; kingdom Bacillati; phylum Actinomycetota; class Actinomycetes; order Micromonosporales; family Micromonosporaceae; genus Micromonospora; species Micromonospora sp. NPDC049523. Next base: position 47,811 of record NZ_JBFAPP010000014.1, on the reverse strand, counting down.
AGTGGCCGGTCATGCCGACCAGACCGAGTTCGTCGCCGGCCTTGACCTCCTGGCCCACCTTGACCGAGAGCTTGGAGGACTGGCCGTAGACCGCTTCGGTGCCGTCCGGGTGCTGCACGATCACGCAGAGGCCGTAGCCGCCGTACCAGCCGGCGCGGGTGACCTTGCCGCCGTGGATCGCGCGGAACGGGGTGCCCTCGGCCGCGGCCAGGTCGACCCCGGTGTGCAGATCGCCCCAGCGCATGCCGTAGGGGGAGGTGAAGTTATAGCCGTGCAGCGGCAGCAGCCAGACGTCCGGCGCTTCCGCCATCGTGCTGGCGATGCCCGACCGGTCGTCGTCACGGGACGCGCGCTCCGCGGTGTCCGCACGCGAGGCGAGGTCGTCACTGGTGGCCGCGGCGTTCTCTAGATCGGCCAGGGTGGTGGGGTTGACCGCCTTGGCGTCGGGCATTGCTGCCGCGCCCAGGGCGACGATCCCGGCACCGACGAATGCGGTGGTGACAACTGCGGCGTAGCGACTGCGCGGGGGGGTGGGTACGCGGCGTCGCCCGCGATAGCGATCGGGCTCAGACGACAGGCGCTGGCGCACGCACACCCTCCGTTGTCGGGTATTTGAACCGGTCGTGCCCGTGTGGATGAAGCGAGAACCACACCGGCGGACCGTGTTGTCACCCGATCGTGGACCTGATGACAACCGTCGTCACGGTAACCGCCGCCTAGTCGGCCCACAAGTCACCCCACGGCTTTGTCGTCGTGCGGTGCGCCTGTCCGTCGGGAAACGCCCAATTTCGTAACCATTAGTGGGTCTTATCGTTAGTAACTGTCAGTCATCACGAGCGGTACGGCGGGTCAGTCGAATCGGTCCGTGGCGACACGCAGTGACGGCCCGACGGCACCCGGAGTTCCGGCTGTCCGGACGGCGTCGGTCTCGCCCGGACGGTCGGCGATGTTCGCGCGTCGGTCCGGCGTACCGCCCAGATTCCATCTCGTACGGACCTCGGGTTACCGTTCGTTAAGGTGGTTGCCGAGGTGCCCTGGAAAGGTGTGCTGATGAGCTCTCGAACGCGGGTCGTCGTCGCCAAGCCCGGCTTGGACGGGCACGACCGTGGCGTGAAGGTGGTCGCCCGCGCGTTGCGGGACGCCGGCATGGAGGTCATCTACACCGGCCTGCACCAGACCCCGGAGCAGATCGTCGAGACCGCCATCCAGGAGGACGCGGACGCGGTCGGCCTGTCGGTCCTCTCCGGCGCGCACATGACCCTGTTCCGCCGGGTGGTCGAACTGCTGGCCGAGCGGGATGCCCAGGACATGGTCGTCTTCGGCGGCGGCATCATCCCCGAGGCCGACATTCCCGAGCTGGAGCGGATCGGGGTCGCCAAGATCTTCACTCCCGGCGCGACCACCCAGGCGATCGTGGAATGGGTACGGGCGAACGTCGCCCAGCCGGTGGCCTGAACGGTGCCGGCGTCGCGATAGCGCTGCGTGACCGTGGTCGGCTGCCGGTGTGATGCTGGGCACGGAACCGTCGGCCAGGGTCGATGAAGTAGCAAGAACCGCGCCCGGCGATCGCGGGGAGTCAGCTCGGGTGTCGGCACCCCCGTCAGGCGTACTGACGGGGGGAGAGGCCGGACGCACCCCTCACACGTCCGGCCTCTCTATGCGCGATGCCCCGCCGCCACCCCTCGACCGACAGGGCATCGGCCGCTTCCCGTCATCGCGCGGCTCAGCGCTCCGACATCTGACTCAACGACGGCTTCCCGTGGGGGTTACGCGGTTCTTGCGAGATCGGCCAGAAAGCTTTCCGCGGCGACCGGCGACGCCCTGGCGGAGCTGTATCCGGGTGTGGGCGAGTTGTGCAGTACCGCACACCGCGCACCCGCTCGGTTGCCCCCGGTGCCGATCTCGCTAGGCTGCGGCCGGAGGCCTGTTTCTTTTGGTACGGCAGGCGTCAACTCATTTCACGCTGGCGGCGGCGCGACGGCGCGCCGCGGAGACTGGACGGGACGCGCAATCGTGGACCTGTACGAATACCAGGGGCGCGAGCTGTTCGAGCGGCACGGTTTGCCCGTGCTCGCCGGCGGCGTCGCCACCACCCCGGAGGAGGCCCGCGCGATCGCCGATCGCCTCGGTGGCCGAGTGGTCGTCAAGGCCCAGGTGAAGGTCGGCGGCCGGGGCAAGGCCGGCGGGGTCAAGCTCGCCGACAACCCCGAGGATGCGGTGGCTCGTGCCACCGACATCCTGGGCATGGACATCAAGGGTCACACGGTCCACAAGGTCATGATCACCGTGACCGCGGAGATCGCCGAGGAGTACTACCTCTCCTACCTGCTCGACCGGGCGAACCGCACCTTCCTCTGCATCGCCAGCGTGGCCGGCGGTATGGACATCGAGCAGGTCGCCGCCGAGACCCCGGAGCGGGTCGCCAAGATCGCGATCGACGCCAACGTCGGCGTCGACCTGGCAAAGGCCAACGAAATCGTCGCCGCGGCCCAGTTCCCGGCCGTGGTGGCCGACCAGATCGCGGAGATCGCGGTCGGGCTGTGGCGGGCGTTCGTCGCCGAGGACGCCACCCTGGTCGAGGTCAACCCGTTGGCCCGTACGGCAAAGGGCGACGTGCTGCTGCTCGACGCCAAGGTGACCCTGGACGAGAACGCCGGGTTCCGGCACCCGGACCACGAGGCGCTGGTCGACCAGGCGTCGGTGGATCCGCTGGAGCAGCGGGCCAAGGAGAAGGACCTCAACTACGTCAAGCTCGACGGTGCCGTGGGCATCATCGGCAACGGCGCCGGCCTGGTCATGTCCACGCTCGACGTGGTCGCGTACGCCGGGGAGCGGCACGGCGGCGTGAAGCCGGCCAACTTCCTCGACATCGGCGGCGGCGCGAGTGCCGCGGTGATGGCGAACGGCCTGGAGATCGTGCTCTCCGACCCGGCGGTCAAGAGCGTGTTCGTGAACGTCTTCGGCGGCATCACCGCCTGCGACGAGGTCGCCAACGGTATCGTCCAGGCGCTGGCCCTGCTCGCCGAGCGCGGTGAGCAGGTCGACAAGCCGCTGGTCGTACGGCTCGACGGCAACAACGCCGAGGCGGGTCGGGCAATCCTCGACGCCGCGGCGAACCCGCTGGTGCAGCGGGTCGACACGATGGATGGAGCGGCCGAGCGGGCCGCCGAGCTCGCGGCTGCGGGGGTCTGATCATGGCAATCTGGCTGACCAAGGACTCGAAGGTCATCGTCCAGGGGATGACCGGCTCCGAGGGCTCCAAGCACACCCGACGGATGCTCGCCGCCGGCACCAACGTGGTCGGCGGGGTGAACCCCCGCAAGGCCGGTCAGACCGTCGACTTCGACGGCACCGAGCTGCCGGTCTTCGCCAGCGTCGCGGACGCGATCGCCGGCACGGGTGCCAACGCCACGGTCATCTTCGTACCGCCGCAGTTCACCAAGGGCGCGGTGGTCGAGGCGATCGACGCGGGCATCGAACTCGCCGTGGTGATCACCGAGGGCGTGCCGGTGCACGACACCGCGGCGTTCTGGGCGTACAACGTGAGCAAGGGCGAGCAGACCCGGATCATCGGGCCGAACTGCCCCGGCATCGCCTCGCCGGGCGCCTCCAACGCCGGCATCATCCCGGCCGACATCACCGGCTCCGGCCGCATCGGCCTGGTCAGCAAGAGCGGCACGCTGACCTACCAGATGATGTACGAGCTGCGCGACATCGGCTTCTCCACCTGCGTCGGCATCGGCGGTGACCCGATCATCGGCACCACCCACATCGACGCGCTGGCGGCGTTCCAGGCCGACCCGGACACCGACGCGATCGTGATGATCGGCGAGATCGGCGGCGACGCCGAGGAGCGGGCGGCCGAGTTCATCAAGGCCAACGTGACCAAGCCGGTCGTCGGCTACATCGCCGGCTTCACCGCACCGGTGGGCAAGACGATGGGGCACGCCGGAGCGATCATCTCCGGTTCGGCCGGCACCGCGGACGCCAAGAAGGCGGCGCTGGAGGCGGTCGGGGTCAAGGTCGGCAAGACTCCGACCGAGACCGCCCAGCTCATGCGGGAGATCATGTCCGGCAGCTGAGCTGCCGGTGCCGGCGTCAACCGGCACAGATCGTGGAGAGGGGCTGGCCACCAAGCGGCCAGCCCCTCTCCACGTACCCCGCTCTACCCGCCCCCCGCGATTCCCGCGACGATCTTGCACTTGTGGCGCCTGGAATCAGGGCACTCATCCGGATTTGTTTACCACCACAAGTGCAAGATCGTCGCGGGTCACCAGCCGGAGGCAGGGTCAGTCGTCTAGCGCCAGCCGGGGTAGTTACCGGTGCCGCGCAGGATCGCCGTACCGAGGATGTTGAGCACGCTCAACACGATCGCGATCCAGCCGAGTACGGGCGACCCGCCGAACCGCCGTGCGTCCCGGATGGACAGGTAACCGAGGATCACGCCGAGTACGCCGCAGCAGACCAGCCCGATGATGATGCCGAGCACGCCCCACAGGGTGGTCCGGTCCCGCCCGGACGGTGCCGGCCGCGGGGGCGGATACGGATACTGACCCGCCATACTCACCTCCACCGTGGGTGACGCGGGGATTCCGACCGGATCGCCGACGCAGGGCCGACGCTAACCCCGCAACCGGGGGAATACCTCGAAATCGGGGAATCCGTGTGCCCGCAACGGTGGTGTCGCCCCCCAGCCCACACGTCGGCGTGCCAGAGTAGGTCACGATGCCACCCGTCACCCCCGATCAGCCTGGGCGTCCGGTTCGGCCCGAGCCGGCGGACCCCACCCCGACCACCGGCCATCCGCCAGCGGCCGCGGCGGTCCCGGCTGCCCGCCGGGGCGAGCCCGACCGGGATCGGGTGCCCACGAGTCGTGAGCCGGACCTCGATCGCGCCTCCTCCGGCCGCGAGTCCGAGCGGGACCGCACGCCCGTGAGTCGCGAGTCCGACCGGGAGCGGATGCTCGCGAATCGCGAGTCCGAGCCGGAGCGCACGCCCGTGAGTCGCGAGTCCGAGCGGGAGCGGATGCTCGCGAGTCCCGAGTCCGACCGGGAGCGGAGGCTTGCGGCACGGACGGCGTCCGCGGCGGCGAGCAGGACCGCCCGGCCGGACGGCACGTCGGGTACGGGTACGCGCCGGTCCGGACGGGCACCGCTGCCGGTGGCCGCCGCCGTGGCAACCGGTTGGGCGGCGTCCCTGTCCTACCTGCCGGTCGCGGTCATCCTGGGCTTCGCGCGGTTCACCGAGGACGCCGGTGCGGTGGGCGGGGCGGCCCGGGTCGGGCTCGCCGGCTGGCTGCTCGGCCACGGCGTCCCGCTCGAGACCGACGCCGGAACGCTGCACCTGCCGCCGCTGGGGCTCGCCGTACTGGCCGCGTGGCGGGTGGCGCGCGCGGGCGTACACACCAGTCGGGCGATCGGGGCCCGGCAGCACGGCACGCCGCGCCAGGCGTTCTCCGTCGCGGGCGCGGTCGGCATCGCGTACGGGCTGCTCGGAGTCGTCGCCGCCCTGATCGTCAATGCCGGTGGCGAGCAGGTGTCACCGGCACGGGCAGGCCTCACGCTCACCTGCTTCGGTGCCGTCGCGGCGCTCGCCGGTGCGCTGCCGATCACCGGCACGCTCGGCGCGCTCGCCCGGCGTACCCCCTCGGTGTTGCGCGACGGGCTGCGGACCGGAGCCGTGGCCGCACTGCTGCTGCTCGGTGCCGGTGCCGGTGCGGCCGGACTGGCGGTGGCCACCGGTGGCGGTGCGGCCAGCGACATGCTCACCGCGTACCGGACCGGTGTGGTGGGGCAGGCCGGCATCACCGTGGTCAGCGTCGCGTACGCGCCGAACGCCTCCGTCTGGGCGGCGTCGTACCTGCTCGGACCGGGGTTCGCGATCGGCACCGACACCAGCGTGAGCACCACCGAGGTCACGGTGGGCGCGCTGCCCGCCGTACCGTTGCTCGCCGGCCTGCCGTCCGGGCCGATCGGTGGCCTGCGCGTGGCGCTGCTCGCGGTGCCGGCGATCGCCGGCATGGCCGCCGGCTGGCTGCTCACCCGGCGGTCGCTGCGCCGGGCCGGGCTGCCGCCGTCGCCCGCGCCGCTGCCCAGGATGTCCGGCCGGGGACAGTCCGCGGTGCCCTGGGCACCGCTGCTCGCCGCGGCGGCGATCGGGGGACCGGTGGCCGGCGCGGTGCTCGGCGTGGCCGCGTGGGCCTCCGGTGGCTCGCTCGGCGGCGGCCGGATGGCCGAGGTCGGTCCGGTGAGCTGGCAGGTGTCGGTGATCGCCACCGTGGTGGTGGCGGTCGGTGCGGTGGTCGGCGCCGCCGTCACCCGCGCCTTCGCCCGCCCCTGACCCGCGCCCGCCCCTGACCCGCGCCCGCCCCTGACCCGCGCCCGGCCCTGACCCGCGCCCCGTCCCCGCCACCCGCGCCCGTGTCCGCCACCCCGCGCCCGTGTCCGCCACCCCGTGCCCGCGTCCGCCGTCGTCCCGCACCCGCCGTCGTCCCGCACCCGCCGTCGTCCCGCACCCGCCGTCGTCCCGCGCTCCCGTCGTCCCGTCCGGCGCCACGTCGACCTCCCACGGCCGGGGGATTAGCGTGAGCCGCCGCAGAGCCGGGCTGAGCTGCCCGATAGGGTGCTCGGGTGACTGAGCCCGTGTCGGCCGCCCGTGTCGTCGTCCTCATTTCCGGGTCCGGTAGCAACCTGCAGGCGTTGCTCGACGCGGCCACCGACCCGGCGTACGGCGCCCAGGTGGTCGCCGTCGGCGCGGACCGGGACGGCATCGCCGGACTCGACCGGGCCACCGCCGCAGGGGTGCCGGTCTTCGTCGACCCGCTCAAGGCGTACGCCGACCGGGACGAGTGGGACCAGGCGCTCGCCGCGCACGTCGCCGAACACAAACCCGACCTGGTGGTCTCGGCCGGCTTCCTCAAGCTCGTCGGCCCGCACTTCCTCGCCGCCTTCGGCGACCGCTACCTGAACACGCACAACGCGTTGCTGCCCGCCTTCCCCGGCATCCACGGCCCGCGCGACGCGCTCGCCTACGGGGTGAAGGTCGCCGGCGCCACGCTCTTCTTCGTCGACGCCGGTGTCGACACCGGGCCGATCGTCGCCCAGGTGACGGTGCCGGTGCTCGACGACGACAACGAGGAAACCCTCACCGAACGCATCAAGGTTGCCGAGCGCGCCCAGCTCGTCGAGCAGGTCGGCCGGCTGGTCCGCGAGGGCTGGACCATCACCGGAAGAAAGGTCACGATCCCATGAGCACCACCTCCGATGGCCGGCGGGCGCTGCGCCGCGCGCTGGTCAGCGTGTACGACAAAACCGGGCTGACCGAGTTGGCCCAGGCGCTGCACGCCGCCGGGGTTGAGATCGTGTCGACCGGCAGCACCGCCGCCACCATCGCCGGTGCCGGTATCCCGGTGACCCAGGTGGAGGAGCTGACCGGCTTCCCCGAGACCCTGGACGGGCGGGTCAAGACCCTGCACCCGAAGGTGCACGCCGGTCTCCTCGCCGACCTGCGGCTGGACACGCACACCGCCCAACTCGACGAACTCGGCATCGCCCCGTTCGACCTGCTGGTGTCGAACCTCTACCCGTTCAGCGAGACGGTCGCCTCCGGCGCGGACTTCGACGCCTGCGTGGAGCAGATCGACATCGGCGGTCCGGCGATGGTCCGGGCGGCGGCCAAGAACCACGCGTCGGTGGCGGTGGTGACGTCCGTGCAGGCGTACCCGTCGGTGTTGGACGCCCTGGCCGGCGGCGGTTTCACCCTCGGCGAGCGGCGCGCGCTCGCGGCGCGGGCCTTCGCCGACATCGCCGAGTACGACGTGGCGGTGGCGCAGTGGTTCGCCCAGGACCTGGCCTCGGAGCGGGACTGGCCGGACTTCTCCGGGCTCGCCCTGCGCCGCGGTGCCACCCTGCGCTACGGCGAGAACCCGCACCAGCGGGCCGCGATCTACCTGGACCCAGCCGTTCCGGCGGGGCTGGCGCAGGCACGCCAGTTGCACGGCAAGGAGATGTCCTACAACAACTACGTCGACGCGGACGCGGCCTGGCGGGCGGCGAACGACTTCGGCCCGGACCTTCCGGTCGTCGCGATCATCAAGCACGCCAACCCGTGCGGCATCGCCACCGGGGTCGACGTGGCCGACGCGCACCGCAAGGCGAACGTCTGCGACCCGGTGTCGGCGTTCGGTGGGGTGATCGCGGTCAACCAGCCGGTCTCGGTCGAGTTGGCCAAGCAGATCGCCGACATCTTCACCGAGGTGGTGGTCGCCCCGGACTTCACCGACGGCGCGGTCGAGGTGCTGGCCGGTAAGAAGAACCTCCGGTTGCTCCGGGCGCCGGCCTGGCAGCCGGCGTCGGTGGAGTGGCGGCCGGTCACCGGCGGGGTGCTGGCCCAGTCCCCGGACCGGATCGACGCACCCGGCGACGACTCGGCCAACTGGCGCCTGGTCGCCGGTGACGGCGCGGCGCCGGAACTCCTGCGGGACCTGGTCTTCGCCTGGCGGGCGATCCGGTCGGTGAAGAGCAACGCGATCCTGCTCGCCACCGACGGTGCCACCGTCGGGGTGGGCATGGGGCAGGTCAACCGGGTGGACTCGGCCCGGCTGGCGGTCTCCCGCGCGGGTGCCGAGCGGGCCCGTGGCGCGGCTGCCGCCTCCGACGCCTTCTTCCCGTTCGCGGACGGGTTGCAGGTGCTGCTCGACGCCGGGGTGCGCGGTGTGGTCCAGCCCGGCGGTTCCGTACGCGACGAAGAGGTCATCGCCGCTGCCCAGCAGGCCGGTCTGACCATGTACTTCACCGGTACCCGGCACTTCTTCCACTGATCGTCCCCGACGGGGCGTGGACAGGCCCTCCCAGGCCGTCCACGCCCCGCCGTACGTCAGGCGACGACGTGCTTGAGTTCGGCGAAGTGGCAGGCGGACGGGTGCGGGTCGACCGCGCGGAGGACCAGCTGCGGGTCCTGGGTGGCGCAGATGTCCTGCGCCTTCCAGCACCGGGTACGGAACCGGCAGCCGGACGGCGGGTCGGCCGGCGAGGGCACGTCGCCGGTCAGCCGGATGATCTCGCGGTGGGCGCGGGCGGACGGGTCCGGCACCGGCACCGCGGAGAGCAGTGCCTGGGTGTACGGGTGGGTCGGCCGCTCGTAGATCTCCTCGTTCGTACCGATCTCGACGATCTTGCCGAGGTACATCACGGCGACCCGGTCGGCGATGTGCCGGACCACGGACAGGTCGTGCGCGATGAACACGTACGACAGGCCCAGCTCGTCCTGGAGCTTCTCCAGCAGGTTGATCACCTGAGCCTGGATCGACACGTCCAGCGCCGACACCGGCTCGTCACAGACGATCACCTCCGGCTTCAGGGCCAGCGCACGGGCGATGCCGATGCGCTGCCGCTGCCCACCCGAGAACTGGTGCGGGTACCGGTTGATGTGCTCCGGGTTCAGCCCGACGATGTCGAGCAGCTCCCGTACCCGCCGGCTGCGGTCACCGCGCGGTGCCACCTCGGGGTGGATCTCGAACGGCTCGCCGATGATGTCGCCGACCGTCATCCGAGGGTTCAACGACGTGTACGGGTCCTGCATGACCATCTGCACGTTGCGACGCAGCCGCCGCAGGCCGGAGCCGGACATCTTGAAGATGTCCTGCCCCTCCAGCATCGCCTTGCCACCGGTCGGCGTCTCCAGCCGCATCAGCAGCCGGGCGAGGGTCGACTTGCCGCAGCCGGACTCGCCGACCACACCGAGGGTCTCACCGCGGCGCAGTTCGAAGCTGACCCCGTCGACCGCCTTGACGGCGCCGATCTGCTTCTTGAAGACGATTCCCTGGGTGATCGGGAAGTGCTTGACGACGTTGTCGACCTGCAGGATCGTTTCGCCACGCACCTTGGTTGCGCTAGAGCCGGCCATCGAGGACCTCCTGGGCAAAGTGACATGCGCTGGTCCGGTCGTTGCCGAGGTTCCGGTTCTCGGGCACGACATCGACGCAGACCTGCTGGGCGTACGGGCAGCGCGGGTGGAAGGGGCAGCCCGAGGGGATGCGCATCAGGTTCGGTGGCAGGCCCTTGATGGTGGACAGCTCCTGGCCGCGCTGGTCCAGCCGGGGAATCGACTCCAGCAGACCCTTGGTGTACGGGTGGCCGGGCCGCGAGTACAGCGAGTGCACGTCGGCGTGTTCGACGATCCGGCCGGCGTACATGACGGCGATCCGGTCCGCGACGTCGGCGACCACACCGAGGTCATGGGTGATCAGGATCATCGCCATGTTGAGTTCCCGGCGCAGGTCACCGAGCAGGTCCATGATCTGGGCCTGCACGGTGACGTCGAGCGCCGTGGTGGGCTCGTCGGCGATCAGCACCCGCGGGTTCAGCGCCAGCGCCATCGCGATCATCACGCGCTGGCGCATGCCGCCGGAGAACTGGTGCGGGTAGTCACCCACCCGCTGCTTCGCGGCCGGGATCTTCACCAGTTCCATCAGCTCGATGGCGCGCTTGCGGGCGTCGGCGCGGGACAGGCCCTCGCGCTGGCGCAGCGTCTCGCCGATCTGCCAACCGACCGGGAAAACCGGGTTCAGCGCGGAGAGCGCGTCCTGGAAGATCATCGCGATCTCTTTGCCCCGGACCTGCCGGCGCTGCTCCTCGGGCATCTTGAGCAGGTCGCTGCCGTCGTAGAGGATCTGGCCGGACGGGATGACGGCCGGCGGCATGTCCAGGATGCCCATGATCGCCTGTGCGGTGACCGACTTGCCGGAGCCGGACTCACCGAGCACGGCCAGGGTCTCCCCGGCGTCCAGGTGGTACGAGACGCCGTTGATCACCTTCGCCACGCCGTCGCGGGTGTTGAACTGGACGTACAGGTCCCGTACCTCGAGCAGGTGCGGGTGGTCGCCACCGCGGGCGGACGGCGCCGCGATGGGCTGGGCCGAAAGGTAGCTCATGATTTGATCACCGCAGCTTCGGGTCGAAGGCGTCGCGGATGGCGTCGCCGAGCATGATGAACGCGAGCACCGTCAGGGCGAGGAACGTGGACGGGACGATCAGCGGGGTGGCCGACTCCCGCATGTGCACCCGGCCGGCGTCGATGTCCATACCCCACGAGATCGTCGGTTCCTTGAGGCCGATGCCGAGGAACGACAGGGTGGCCTCGGCGGCGATGAACGCGCCGAGGGCGATGGTGAGCACCACGACCACCGGGGCGAGCGAGTTCGGCAGGATGTGACGCCACATGATCCGGCCGTTGCCGGCGCCGAGCATCCGGGCCGCCGCCACGTAGTCCTGCTGCTTCGCGCTGATCACCGAGGACCGGATGACCCGGGCCGCGGTGGTCCAACCGAGGACCGCGAGTACGAAGATCAGTGCGGCGATCCGGGCCCACTGGTTGTCGCTGCTGATCCGCTTGAGCAGCACGATCGCGGCGAGCAGCAGCGGGAGGCCCAGGACGATGTCGATGACCCGGGACAGCACCGCGTCGACCCAGCCGCCGAAGTAGCCGGCCAACATCCCGACCACCACGGCGATGATGCCGGTGAGCAGTGCGGAGAGGGCGCCGACCAGAAGCGACGCGCGGGCGCCGTACACCGAGCGGGCGTAGATGTCGCAGCCCTGGAAGTTGTAGCCGAAGATGGCGCCGCCGGTCGGACCCTGGTGCTGCCGGGACAGCGTGCAGTCGGTCGGGTCGTTCGAGGTGAGCAGGCTGGGGAAGGCCGCCATCAGGGTGACGATCACGACCAGGCTGAGCGAGACCCAGAAGATCGGGTTGCGGCGCAGGTCGCGCCACGCGTCACCGGCGAGGCTGCGCGGCTTGTGCAGCACCTCCACCTTGCCGGGCGCGCCCGGTTCCCCGGTGGGTCCACGCCGCGCGCTCGGGTTCTCGGTCGCGGCGACCGTTTCGTAGTCACTCATGCCTGCACCTCGCTGCGCTCGTACTGATCGCGCTCACCGCGCTGCTCGAACCGGTACTCGGTTGTCCGTGGCCGCTCAGACATAGCGGATCCTCGGGTCGAGTACGGCGTAGAGGACGTCGACCACCAGGTTGCAGATCAGGTAGACCACGACCAGGATGCTGACGATTCCGACCACCAGCGGGCCGTCCTCGGTACGGATACCGCGGAAGAGGTTGAACCCGATGCCGGGGATGTTGAACACGCCCTCGGTGATGATCGCGCCGCTCATCAGGTTGCCCAGCTCGACACCGAGGAACGTGACCACCGGGATCAGCGAGTTCCGCAGTACGTGCACACCGACGATGCGGCGCTGGGGCAGACCCTTGGACTTCGCCGTCCGTACGTAGTCGGAGCGCATGTTCTCGGCGACCGACGTACGGGTCAGTCGCAGCGCTGTCGCCAGGGATAGTGAGCCGAGCACGATGCCGGGCAGCAGGAGGGCGTAGAAGCTGGGCTGCGCGCCCGCGGTCGGCGGGAACCAGCCGAGCTTGACGCCGAGGAAATACTGCGCGAGCGGGGCCAGCACGATGGTCGGGATGCCGAGCACCAGCAGGGTCAGCAGCAGCGTCGCGTTGTCGAAGATGCCGCCGCGGCGGATGCCGGCGATGACCCCGGCGCTGACGCCGAAGATGATCGCGACGGCGATGCCGATCAGGGCGAGCTTCAGCGTGACCGGCCAGGCGGTGGCGATCATGTCGCCGATCTTCCGCTGGGTCAGCGACATGCCCAGGTCACCCTTGAGCAGGTTGCCGATGTAGTCGAAGTAGCGGTAGAAGAAGCCGCCGACCCCGGTCTTGTCGAGATGGAACGTCTCGGTCAGGTATGCCCGCTGGGCGGGGGTAACCGGCCGCTCGCCGGCGAGTGCCTGGATGGGGTCGCCCTGGCCGGCGAACATCAGCGCGTAGACGATCAGAGTGGTCCCGAAGAATGCGAGGACCATCTGGAGCAGGCGCCGCACAATGTAGCGGAACATACCTTAGCTTTCTCTCCGAATATGGATGAAAGTCGTACGAACGATCGTTTCGGCGTACGAAAGTATCCGGGCACTCAAGGCCCGGATTTTCGGCGGGGAAACACCTCGCGATGTGCCCGGCGGAACAGTCCGGCGTCGGCGTTCTTGGGCGACGCCGGACTGCTCCATCCATGGCCCGAGCCACCGGGGATTACCGGATGGACCGAACCAGATTCGGGGGGTCAGCTCAGCTGACGGCCTCGATCTTGGTCAGATTGACCCGCTGGAACAGGTCGATCTCGACGTTCTTGACCTTGCTCGAGTAGCCGAAGTTGTTCTGACCGAAGCGCAGCGGAATCACCGGCAGGTCGTTCGCCAGGATGTCCTCAGCGGCCTGGTACTTCTTGATCGCCTCGTCCGGGGTGGCGGCCGAGACGCCTTCCTTCACCAGCGAGTCGAACTGCGGGTTGCTGTACCCGTAGTAGTTCGACGAGCCGTTCGTGGTGTAGAGCGGGCCGAGGTAGTTCTCCATGGACGGGTAGTCCATGATCCAGCCGAGCCGGAACATGCCGACCGGCTGCTTCTTCTCGACCTTGTCCAGCAGGTCGGCGAACTTCGGCTCGGCAGCGCCGACGCAGTCCACGCCCAGGTTGGTCTTGAGCTGGTTGCAGGTCGCGTCGACCCAGTCCTTGTGGCCACCATCGCCGTTGTACGAGATCTGGATCTTCGCCGGGCCGCCCGCGGCGGTGTACTCCGCCTTGGCCTTGGCCGGGTCGAACACGCACGCGGCGCCACAGGTGTTGTCCCGGTATCCGGCGACAACCGGCGAGACGAACGAGCGGGCCGACTGCTGCGAGTCCTTGAAGACCGACTTGATGATCTCGTCGCGGTCGATCGCCTCGGAGATCGCCTTACGAACCTCGGGCTTGCTGTACGCCGGGTCGAACGTCGGGAACGCCAGGAACTGGAACGACGACGCCGGGCTCTGCTGGAACCGGTCGCCGAGGTCGCTCGCCGCGCTGGTCAGGTTCTCGGTCGGGATCGTCGGTACGACGTCCAGGTTGTCCGAGATCACGTCCGCGTACGCGGCGGTGAGCTGCTGGTAGATCCGGAACTCGACGCCGCCAACCTTCGGCTTCTCGCCGGGGAAGGCGTCGTAACGCTCGACCTCGACCTTGGCGTCGTGCTGCCAGGTGCCCTTGATCTTGAAGGGGCCATCGCCGATGATGGCGTCCTCGAAGCCGTCCTTGATCACGCCGGGGGCGGAGAAGGCGGCGTTCGGCAGCGGGTAGAAGGCGTTGTACCCGAGCATCGTCTTGAACTCGGAGTACGGCGCGGAGAGGGTGACGGTGAAGGTCGAGTCGTCGACCTTCTTCAGCCCGCTCATCGTCTTCGCCTTCGGCTCCGGGGCCTTCTGCGGGCCCTCTTCGCCGTCCGGGTCGGTCGACTGGAGGTCGTCGTACCCGGCGATCTTCTCGAAGAAGTAGCTGGCGCCCTGGCCGTTCGGGGCATAAGCGCCGTAGTTCCAGGCGTTGATGTAGCTGTCGGACGTGACCTTCTCACCGTTGTGGAAGGTGTAGCCGTCCTTCAGCTTGATCGTCCAGGTGGTGTTGTCGGTGCTCTGGATCGACTCCGCCTGAACCTCGTAAGGCTTGTTCTGGGCGTCGTAGTCCACCAGCGGGGTGAACAGGGCGCTGAGGACCTGGTTCCCGCTCGTCTCGGTGGTGTTGGTCGGGATCAGGTGCTGCGGTTCACCGATCTGGATCGACACCGTAGCGTTGGGGTTGCTGTCCCCGGAACCGCCGTCGTCGCCGCTGCCACAGGCCGCGAGGCCCAGGGTTGCGACGAGCGGTACGGCGGCCCAGGCTGCGAGCCTACGGACCTGCATTGAGCCTCCTCATCTCCTCACGCTGGGCAGCCAGGTCCCGGGTGCGGGTCACTCTGCGCAACGCTCGGCAAAGGTAGGTCGTGCCGGGACCCTAGTCCAAACCAGTAGATTACGACTGAATAACGGGCCCCTGAGAGTCTGCTTGCGGCGTGGGTTTGCGTCTGGTAAAGGAGGTCCCGCCCGAACGGCGCAATCTATAGTCGTATTTCGGCATTTGATGGTCCAAACCCCGCAATCGGCGTTGATCTCCGTGTGGCCTGCGCCACCTGGGGTTTGTCCGGCTTATGCCTGGCTGCACGCTCATACTGTGGACAACTCCACACCCGGCTACCGCGAGTGACGAACAACACGGTTACGGAAAGTTACATCATGGTGGACTTCGCCGTGCCGGCCGCCAACCGACCCGTGAACCGGACAACCCGGGTGTCCCGGAAGCCGGACGGCCCGCCGTGAGACGATCAGGGGCGTGACGGCGACCCTTCTGGACGGCAAAGCGACCGCGGCGGAGATCAAGGACGAGCTACGGGTGCGGGTGAAGGCCCTCGCCGAGCGGGGTCTGGTCCCCGGGCTCGGCACCGTACTCGTCGGTGCGGATCCCGGCTCGCAGGCGTACGTCAACGGCAAACACCGCGACTGTGCCGAGGTGGGCATCGCCTCCATCCGCCGCGAACTGCCCGCCGACGCCACCCAGGAGCAGGTCGACGAGGTCATCGCCGAACTCAACGCGGACCCCGCCTGCCACGGCTACATCGTCCAGCTGCCGCTGCCGCGCCACCTCGACACCCAGCGGGTGCTGGAGCTGATCGACCCGGAGAAGGACGCGGACGGGCTGCACCCGGTCAACCTGGGCCGGCTGGTGCTGGGCTACGACGGCCCGCTGCCCTGCACCCCACGCGGCATCGTCGAGCTGCTCCGGCGGCACGACGTACCGCTGCGCGGAGCGGAGGTGGCGGTGGTCGGCCGGGGCAACACCGTCGGCCGCCCGCTCGGCCTGCTGCTTACCCGGCGCAGCGAGAACGCCACCGTGACGCTCTGCCACACCGGCACCCTGGACCTCGCCAAGCACACCCGCAACGCGGACATCGTGATCGTGGCGGCCGGCGTACCCGGGCTGCTCACCGCCGACATGGTCCGGCCCGGAGCCACCGTGGTCGACGTCGGCATCACCCGCGTGATCGGCCCGGACGGAAAGGGCCGCTACACCGGCGACATCGCGGCCGAGGTGGCCGAGGTGGCCGGGGCGATGGTGCCGATGCCGGGCGGGGTGGGGCCGATGACCCGCGCCATGCTGCTGACCAACGTGGTCGAGCGAGCCGAACGCGGCTGACCGGCCGAACGCGGCTGACCGGCCGAACGCGGCTGACCGGCCGAACGCGGCTGACCGGCCGAACGCGGCTGACCGGCCGAACGCGGCTGACCGGCCGAACGCGGCTGACCGCGGTTGACCACTGAACAGCGGCTGACCAGGCCGAACGCGGCCAGCCCAGGCTGGACGCGGCTGACCGTGAGCTGCGCGGTAACGGGCTGAAGCCGGCTGGTCGGGGTACCCGGAGACCGGGCCGCCGCGGACGCGGCCGGAGCGGTCGGGACGGCCCGGCCGGATCGGTCAGCCGGGGACGATCAGGCAAATCAGCCCCTGGCCGGACCGGTGGTCCGTTGGCTGATACGGTCCGGAAAAGAACCCGTCGGTAACAGAGAGTGGGACGACCATGGGCAAAAAGGTCACCGTCGTCGGCGCCGGTTTCTACGGCTCGACGACCGCGCAGCGACTGGCGGAGTACGACGTCTTCGACACGGTCGTGATCACCGACATCATCGAAGGCAAGCCCGAGGGGCTGGCGCTGGACATCAACCAGTCGCGGCCGATCGAGGGCTTCGAGACCAAGGTGGTCGGCCAGACCACCGGACCGAACGGCGAGGGTTACGAGGTCATCGAGGGCTCCGACGTGGTGGTGATCACCGCGGGCCTGCCGCGCAAGCCGGGGATGAGCCGGATGGACCTGCTCGCCACCAACGCCAAGATCGTACGTGTGGTGTCCGAGAGCGTGGCCAAGTTCGCCCCGAACGCGGTGGTCATCGTCGTCTCGAACCCGCTGGACGAGATGACCGCGATGGCCCAGCTCGCCACCCAGTTCCCGAAGCAGCGGGTGCTCGGTCAGGCCGGCATGCTGGACACCGCCCGGTTCACCACCTTCGTCGCCGAGGAGCTGGGCGTACCGGTGGCCTCGGTGAAGACCCTCACGCTCGGCTCGCACGGCGACACCATGGTGCCGGTTCCGTCGCGCAGCACGGTGAACGGCAAGCCGCTGCGCGAGGTGCTTCCGGACGCCAAGATTGAAGAGCTGGTGGTCCGTACCCGCAACGGTGGCGCCGAGGTGGTCGCGCTGCTCAAGACCGGTTCGGCGTACTACGCCCCGTCCGCTGCCGCGGCCCGGATGGCGAAGGCCGTGGCGACCGACTCCGGCGAGGTCATGCCGGTCTGCGCCTGGGTCGACGGCGACTACGGCATCTCCGGGGTCTACCTCGGTGTCGAGGCCGAGCTGGGCCGCGAGGGTGTCCGCCGGATCGTCACCACCGACCTGGACGCCGACGAGCTGGCCAGCCTCAAGGCCGCCGCCGAGGCGGTCCGGGCCAAGCAGGGCGACATCGCGAACCTCTGATCGACCCGCCCCGCCCGGGGCAACCGCGACACCGGAAAGAGTGGCCGTCCGACTCCGGACAGCCACTCTTTCCATGTATCAGGGGAAATACCGGCGGGCAGGGCAGGCCGGGCGTGCGGCATCAGGCGAAGCCAGTACGCTCGTACTGCTTGAGCATGTGTCCCCCGAGAGGAGCGCCCGGCCGATGGCGAAGATCAAGGTAACCAACCCGGTCGTAGAGCTCGACGGCGACGAGATGACCCGGATCATCTGGAAGCAGATCCGGGAGCAGCTGATCCTGCCCTACCTCGACGTCGACCTGCACTACTACGACCTGTCGATCCAGTACCGCGACGAGACCGACGACCAGGTCACCGTTGACGCGGCCAACGCCATCAAGACCCACGGCGTCGGCGTGAAGTGCGCGACCATCACCCCGGACGAGGCCCGGGTCGAGGAGTTCGGCCTCAAGAAGATGTGGCGCTCTCCGAACGGCACGATCCGCAACATCCTCGGCGGCGTCGTCTTCCGTGAGCCGATCATCATGTCCAACGTGCCGCGCCTGGTGCCCGGCTGGACCAAGCCGATCATCATCGGCCGGCACGCGCACGGCGACCAGTACAAGGCGACCGACTTCGTGGTCCCCGGTCCGGGCACGGTGACCATCACCTACACCCCGGCCGACGGCAGCGCCCCGGTCGAGATGGAGGTCGCCAAGTTCCCCGGCGGCGGCATCGCGATGGGCATGTACAACTTCGACGAGTCGATCCGCGACTTCGCCCGCGCCTCCCTGCGCTACGGCCTGGACCGCAACTACCCGGTCTACCTGTCGACCAAGAACACGATCCTGAAGGCGTACGACGGTCGGTTCAAGGACATCTTCGCCGAGGTCTTCGAGGCCGAGTTCAAGGCCGACTTCGACGCCGCCGGGATCACCTACGAGCACCGGCTGATCGACGACATGGTCGCCGCCGCGCTCAAGTGGGAGGGCGGCTTCGTCTGGGCCGCCAAGAACTACGACGGTGATGTGCAGTCGGACACCGTCGCGCAGGGCTTCGGCTCGCTGGGCCTGATGACCTCGGTGCTGATGACCCCGGACGGCCGTACGGTCGAGGCCGAGGCGGCGCACGGCACGGTCACCCGGCACTACCGGCAGTGGCAGAAGGGCGAGAAGACGTCGACCAACCCGATCGCGTCGATCTTCGCCTGGACCCGTGGCCTCGCCCACCGGGGCAAGCTCGACGGCACCCCGGCGGTCACCGAGTTCGCCGAGAAGCTGGAGCAGGTCTGCGTGGAGACCGTCGAGGGCGGTCAGATGACCAAGGACCTGGCCCTGCTCATCTCGCGGGACGCCCCGTGGCTGAGCACGGACGAGTTCATGGCCGCGCTCGACGAGAACCTGGCGAAGAAGCTCGGCGCCTGATTCTCGACCACGTTTTCCGAAAGCCCGCCGGCAGCCGTCGGCGGGCTTTCGCGTACCCCGGGGTGGCGGTCGTGGGTCGGCGGCGGCGCCATATCGACGTACGCCAAGATCGAATTTGTGGCCCCGTTACCGGCATCGGCCCGCGCTCGTTGACCAGGGTGGACGTGATGCCAGTCGCGTCCAGGAGGACCAGCCACTCGATGTCGCCGGAAACGGCGCCGGTCGGGCAGTCCTCCCGGCTGTTGCGCACAGCCAGCCGTCCCTTCCCTGCGGGGGGCCCTGTCCCGGGCCCCCCGCACCCTTCTTTCCGGGTGGGCGCCGGTCTTTCCGGGTGGGCACCGGGCCGGTACGGCGTGGCCCAGCTCATATCGGTCATCCAGCCTCGCCACACCTAGGGTTGACCGGGTGAGCGCACCCCTGACGTCGTTAGAGGTCAAGATCCGTCCCTTCCGTCCGGCGGACCTGGACGCGGCCGTCGAACTGCTGGTGCTCGCCGCCGGTGAGGACAAGCGGCACCGGCTGACCGAACGGCTCACCGGCGCCGAGCCGGGGCAGATCCACCACGCCGTCGTCGCCGAGCGCGCCGGTCTGGTGGTCGGCGCGGCCAAGCTGACCACCGAACCCGCCTACCCCGGTACGGTCTCCGCCCTCGTCGCGGTTGCCGAGTCGCTGCGAGGACACGGCGTCGGTACCGCTCTCGCGGCCGAACTCGCCGATCGGGCGGCGAAGACCCTCACCCCGGGAACGGTGGTGACCACCGCCCTGCGCGACGACCTCGACCGGGGCCGACGCTTCGCGGAACACCACGGCCTGGTGCTGACCAACCACAGCGTCGGCTGGCGGTTCGACCTGGCCGGCCGGGGCGATGAACTGGCCGCGCTCGCCGCGTCGACCGCCGACCGGGCCGGGGTACGGGTCCGGGTGGTCGACCTCGACGCGGACGAGGCGGTCATCCTGGAATGCGTCGGCCGCACCCTGGCCGGGCTGCCGGTCCCCGGCGGCGAGGACCAGGCCGTCGACCTGGCGTACGCCCGGAGCGTGATCCCGGACGGGGCGATCGTGCTGCTGGCCGAACCGCGCGAGCCGGAGAGTTCACCCGCACTGGGCCTCACCATCGTCAGCACCCAGGCCGATGACTGGTACACCGTCTACACCGGTGTGGATGTCGCCCACCGGGGCAGGGGCGTGGCCAGCGCTCTGAAGACCGCCGCCCTGCGGCAGGCGTACGAAGCAGGTGCCGTCGCCGTGACCACGCACAACGACGAGACGAACGAGCCGATCCTGCGGGCGAACCGGGCACTCGGCATGGCCCCGAGCCTCGGCTACTGGAGCCTGGTACGCACCTTCGACGGGGAGAGCGGACGGTAGGGCGGGTCCTCCTCGGCCCGCCCCACCGCGACCCACCGCAGCGTCAGCGGCCCGCCTGGCGCAGCCGCTCCGCCGCCTGCTCCGGCCGGATGTCGTTGATGAACGCGCCCATGGCCGACTCGGAGCCGGCCAGGTACTTCAGCTTGTCCGCCGCCCGCCGGATGCTGAACAACTGCAGGTGCAGGTGGCTCTCGTCCCGGCCCTCGTGCACCGGTGCCTGCTGCCAGGCCGAGATGTACGGCATCGGCAGGTCGAAGAGCCGGTCGAAACGGTTCAGCACGTCCAGGTACAGGGGACCGAAGGCGGCCCGTTCCGCCTCGTCCAGCGCCGGGATGTCCGGCACCGCCCGGTGCGGCGCCACGTGCACCTCGAACGGCCAGCGCGCGGCGGCCGGCACGTACGCGGTCCAGTGCTCGTTCGACACCACCACCCGGTCACCGGCGGTCCGCTCGGCGGCCAGTACGTCGGCGTACAGGTTGCGCCCACCGGTCCGCTCGGCGTGCCGGCGGGCGGCGCCGAGCAGCGCCTTCGTCCGGGGCGGCAGGAACGGGTACGCGTAGATCTGGCCGTGCGGGTGCTGGAGCGTCACGCCGATCTCCACCCCCCGGTTCTCGAACGGGAAGACCTGCTCGACTCCGGGGATCCGGGACAGCGCGGTGGTCCGGTCGGCGAGCGCGTCGAGCACCGTACGGACCCGCTGCGGCGACAGGGAGGCGAAAGAGGCGTTGTGGTCCGAGGTGAAGCAGACCACCTCGCACCGCCCGACGCCCGGTCGGGTGGGCGTGAACGGGGTCAGTTCGCCCGCCGGCTCGCCCTCCCGGTCGCTCAGCGACGGGAACCGGTTCTCGAACACCGCCACGTCGTAGTCGTACGCGGGGATCTCGGTGGAGTGGGTCGGTGTGGACGGGCAGAGCGGGCACTCGGCGGTGCTGGGCAGGAAGATCCGGGTCTGCCGGTGCGCCGCCACCGCCACCCACTCGTCCACCAGCGGGTCGTAACGCAACTGCGAGGCGGCCGGTGGCGGTGGCAGGTCCCGCCGGTCCGGCTCGCTCCGATCCGCCCCCTCGTGCTCGTCGAAGTAGATCAGCTCACGCCCGTCAGCCAGCTTGATCTCGGTCCGTCTCATCCCACTCCCATCCCTGACTCCCACTCCCGGTCCCCTCACCCGTGCCACCTCCCACCCACCCCGCTCGCGATCCGGGCGGTTTTCATGATCGCGAAGAGTTTGACCGGCTATAGCGAGCCGAATCTTTCGCGATCACGGGAACACCTACCTAGGTCGGCGTTATCAGTAGTTGCGTTACGTGCTCCTGGAGGGTTTGGCGGGCGGGGGAGGGCAGGCCGTCGTCGGTGATGACGGTGTGGGCGGCGGACAGGGGGGCCATGGAGGAGATGCCGACGGTGCCCCACTTGGTGTGGTCGGCCAGGACCACCAGACGTTCGGCCGACGCGACCAGGGCCCGGTTGGTTTCCGCCTCCATCAGGTTCGGGGTGGTGTAACCGGCCCGGACGCTCATCCCGTGCACGCCGAGGAAGACCAGATCCAGGTGCAGGGTACGGATCGCGCCCACCGCCACCGGCCCGACCAGCGCGTCCGACGGGGTGCGTACGCCACCGGTGAGCACCACCGTCTGGTCCGGTCGACCGGCCCGGTGGAAGATCTCGGCGACCGGGATCGAGTTGGTCACCACGGTCAGCCCTGCCGTGTCGACCAGTCGGTGAGCCAGGGCGGCGGTGGTGGTGCCGGCCGACAGAGCCACCGCCATTCCGGGCTGCACCAGGTGGGCGGCCTGTGCGGCGATCGCAGCCTTCTCGGAGAGTTGGCGGGCCGACTTGGCCACGAAGCCCGGTTCGTCGGTCGAGCCGGAGTCGGCCGAGGTAGCGCCGCCGTGCACCTTGGCCAGCAGACCCCGCTCGGCGAGCAGGTCCAGGTCGCGGCGGATGGTCATGTCCGACACCCCGAACTCGCCGGCCAGGTCGCTGACCCGTACCCCGCCGGCGACCCGTACCCGGTCCACGATCGCCGCCTGCCGCTGTTGGGCGAGCATCAGCCGGTCCCTCCCGCAGTCACACGTAATCCAACAGATACGAACATTACCGCGCGTAGAAGAGGGTGCTCCGGCGGGCTTCCGACGTAGTGAATCCTGTGACTTCCCGGGCGTCCCTCAGGACGTCCCGGTCATTCAAGACGTTCCCTGGCCTGCTGCAAACCGAGGCGTACGCCCGCGCGGTGCTGGCCAGCGGCCCGATCGCTGCCGAGGACGTGGAGCGGTTCGTCAAGGTACGGATGGAGCGCCAGAAGGCGGTGTTCGACCGGCCCCGGCCGCCACTCGCCGTTTTTGTCGTGGACGAGGCGGCACTGCGACGAGGTGATCCCGTTCTGATGAGCGAGCAGCTCGACCACCTGGTCGAGAGCGCCAGCCGACCGAACCTGGCGGGTCAGCTCGTGACCGACCCGAACGAACCGGCCGTGCTGGTACGGGTCTGGGATGCCGTTCGCGGGCACACGCTGCCCCGCGACCAATCGATCGAGTTGATGAAGGCCAGGCCATGGATGAAACGATGATCAGCCCCCGCTGGCGCACCAGCACACGCAGCAGCTCGAACGGCGGCGCCTGCGTGGAGGTCGCCGACAACCTTCCCGGCCGGGTGCTGGTCCGGGACACCAAGGACCGCGACGGCGGCACGCTCAGCTTCGGTCCGGACGCCTGGCACGCCTTCGTACAGCTCGCAAAGCGTCACTGACCCGCACCCACGTCACTGACCCGCACCCACGTCACTGACTCGCACCCGCGTCACGCCCCCGTACCGTCGCGACTGACGGCGCGGGGGCGTCGCCGACTCAGGCTCAGGCCGGTTGCAGGCGGGGCTCGACCCAACCGGTTTCGGTCAGGTGCACCAGCACCGCCGTGACCGCCTCGTCGATCGTCCCCTGGCTGGTGTCGAGCACCAGGTCGGCGTCGGTCGGCTCCTCGTACGGGTCGTCGATGCCGGTCATCCCCTTGATCAGACCGGCTCGGGCGCGGGCGTACAGGCCCTTGCGGTCCCGTTGCTCGCAGACCTCCAGCGGGGTGGCGACGTGGACCAGCAGGAAACCCGCCCCGGCCGCGTGGGCCATCTGTCGGGCGGTCGCGCGGGCCGCGGCGTAGGGCGCGATCGGGCAGCAGATGGCCAGGCCGCGGTGCCGGGCAACCTCCGCCGCCACCCAACCGATCCGGCGTACGTTCAGATCCCGGTCGGCCTTGCTGAAACTGAGCCCGGCGGACAGCTCCCGGCGTACCACGTCACCGTCGAGCAGGGTGACGGTCCGGTCGCCGCTCTCCCGCAGCGCGTCGGTGAGGCCGCGCGCGACGGTCGACTTGCCCGAGCCGGACAGCCCGGTGAAGAAGACCACCAGGCCCCGGTGCCGGCGCGGCGGCCGGGCCCGGGCCAGCTCACGGGCCACCGCCGGGGGAGTGTGCCACTCCGGTAGCGGGAAGCCCCGGTCCAGCAGGTCGTCGATCTCGTCCGGGCGCAGCGCCAGCCGCCGGTTTCGCGGCGGGATGTCGTCGCGCCACCGCCACTGCCCGTCCCGGTTGTCGTAGGCCAGCTCGCGGGGGACCAGCACCCGCAGCCCGGGGCCGGCGAGCATCTCACCGGTGGAGAGCAGGTGGGTCACCCCGTACGCGGCGGCGACCCGGGCCCGCAGCAGGGCGTCGCGGATCTCGTCGCCCCGGCCCGCCATCGGGATGGCGACCAGGGTTGCCGGGGGCATCCGGTCGCGGGCCGCGAAGACGCTGCGGACCAGCACCTCCGGCGGCAGCCCGTCCGGGTTGGTGTCGGTGACCGGGATCAGCACCAGCAGGTGCGCGGCGAGCGTACGGGCGGCGTGTGCGATCTGCGCGAGCTGCGGGCGGTGCAGCGGCCGGTCGGTGATCACACCGAGCACCCGGCCGGGCGGCAGCAGGTCGCGTACCTCGTTCGGGGATCGGCGCAGCCGCTGGAACGGGCCATGTCCGCCGTCGCCGAGCGGGCGCACCGCGCCACCGACGCCGTACGAGCCGTCCCGGGTCGGCCAGAGGTCGGTGACCTCCAGCAGGGCCACCGGGGCGTCCTCCAGGTCGGTCAGCACCAGGGCCCGCCGCAGCGGATTGGCGAGATCCAGTCCCTCGGCCACCCCCGACGGCACCTGGAGCGTCACCGGCACCGGCCACGGGGTGCCGTCGGCCAGCCGGCCGCGCCGGGCCAGTGCGGCCAGGTCGGCCCGCCCCAGGAACCCGCTCAGCGGCGCGTACGCCCCACTGAGCAGCAGCTCCAGATCGGCCAGCTCGTGCGGACGCGGCGTGTACGCCGGTGCGTCCCGCAGCACCTCATCGGGTAGCACCCACCCGTTGCTCATCGAACCCCCCCCACCCACCCGACCGGCACACAGTTTCTCAGCCGGCCGCCCATCGGTCGAGAGTGCCACCCCACTCCGCTTCGGGAGAGATGATCGGCGACCCCTAATGGCCCGGCCGGTCCCATCCCAGGGAAGGGCCAGGGTGGTGCGGGAACCCCGAGCTGGCAGATCGGGCCTACGCTGGCCGCGTGACACTGATCGCGACCCAGTCGCTCACCAAAACGTACGGCAACCGGGTGACCGCGCTCGCCGATCTCACGGTCGCGGTCGAGCCGGGCGTCATCGGGCTGGTCGGTGCCAACGGCGCCGGGAAGTCCACCTTCATCAAGATCATGCTGGGTCTGCTCGCCCCGACCTCCGGTCAGGTACGGGTGCTGGGCCTCGATCCGACCACGGACAGCCAGGCGGTCCGGGCCCGGGTCGGCTACATGCCGGAACACGACTCGCTGCCGCCGGACCTGTCCGCCGCCGAGTTCGTCACCCACCTGGGCCGGATCAGCGGCCTGCCGCGTACGGTCGCCCGCGAGCGGGCCTCGGAGGCGCTGCGGCACGTCGGCCTCTACGAGGAGCGCTACCGGCAGATCGGCGGCTACTCCACCGGTATGAAGCAGCGGGTGAAGCTGGCCCAGGCGCTGGTGCACGACCCCGACCTGCTGCTGCTCGACGAGCCGACCAACGGTCTCGACCCGGCCGGGCGGGACGCCATGCTCGGCCTGATCCACCGGATCGGCACCGAGTTCGGCATCTCGGTGCTGGTCTGCTCGCACCTGCTGGGCGAGGTCGAGCGGATCTGCGACACCCTGGTCGCGATCGACGGCGGCCGGCTGCTCCGGTCGGACAACATCACCGCGATGACCACCGCGATCGACGTACTCGCGGTCGAGGTGAGCGAGGGTACCGAGGAACTCGCCGCCCGGCTCGCCGAACTCGACCTGCCGGTCCACCGCGAGGACCGGATGCTGCTGGTCCGGCTCGACGACGACCGCACCTACGACCTGATCCTGACCGCCGTCGCCGAACTGGACCTGCCGCTGCACCGGCTCGACCAGCGCCGGCACCGCGTCGCCGAGCTCTTCGCCACCCGGGAGACGACCAATGCCCACGCCTGAACCGAGGACTGCCCCCGGTGGGGTCATTCACGACATCGGCTACCAGCGGTACGACGGGCCGAGGCTGGGCCGGCGGCACATCCTCGGCGCGCTCTACCTGCACAGCCTGCGTACCGCCTTCGGGCTGGGCCGCAGCGCCAAGGCGAAGATCTTCCCGTGGCTGATCATGAGCGTGGTCGGGGTGGTCGCGGTGGTGCTCACCGCGATCCAGGTGCAGACCGGGGTGGCGGCACTGGGCTACAACGAGTTCCCCGAGGTGCTCAGCATTCTGATCATCTTCTTCTGCGCGGCGGTCGCGCCGGAGCTGGTCAGCCGTGACCTCCAGACCGGGGTGCTGCCGCTCTACTTCGCCCGCCCGCTGGAGCGCGCCGACTACGCGATCGCGAAGCTGGCCGCGCTGATCACCGCGACGTTCCTGCTACTGGCCGTACCGCTGACGGTGATGTTCGCCGGGGCCGCCTTCTCCGCCGACGACCTCGGCGGGGTGTGGCGCGAATTCGGCGACTACCTGCCCGGTATCGCCTACGCGGCGCTGCACGCGGTGGTCTTCTCCTCGGTCGCGGTGCTGGTCGCGGCGCTGGTGAAGCGCCGGGCGGTCGCGGCCGCCGCGGTGGTGGCGGCGTTCCTGGTGACCACCCCGATCGTCGGGGTCCTGCTGGTCCTGCCGTACGAGACCAGCACGCAACTCTCCGGTTTGGTCAACCCGGCCAGCCTGGTCAGCGGCGTCGGCGACTGGCTGTTCGAGACGACCGGTGACACCGGCATCGGCGGGTGGGGCCCGCTCTACGGCGTGGTCAGCATCGCGCTGGTCGCCGCCTGTGTCCTGCTGCTCTTCGCCCGCTACCGGAAGGTTGCCCGCTCATGACCGACGTGGAACTGAGCGGGGTGTCCCGCTGGTACGGCAACGTCGTCGCCGTCAACGACGTGACCATGACCCTCGGTGCCGGGGTAACCGGCCTGCTCGGCCCGAACGGCGCCGGCAAGACCACCCTGCTGCACATGATGGCCGGGTTCCTCGCCCCGTCGCGGGGTGCGGTCACCCTCGGCGGCGAGCCGACCTGGCGCAACCCCGCCGTCTACCGGCGACTGGGCCTGGTCAGCGAGCGCGAGGCGGTGCACGGTTTCCTCACCGCGTACGAGTTCGTGCTGGCCAGTGCGCGCCTGCACAAACTGCCGGACGCGGAGTCGGCGGCCCGCCGGGCGATCGAGCTGGTGGAGATGACCGACGCGCAGGACCGGCGGATCGACACCTACTCCAAGGGCATGCGGCAACGTACGCGGGTCGCGGCGGCGTTGGTGCACTCGCCGGAGGTGCTGCTGCTCGACGAGCCGTTCAACGGCATGGACCCGCGCCAGCGGCTGCACATGATGCGGCTGCTGCACTCGCTCGGCGAGGCAGGGCACACCATCCTGTTCAGCTCGCACATCCTGGAGGAGGTCGAGGAGGTCTCCGGCACCGTCCAGGTGATCGTCTCCGGCCGGCTGGCCGCCTCCGGTGACTTCCGTTCGATCCGGCGGCTGATGACCCACCGCCCGCACGTCTTCACCGTCCAGTCCAGCGACGACCGGCGGCTCGCGGTCGCGCTGATCGGTGAGCCCTCGGTCAGCGGTGTCGAGCTGGACAAGGAGGGGCTGACCGTACGCGCCGGTGACTACGGCAGCTTCACCCGCGCACTGCCCAAGATCGCGCTCGGGTCCGGCATCCGGGTACGCCGGCTGCTGCCCTCGGACGAATCCCTGGAGAGTGTCTTCTCCTACCTGGTGGAGGCCTGACATGTCGACTATCTCCTGGATCACCACGCGGGGGCTCTTCGGTCGCCGTCGGTTCCTGCTGCTGGTCCCGCTCCCGCTGTTGCTGGTGACGCTGGCCGCCCTTCCCCGCGCGGCGGGCGCCGACGTACGCCAGTGGGCGCCGGTGGTGCTGGTCGGTCTCGGGCTGGCCGTCGTCCTGCCGGTGATCTCCTTGATCGTCGGCACCGGGGTGCTCGGCGCCGAGATCGACGACGGCACGATCGTGCACATCCTCACCAAGCCGCTGCCCCGCTGGCAGATCATCCTGCCGAAGCTGGCTGTGTCGGCCGGCGTGAGCGCGGTGACCGTCGCCGTCCCGCTCTACGTGGTCGGGGTGCTGGCGGACTCCGTACGGCTGGGGTTGGCACTGGTGGTGGCGAGCGCGATCGGGGCGCTGGCGTACTCCGCGGTTTTCCTGGCGCTGAGCCTGATCACCCGGCGGCCGGTGCTGCTCGGCCTGGTCTACGTGCTGATCTGGGAGGGGCTGCTGGGCAATTTTGTCGGCGGCACCCGCAACCTGTCGATCCAGCAGTACGTGATCACGATCGCCGACAAGATCGCCCCCACCGAACTGCTCACCAGCCAGGTTTCCCTGCCCGTCTCGATCATCATGGCCGCCATCCTGACCGTCGGCTTCACCGCCCTGGCCATCGACCGCCTCCGCTCCTTCTCCGTAGCCGGCGAAACGAGCTGACCCACCCCGCACCCCTCGTCGGTGCGCAGATGTAGAGAAAGAGTGGCTATCCCCTCGGGAATTGCCACTCTTTCTCTACCTCAGTGGCGATTCTGGTGTTGCGGGCGGCGGGTCCAGGAGTGCAGGCCTTCGCCGCGGATGGCGGTGGCGGCTAGCAGGAGGAGTAGGGCGGCGACGGCCCAGATCGCGAGGGTGGCGGCGGGCCAGGCGGCCGCGTCGGAGCTGAAGTAGACCACCGCTCTGACCAGGTCGGTGGCGAGCCCGGGAATGTTCCACAGGTGCATGTCCCGGAAGAAGTCGGGCAGGAACTCGGGCGCGTAGATGCCGCCTGAGCCGGGATTGCCGAGCACCACCAGGAGCAGGATGACCAGGCCGGTGCCGAGCAGCCCGAGCCAGCCCTGCACCGCCGCGGCGGCCATCGCGGCGGCGAACGCCGCCAGCGCCCCGGCTCCGACCAGGCCGGCGAAGTGGGTGTGCCACACATCCAGGCCGGGGCCGGTCACCAGCGCCCCGGCGAGCCCGAGCAGCGCGGAGTAGATCGCCAAGCCGCCGATTCGGGCGGCGGCGCGGGACAGCGTACGGGGTGTGGTGCCCAGCGTGATGCCGAGCACGGTGGCACCCAGGTAACCGCCGAGCACCAGCCCGACGGCCAGGTAGAACGGCACCAGGCCCCGCTGGTCGTTGGCGGCGATCGGCACCGAGTCGCTGACCGCCAGCGCAACCTGCGCCCGCTGCGCCGCCGTCTGGACGATCTGGGTGATCACCTGGGCGGCGATCGGCGCGGCGGCACTCGCGGTGACCAGGGTCAGCGCCGGGGTGCCACCGCTGGTGGTCGAGGCGAGTACGGCGTACACGTCGCGTCCGGCGAGCGCTTCGTCGGCGGCGGCGCGGTCGGCGTACTCGACGGCTATGAGGGCCTTGTCCTGCTGCCGTACGGCGGCGAGCAGCGTACGCGCCGGCTGGTCGCTACGGACCACACCGACGGGTACGTCCTTCGGCTTCGGCTCGTGCAGCGCGCCCGCGTACGCGGCGATGAAGGCGGTGGCGAGCACCAGCGTGCCGAATAGCAGCACCGCGCTGCGGATCAGCGACCGCCGCCACGACTCCCGCCCCACCGGCTCGGCCCGATGCCCCACCCCGCTCCCCGCGCCCCCCGCATCCGCCATCCACCCAGCGTATGAAAGGCCGTTTCCCCTTGAAGCACTTTCACTGTTTGAGTGGCTATCCCGGTGCGGATAAGCACTCAAACAGTGAAAGTGCGCGGATCTTGGAGCGGGGAGGGCGGGTCAGCCGGTGTTGCGCATGCCGGCGGCGATGCCGTTGACGGTGGTGAGGAGGGCTCGTTCCAGGGCGGTGCCGTCGCCGGGGGCGCGGCGGGCGCCGGGGGCGGTGGCGACCGCGCGACCGGCCGCACCGGAGTCGCGGTACTGGCGCAGCAGGGCGACCTGGAGGTGGTGCAGCGGCTCCAGGTAGGTGTCCCGGACGGCGAGCGTGCGCTGGAGCACCGGCGAGTTCTCCAGCAGCGCGGGGGAGTTGGTGATCGCCAGCACCTCGCGCTTGGTCAGCTCGTACTCCTCGCGGATCACGTCGAAGATCGGCTGCAACGGCTCCGGGACCAGGGTCTCGACGTACCGGCGGGCGATGTTCAGATCCGTCTTGGAGAGCATCATCTCCACGTTGGACAGGAACGTCCGGAAGAAGTGCCAGTTGCGGTACATCTCGGCGAGGATTTCCGCCCGACCGCTCTCCCGGGCGGCGGCCAGCCCGGAACCGACCCCGAACCAACCCGGCACGATCTGCCGGGTCTGGGTCCAGCCGAACACCCACGGGATCGCCCGCAGGCCGCTCAGCCCGGCTCCGGTGTTCGGGCGCTTCGCCGGCCGCGAACCGATGTTGAGCGCACCGAGCAACTCGGTCGGCGTCGACGCCCAGAAGTACGCCGGCAGGTCCGGGTTCTCCACCAGCGACCGGTACGACCGGAACGCCGAGTCGGAGACCAGTTCCATCGTGTCGTCCCAGCGTTCCAGCATCTCGGCGGGCTGCCGGGGGTAGGTGTGCAGCAGCGCGCTCTGCAGCACCGCGGCCAGGGTCAGTTCCAGGTTCTCCCGGGCCAGCGACGGCAGCGTGTACTTGTCGGAGATGACCTCACCCTGCTCGGTCACCTTGATCGCGCCGTCGAGCGTGCCGTACGGCTGGGCCAGGATCGCCTCGTGCGTCGGACCGCCGCCCCGGCCGACGGTGCCGCCACGACCGTGGAACAGCCGCAGCCGTACGCCGTGCCGGGCGGCCACGTCGCGCAGTGAGCGCTGGGCCCGGTGGATCGACCACTGGGAGGTGGTGATGCCCGCCTCCTTGTTCGAGTCGGAGTAGCCGAGCATCACCTCCTGCACGTCTCCACGGGCAGTCACGATCGCCCGGTACGCCGGCAGGGAGAGCAGTTCGTCGAGGAGTTCGCCGCCCGCGTTCAGCTCGTCCGGGGTCTCCAGCAGCGGCACGAAGCCGATCCGGGCCCGTCCGCTGTGCACGTCGACCAGGCCGGCTTCGCGGGCCAGCACCACCGCGGCGAGTACGTCGTCGACGCCCATCGTCATCGAGATGATGTACGACTCGATGACCTCGGTGCCGAACCGCTCCTGGGCCTCCCGGATGGTGCCGAACACGTCGAAGGTCTTGCGGGTCGCCTCGGTCAGCGGACTGTCCATGTTGGACAGCGGGCGGCGGCCGGTCAGTTCCTCGCTGAGCAGCTTGGTCCGCTCGACCCGGCTCAACGCCGCGTAGTCGGTCACCTCGCCGACCTGCTCGTAGAGCTGGCGCAGCACCGCGTGGTGCGCCTCGGCGTGCTCGCGTACGTCCAGGGTGGCCAGGTGCAGCCCGAACGAGGCGACCGTACGGATCGCCGAGGCGAGCCGGCCGACGGCGGTGAGCTGACCAGAGTTACGGGCCAGCGAGGCGCGCATCAGCTCCAGGTCGGAGAGGAGTTCGGCCGAGCCGCGATAGTCCCGGCCGGGCACGTGCGCGGTGCCCCGGGTCAGCCGCAGCCGGGTGTTGGCGAGCTTCGCCTTGATGCAGCGCGCCTTGAGCCGGTACGGCTCCTCGGCGTTGACCCGGCGGAACCGGGCCGCGACCTCGGGCAGCGCGTCGAGGTCGGTGGCCAGGCTGGCGGAGAGGTCGAGGGAAACCCCGCGCAGCCGGCGGGAAACCGAGATCTCGTTGATCAGCGACTCCATCGCCGCCTCGGTCGCCTGGATGCCGTGGTGGTACTGGATGACCAGCACCTCGCGGGTGACGTGCGGGGTGACGAACGGGTTTCCGTCCCGGTCGCCGCCGATCCAGGTGCCGAAGGTCAGCGGGCGCGACGTCGGCGAGGTCTCCACCCCGAGCGAGCGCAGCGTGTCGGCGAGGTCGTCGAGCACCTGGGGCGCGGCGGCGGCGTACAGGTCGCGCAAGTAGTAGATCGCGTTGCGGGCCTCGTCGGTCGGGTCCGGCCGGTCGAGCCGCAACTCGTCGGTCTGCCACATCAGGTCGAGCAGTTCGGCCAGCCGGCGGTTGGTCGGCGCCTCGTCGCTGGCGCCGTAGAGCACCGCGGCGGCGGTCTCGGCGTCCAACTCGTCGGCGACCGCGCGCAGCTTGGTCAGGATCGAGCGGCGGGCCGCCTCCGTCGGGTGGGCGGTGAACACCGGCCGTACGGCCAGCCGCCGGGCCGCCGCGGCGATCTCCTCGGCCGGCACCCCGCGCTCGGCGATCAGCTTTGCCGCCTGGTCCAGCCAGCCGCCCTGGGTGGCCCGCTGCCGGCGCAGGTCGCGGGACCGGTGCACCTGCTCGGTGATGTTGGCCAGGTGGAAGTAGGTGGAGAAGGCGCGGGCCAGCTTGGTCCCGGTGGTCACGTCCATCGCGCCCAGCCGCAGGGCCGCGGCTTCGGGGTCGGAGCGGACCAGGGCGCGGATCTCCTCGACCAGGTCGAGCAGCGGGGGGCCTTCCTGGCGGGCCAGGGTCTGCCCGAGCAGGGTGCCGAGCCGGCGGATGTCTGCCCGAAGGGCGGCATCCGGGCCATCGTGATCATGCTGGTCGGTCACCGTGCGCTCCTTACGTGGTGTGCTAAGGACAGCGCTGTCCGACAAGGCTGATCGTATCCGCGCGGGGGCGGTTCTTAGGAGGGGCTCACCATATCTGAGTTTTAATCACACTCCGCCGTCCAGTCGACCGAACCAGTCCCGGGCGGTCCGGACCCCGCCGTCACCGAGCGCGACCATCAGCGCCGCCCTTGCCTTGACCGGCGCCAGCCCGCGCGCGCTGATCGCACCCACCCTGCCGGCGAGCGTGCCACCGCCGTACGACTGCTCCGGTGGGACCTCGCGGAACCGGGAGCGGGAGCTGATCACCACCGGGATGTCCCACCCGGTCAGCTCGTCGATCGCGGTGAGCAGACTGATCGGTACGTTCGCCAGTCCGGTGCCCTCCAGCACCACGCCCCGCGCACCCGCGTCCACCACCGCGTGCAGCAGCACCCCGTCGATCCCCGGGTACGTCTTGATCAGCGCGACCGCCGACTCCGGCTCCCCGGTCGGCGCCGGTGGCCGGGGCGGCGGCGCCGCCAGCAGCTCCACCCCGGTGCCCACCACCCGCCCGAGCACCGGGTACGGCGCCGACGAGAACGCGGCCACGCCCGTGGCGTCGATCTTGCTGACCCAGCGTGCGGCGTGCAGCTCGTCGTTGAGGCAGGCCACCACACCGACCCCGCGCAGGGCTGGATCGCCGGCCGCCACCAGGGCGGAACGCAGGTTTCGCGGCCCGTCGGCGGACAGCTCGGTGGGTGGGCGCATCGCACCGGTGAACACGATCCCGGCCCGCTCGGCGGCGGCGTCCGAGAGCAGGTCGGTCAGGTACGCGGTCTCCTCCAGGGTGTCGGTGCCGTGGGTGATCACGACCCCGTCGTACCCGTCGTCGAGGACGGCCGTACGGGCCCGGCGGGCCAACCGCAGCATGGTCTCCGGGTCCAGGTCCCAGCTCGGTACGGCGAGCAGGTCCTCGACCGTGACCTCGGCCGGGACCGAGCCCGAGGGCAGCGCCGCCAGCAGCTCGGTCCCGGACGCGAAGGCTCCCCGACCGGGGCGCGGGTGGAACGCCATCATGTCCCCGGTGGTGACCAGGAGCAGTCGGGTCAACGTGCCGCTCCGGCATCGGTGCCCGCGTCGTCGTGGCCGCCCAGGTCGAACCCTGGTGCGTCGACCCGCTGCTCCAGCCGGTCCAGCCGGTCGACGATCGGCTGCAACTGCTTGGCCAGGGCCGCCTGGAGCGCGGCAATCTGGTCGGTGCCACCGATCGCCATCCCGGCCGTCTGGGTCTGCGCCCGGAGGTGGACGTAACCGGCCAGTGCGGCGATGACGGCCCGGCGGGTCAGCCGGTAGTCGGCCCCGAGGGACCGCAGCACGTGTCCGGCGGTGCCGTCCGGCTCGGCGATCAGCCCGAGCAGCAGGTGTTCGCAGCCGACGTAGTTGTGGCCGAGGCTGGTCGCCTCGGTGACGGTCAGCTCCAGCGCGTTGGCCGCGGTCTGGCCGAATCGCCGCACTCCGGTGTCGTCCGTTCCCGCCGCGGCGGCTTCCTTCGGCGCCTGCCGGTCCAGTTCGCGCCGTACGGCCTCGGGGTCGATCTCCATCGCCTGGAGCACCTCGAGGGCCAGGTTGTGGCCCTCGGCCAGCATGCCGGAGAGCAGGTGGGAGGTGCCGACGCTGGTGGCGCCCTGTTCCCGGGCCTCGCTGAGGCCGAGCGTGATGGCGGTCCGGGCGCGGGCGGTGAACTGGGTCAGCGAGGCGGTCGGGTCGTCCCGGTCGGTGTCGCCGAGGGTCGTTTCCCGGATCGCGGTGACCCGGCGTACCGCCTGTTCCAGGGCGCGCTGGCAGATCGCGGAAACCGGCACCCCGGACTCCTTGACCGCATCGGCCAGCTCGTCGGGTAGATACACGTTGATCTTCGGCATCCTTGGCTCCCCTCTGGGGTTAGGTAGGGGGTATAACCCTCCTATGACCCCACCATACCCCTCGTCTGGAAAATGGGAACCCCCTGCTCATGATCGATCGCTAGGGTGGGCTGATGTCCGCAGTGAACCGCTCCACCGAGCCCAAGCGGTATCCCGCGAAACCACAACCGGGGGACCGGGTCGCCGTACTCTCGCCCTCCGCCGGCCTGCCGGCGGTCTTCCCGCACGTGTACGAGTTGGGCCTGCGCCGGTTGCGCGACGAGTTCGGCCTGATCCCGGTCGAGTACCCGACCACCCGTGCCGCCGACGCCCACCCGCGCGAACGCGCCCGTGACCTGACCGCCGCCTTCGCCGACCCGACGATCACCGCCGTGCTCGCCACCGTCGGCGGCGACGACCTGATCACCGTGGTGCCGCACCTGGACGGGGAGGTGATCGCCGCCAACCCCAAGCCGTACTTCGGCTACTCGGACAACACCAACGTGCTGGCGTACCTCTTCGAACTCGGGCTGGTCGGCTACCACGGCGGCTCGGTCCTGGTGCACCTCGGCCGGCCGGGCAGTATGCACCCGGCGACCGCCGCCTCCCTGCGCGCCGCGCTCTTCACCACCGACTGGTACGAACTCGCGCCGGCCAAGCAGTACAGCGACGAGCCGAGCGACTGGCGCGACCCGTCCACCCTGGCGGACGAACCGGTGATGTTCCCGTCCGACGGCTGGCGGTGGCACGGGCCGCAGAACCGGGTCGAGGGGCCGGTCTGGGGCGGCAACCTGGAGATCCTCGGCTGGCTGCTCCAGGCGGGTCGGGTCGGCCCGAACGAGGCGTACGCCGGTCACGTGCTGCTGCTGGAGACCTCCGAGGAGATCCCGTCGGACGTGGAGGTGTTCCGGATCCTGCGCAACATGGGGGAGCGCGGGCTGCTCGCCAAGTTTTCCGCGGTGCTGGTCGGTCGCCCGAAGGCGTGGGACTTCGAGCAGCCGAACACGGCCGAACAGAAGCGGGAGCACACCGAGGCCCAGCGTGCCGCCGTGCTCAAGGTGCTCGCCGAGTACAACCCCGACGCGATTGCCGTCTTCGGCCTCGACGTCGGCCACACCGACCCGCAACTGATCATCCCGTACGGCGGCCTAGCCCGAGTCGACTCAACCGCCCGCCGCATCACCGTCCACTACTAACCCACCCCCACCCCCCACCCCCACCCCACCCCCCAGACCCCGTTGATCATGAAGTTAGCGCGGAATTGAGCGATCAACTCTGCGTTAACTTCATGATCAACGGGGCGAGGCGGTGGGTGGGTTCGAGGTGGGGGGTTGGCGCGGATGGGCGGGATAAACTTGGGGAGGTGGACCCCCGTCCGGAAGCCGGATGGGGGCAGTTTCGCGTGTTGACGCAGAGGTAGTGATCGTGACGATGCTCGCCGGTCTGCTGGCTGCCGCCCTCGGCGACCCGGCTCTCACCCGTACCCGTGATCTGGCCCGGGGCGGTGCAGCGCAGGCCGACGGGCTCGATCTGACCGCCCCGGCGGCGCTGCGGCCGTTCGTGGTGGCCGCCGTGGCCGCCGAGCCGGAGCAGGGCGGTGCCGGCCGACCCGTACTCGCGGTCACCGCCACCACCCGCGAGGCCGACGACCTCGCCGCCGCGCTCGGCAGCCTGCTGCCGGCCGAACAGGTGGCCGTCTTCCCCGCCTGGGAGACCCTGCCGCACGAGCGGCTCTCCCCCCGGTCCGACACCGTCGGCCGCCGGCTCGCCGTGCTGCGGCGGCTGGCCCACCCGGACGGTGCCGACGGTGCCGGCCCGCTGCGGGTTGTCGTCGCTCCGGTCCGTTCGGTGCTGCAACCGCAGCTCAAGGGGCTCGGCGACCTCGAACCCGTACGCCTGAGCAGCCACGCCGAGGCGGACCTCGAAATGGTCGCGCACCGGCTGGCCGACCTGGCGTACTCGCGGGTCGACCTGGTCACCAAGCGCGGCGAGTTCGCCGTCCGGGGCGGCATCCTGGACGTCTTCCCGCCCACCGACGAGCACCCGTCCCGGGTCGAGTTCTGGGGCGACGAGGTGGAGGAGATCCGTACCTTCGCCGTCGCCGACCAGCGCACCATCGAGCAGGTCGACCAGCTCTGGGCGCCGCCGTGCCGCGAACTCCTGCTCACCCCGGAGATCCGGGAACGGGCCGCCGCACTGGCCGAGGCCCACCCGGAGCTGGCCGAGATCCTGGAGAAGCTGGCCGAGGGCATCCCGGTCGAGGGAATGGAATCGCTCGCCCCGGCACTCCTGGACGGCACCGGGAGCATGGAGACGCTGCTCGACTGCCTGCCGGGCGCCGCACACGTGCTGCTCTTCGATCCGGAGCGGATCCGTACCCGGGCGCATGACCTGGTCCGTACCTCGGAGGAGTTCCTCCAGGCGAGCTGGGCCGCGGCCGCCGTCGGCGGCCAGGCCCCGATCGACGTCGGCGCCGCCGCATTCAAGACCCTGGCCGAGGTACGGGCAACAGCCACCGCCCTCGGCCAGCCCTGGTGGTCGATCTCCCCGTTCGGGCTGGTCGAAGACACCCCGGCCGCCGACGACCAGCCGTGGCTGGATCCGGTACGCACGGACGTCACCCCTGACGAGGGGGTGTCGATCACGCTCGCCGCGCAGCCGACCGCGCTCTACCACGGCGAGACCAACCGGGTGGTCGACGACCTCAAGCGGTGGACCGCCGACGGCTGGGCGGTGGCGCTGGTCTTCGAGGGACACGGCCCGGCCCAACGGGCGGTCGAGGTGCTCCGCGACGGCGGCCTCGGCGCCACCGCGGTGGAGACCATCCTCGCCGCGCCCGCCCCCGGCGAACTGCTCGTCACCTGCGGCTCGCTCAACCACGGCTTCCTGCTCGACGGCGCCAGCGCCACCAAGATCGCCGTACTCACCGGCAACGACATCACCGGGGGACGGGGCAACTCCACCCGCGACATGCGCAAGATGCCGAGCCGGCGGCGCAACACCATCGACCCGCTGGAACTGAAGACCGGCGACTACGTGGTGCACGAACAGCACGGCATCGGCCGCTACGTGGAGCTGGTGCAACGTACGGTCAACGGCGCCGAGCGCGAGTACCTGGTCCTGGAGTACGCCTCCACCAAACGCGGGCAGCCCGGTGACCGGCTCTTCGTACCCACCGACCAGCTCGACCAGCTCTCCCGTTACGTGGGCGGGGAGACCCCCACGCTGCACAAGATGGGCGGCAGCGAGTGGCAGAAGGCCAAGGCCCGCGCCCGCAAGGCGGTACGCGAGATCGCCGCCCAGCTCATCCAGCTCTACGCCGCCCGCAAGGCCTCCAAGGGGCACGCGTTCGCCCCGGACACCCCGTGGCAGCGGGAGCTTGAGGACGCCTTCCCGTACACCGAGACGCCGGACCAGTTGTCGGCGATCGAGGAGGTCAAGCGGGACATGGAGCAGTCCGCACCGATGGACCGGCTGATCTGTGGTGACGTCGGCTACGGCAAGACCGAGATCGCGGTCCGGGCGGCGTTCAAGGCGGTCCAGGACGGCAAGCAGGTGGCGGTGCTGGTGCCGACCACCCTGCTGGCCCAGCAGCACTACAACACCTTCGCCGAGCGGATGGGGCAGTTCCCGGTCCAGATCAAGCAGCTCTCCCGGTTCCAGACCCCGAAGGAAGCCGAGCAGACCCTGGCCGCCGCCGCCGACGGCAGCGCCGACATCGTCATCGGCACGCACCGGCTTCTCGCCGCCGCCACCCGGTTCAAGGCGCTCGGCATGGTCATCGTCGACGAGGAGCAGCGGTTCGGGGTCGAGCACAAGGAGCACCTGAAGACGCTGCGGACCGCGGTCGACGTACTGACCATGTCGGCGACGCCGATCCCGCGGACCCTGGAGATGGCGATCACCGGCATCCGGGAGATGTCCACCATCGCCACCCCGCCGGAGGAACGGCACCCGGTGCTCACCTTCGTCGGCGCGTACGACGACCGGCAGGTCGCCGCCTCGATCCACCGCGAGCTGCTCCGCGACGGGCAGGTCTTCTACCTGCACAACCGGGTCGAGTCGATCGACCGGGCGGCCCGCCGCATCCGCGAGCTGGTGCCCGAGGCCCGGGTCGCCGTCGCGCACGGCCAGATGGGCGAGGAAGCGCTGGAAAAGGTCATGGTCGGCTTCTGGGAGAAGGAGTACGACGTCCTGGTCTGCACCACGATCGTGGAGTCCGGCATCGACATCCCGAACGCCAACACGCTGATCGTGGAACGGGCCGACCTGCTCGGCCTGGCCCAGTTGCACCAGATCCGGGGCCGGGTCGGCCGTGGCCGGGAACGGGCGTACGCGTACTTCCTCTACCCGCCGGAGAAGCCGCTGACCGAGCACGCGCACGAGCGGCTGGCCACCATCGCCCAGCACACCGAACTGGGCGCCGGCATGTACGTGGCGATGAAGGACCTGGAGATCCGGGGCGCCGGCAACCTGCTCGGCGGCGAGCAGTCCGGTCACATCGAGGGCGTCGGCTTCGACCTCTACGTCCGGATGGTCGGCGAGGCAGTGCAGACGTTCAAGGGGGAGCGGCCGGAGGAGGAGGTCGACGTCAAGATCGACCTGCCGATCGACGCCCACCTGCCGCACGACTACGTGAGCGTGGAACGGCTCCGCCTGGAGATGTACCGCAAGCTCGCCGAGGCCCGCGACGCCGCCCGCCTCGACGAGGTGGTGGTCGAGATGACCGACCGGTACGGCGCACCGCCGGAGCCGGTGCAGAACCTCGTCGCGGTCGCCCGGTTCCGCCTGCTGGCCCGCGCGTACGGCCTGACCGACGTGTCGGTGCAGGGCAAGTACGTCCGGTTCGGCCCGCTGCCGCTGCCCGACTCGAAGCAGATGCGGCTCAAGCGGTACCACCCGGACGCGGTCTACAAGCAGGTCACCGACCAGGTCAGCGTGCCGCGCCCGAGCACCCGCCGGATCGGCGGCGAACCGCTGCGCGACCAGGTGCTGCTGGAGTGGTGCGGGCAGTTGCTGAAGGACGTGATCGGCGAGCCGGTGCTGGCCGGCCGGTGACGGACAGTGGTGGAACGGCCCGCCCGGTGACCCCGTACCGGTCGGGCCGGGCGGCGCGTGAGAGAGTGTCGGCCATGCAGCGTGCTCGCCGTCTGGCGCCGATCGCCGTGGTTGCCGCGGTCGGCATCATCGCCCTCACCGGTTGCCGTGCCCAGCCCGGTGCCGCCGCCTACGTCGGCGACCGGCAGATCACCGAGAACCAGGTGACCGACCTCATCGACGAGCTGCGGGCGAAGCCCGCGCCGCCCGCCGCCGCGGGTGCGCCCGAGGCGAAGCCGCCGACGCGTACCTTCGTGGTCAGCGTGCTGGTGCTCAACGACGTCTGCCAGCGTTTCACCAAGGCCGAGAACCTCCAGGCCAAGGAGCCGGCTCCGGTCGACCAGGTGGCCCAGCAGTTCGGCGTGGCGCCGGAGACAGCGTTCGCCAAGGAGGCCGCGGCGCTGTTCACCTGCCTGTCGGCCGTACCGCCGGGTGAGCCGGTGAAGCCGACCCCGGCCGAGCTGCTCGCCCTGGGCAAGGTGGCCAAGGCCGCCGGTGCGATCGAGGCGACGGTTTCGGACGAGGCCGCCGGGCAGCAGCTTGACGGTGAGCAGTTGCAGGCCGCGCTCGGCAACCGCAAGATCCTCGCCGACGCGGTGACCCGCTTCGACGTCACGGTCAACCCGCGCTACCGGCCGCTGGAGTTCCCGATCCTCTCCTTCCAGGGCGGGCCGGCCGCGGTCAGCGTGCCGCTGGGCGAGGGCGACACGGGCACGGTGGTCGACCCGCGCTGAGCGGGCACACCCGATGACCGCTCGCGTCGTACTCCTGGTCACCTCGCCCCGGCTGCCGGCCGGCCTGCTCACCGCCGTAGCCTGGGACGTGGTACGCCAGCACCCGGTGCTGGCCGGCGCGGAGAGCGAGCTGACCACCGCCGTACGGGTGGCCGGCGGCACCGTCACCCTGACCGACTCGCCGGTGCCGGACCTGCTCGCCACCGCCGCTGCGGAAGGCACCGTGGTCTGGTTGGCCGGTCCGGTCGGCGACGACCGGATGGCCCGTGAGCTGGGGCTGCGTCTGGCCCGTGAACCCGGCCTGGCCGAACTGGAGCTGATGTACGGGTCCTGGGACCCGCCCGGCGCCCGGTTGCTCGACGCGGTCGCCGTGATGGACCGGCTCGCCTCGCCCGGCGGCGACCCGTGGAAGCGGGCGCAGACCCACGCCACGCTCGCCCAGTTCCTGCTTGAGGAGTGCTACGAGGCGTACGACGCGATCGCGGCCGGTGACCTGGACGCGCTCCGCGAGGAGCTGGGTGACGTACTGCTCCAGGTGGTGCTGCACGCTCGGCTGGCCGAGGAACGGCCCTCCGACGAGCGGTGGAACATCGACGACGTGGCCGGCGACCTGGTCGACAAGATGATCCGGCGCAACCCGCACGTCTTCGCGGACACCCCGGTCGGCTCGATTGACGAGATCATCACCAACTGGGAGCAGATCAAGAAGGCGGAGAAGGCCCGCGACTCGGTGCTGGACGGGATCGCGCTGGCCCAGCCGGCTCTCTCGCTCGCCGCGAAGATCCTGCAGCGGGCCGGCCGGGCCGGGCTCGACGTCCCACCGCCGGTCCCGGCGACCCTGGACGACGAGGCCCGGCTCGGCGCCCGACTGCTGGACGTGGTGGTCCAGGCCCGTGCCGACGGGCTGGACGCCGAGGCCGCCCTGCGCCGGGCCGCGCTCGCCTACGCCGACGCGGTCCGCGCCGTGGAAGCCACCGCCGGTTCCGCCGTGGAAGCCACCGCCGGTTCCGGCACCACCGCCGGTTCCGGGAACTCTGCCGGTCCGGGTTCCGCCGACAGTTCCCAGGCTGGTTCCGCGGGCAGCGCCGGCTGACGGTCCGGGTCCGGGGCGGCGGGCTGGTTCCGCTGTCCGGCCAGGCCGACGGCCAGGCCGAGCGCGACCACCAGCACCCCGGCGGTCGAGCCGAGCGCGGGGAGTCTTCCGGCCTGCACGGCGGCGGTGAGCAGGGTGGCCACCGGCATCAGGCCGACCAGGATCCCGGCCCGCTCGACGCCCAGCCGGCGCAGTCCGGTGAACCAGGCCACGAACGCCACCACCGTCATCAGCGCGGCCAGATAGGCGTACGTGGCCGCCTCCACCCCGGTCGGCAGCCGCCAGTCGGCCGGTTCACCCGCCACCAGCGCGCCGACCAGCAGCAGCGGTACGGCCAGCGCGCAGCTGTACGCGGCCACCCGTACCGGGCCGAGGCGGGGCAGCACGACGGCGGCGAGCAACGAGAAGGCGATCTCCCCGCCGAGCGCACCGAGCGAGGCGAGTACACCGATCGTGTCCGCCCGACCGGTGCCCTGCACCAGCGCCGTACCGGCGACGACGATGCCGGCCGCGCCGAGCAGCCGTACGGTGGGCCGCCGGCCGCGCAGCAGTGGCCCGAGCAGTGCCAGCCCCAGCGGGGCGGCGCCGATGAAGGTGCCGACCAGGGCCGGGTCGGCGTGCGGCAGCGCGATCAGGACGAAGGCGTTGAACGCGGCCAGCCCGATGGCCGCCAGCGCGGTGAGGACGACCCACTCGCGCCCGGTCGGCCGACCCGTCGCGGGGCTGCCGTCGACACCGATGCCGGGCCAGCGCCGGGCGATCGCGAACAGTGCAACGGCGGCGAGCGCGTACCGGGCCGCCTGTCCGGTCAGGGCGGGGTAGTCGAGGACCAGTTGGCTGATCGAGACGGAGCTGCCGACGATCGTCATGCCGATGACGCAGAGCAGTACGGCACCGGTGTTGGAGATCTTCACCCGTACGACGCTAGGGTGCAGATGGTCCTGTGTTGAGGGCCAATGCGGATGGGCTATGGAGGACCAATTGACCACCCCGGAGGCACTAGTCGAACTCGACCGGGCCCGACCCGGACTCGCCGGCCAGCTCACCGTCGCGCTCCGGGAGGCGATCGTGCAGGGGCGACTCGTCCCGGGCACCCGGCTCCCGTCCAGCCGAGGACTCGCCGCCGACCTGCGCCTGTCCCGGGGTGTGGTGGTCGAGGCGTACGAGCAGTTGGTGGCCGAGGGACGACTGCTGGCCCGACCCGGCGCGGGGACCGTGGTCGCGCCCGACACCGGTGCGACACAGAGCCGCTGGAGCCCGCCCGACACACGGGCGAG
Organism: Micromonospora sp. NPDC049523; assembly: GCF_040676775.1. Classification (NCBI taxonomy): domain Bacteria; kingdom Bacillati; phylum Actinomycetota; class Actinomycetes; order Micromonosporales; family Micromonosporaceae; genus Micromonospora; species Micromonospora sp. NPDC049523. Next base: position 5,480 of record NZ_JBFAPP010000014.1, on the reverse strand, counting down.
CACCGCCGCTCAACCGCTCCCGACCGGGAACGGGCTCCGGTCCGGGGTGCCGGACCTGGCGATGTTTCCCCGTGCCCAATGGCGGCGGGCGTACGAGCGGGCGCTGAGCCGGGCCCGCGACGCCGATTTCGACTACGGCGACCCGGCCGGTGCACCCCGGCTGCGTACGGAACTCTCGAACTACCTCGGGCGGGTCCGGGCGGCCCGCGTCGACCCGGCCGACCTGGTGATCACTACCGGTGCGGCCCAGGCGTTCTCGCTGGTCGCCGCCGTGCTGCAGAGCCGGGGCGCGACCACGATCGGGATCGAGGATCCGGGCAGTTCCGCCATCCGGATCCACCTCGAAGCGCAGGGGCTGCGCCCGGTGCCGGTCCCGGTCGATGCCGAGGGACTGGACGTCGAGGCGCTGGCGCGCAGCGGGGTGCCGGCGGTGCTGACCACACCGGCACACCAGTACCCGACCGGTGTGGTACTCGCCCCGCGCCGCCGGGCCGCCCTGCTCGCCTGGGCGCGTACGACCGGTGGACTGGTGGTCGAGGACGACTACGACGCCGAGTTCCGCTACGACCGGGACCCGGTCGGCTGCCTGCAGGGTCTCGCCCCGGACCTGGTCGCCCACATCGGCTCGGCCAGCAAGGCACTCGCACCGGCGATGCGGCTCGGCTGGCTCGCCGTACCGCCGGGTTGGCGGGCCGCGGTGGTCGCGGCGAAGTCGGCGGCCGACATCGGCGGGCCGGTGCTGGAACAGCTCGCCTTCGCCGAACTGCTGGGCGACGGCGGCTACGACCGTCACCTGCGCCGCTGCCGGCAGGCGCACCGGCAGCGGCGGGACGCGCTGACCGCCGCCCTGCGCCGCTACCTGCCGTCGGCCCGGATCTCCGGTATCGCGGCCGGGCTGCACCTGGTGGTCGAGTTGCCCGACGGGGTCGACGACGAGCGGCTGGCCGACGCCGCGCAGCGGGCCGGGTTGGCTCCGGTGCCGCTGTCCCGGCTCCGGTTGGCGCCCGGCGGCCCACCCGGACTGGTGCTCGGTTACGCCGCGAACCCGCCCGCCGAGCTGACCCGCGCGGTACGAACCCTGGCCAGCCTTGTTCCCCTGCTGCCGGAGCCCGACCGGACTCGCTAGATTCCTTGCATGTCGTCTTTCGTCCCCATCGCCGAACGCATCGTCGACGCGTTGCTGGAAAGCAGTCCCGGGTTGGCGTCCTCGGCCGGCGACCACCGCTTCGACGACCGGTTGCCGGACCTTTCCGACGGCGGGGTGAAGGCCCGCTCGGCGATGCTGCGCGACGCCGCCGGTGCCCTCTCCCAGGTGGACGACCTCGCGCTCGACCAGTCGGAGCAGGTCGACCACAGTCTGCTCGCCGCCCTCGTCGACCGGGAACAGTTCGAGCTGTCCGAGCTGCGTACGCACGAGTGGAACCCGCTGCGGCACAATCCGGGGCCGTTACTGCACGCGCTGATCGCCCGCCCGTACGCCCCGGCGGAGGTCCGGCTGGACAGCCTCGTCGGCCGGCTCGGTGACGTACCGGACGCGCTCGCCACCGCCCGCGCCACCCTGCGCGACATGCCCAGGATCCACGCCGAGACCGCCGCCGAGCAGTTCGACGGCACCGCCACGCTGGTTCGCGACGAACTGCCCGCCCTGCTTGCCCAGGCACCGGGCATGCGTGGCGCGGTCGAGCCGGTGGCCCGGGAGGCGGTCGAGGCCCTGGCCGGGTTCGCGGACTGGCTCCGGGCGGGTCTGCACGACGACGCCGGTCCGGGGCGCGACCCTCGGCTCGGCCGCCGCCGCTTCGAGGCGCGGCTCTGGCACACCCTGGACACCGAGCTGTCCGCCACGCAGATCTTCGCCCGCGCCGAGGCGAACCTGGAGCGGGTCACCGACGAGATCCGGGCCGTGGCCGCCGAGCTGGTCGGTGGCCCGGCGACCGACGAGACCGTACGGCGAGCGCTGGACCACCTCGCCGGAGAGCACCCGGACGACAGCTCCATCGTGGACCTGGCCCGGGTGACGTTCTCCGAGACGACCGACTTCGTCCGTACGCACGACCTGGTGACGCTGGTCGACGACCCGTGCGTGATCCAGGAGATGCCGGAGTTCGCCCGTGGGGTGGCGGTCGCCTACTGCGACCCGCCGGGCCCACTGGAGACCGCCGAGGTGCCGACGTTCTACTGCATCGCGCCGACGCCCTCGGACTGGTCGGCGGACCGGATCGAGTCGTTCTACCGCGAGTACAACAACCACATGATCCGCAACCTGACCGTGCACGAGGCGATGCCGGGTCACTTCCTCCAGCTCGCGCACTCGCGCCGCTACCAGGGCAGCACCCGGGTACGGGCGCTCGGCTACTCCGGCCCGTTCGTGGAGGGCTGGGCGGTGTACGCCGAGGAGATGATGGCCGATCTCGGCTTCGGTGGCCTGCCGATCCGGTTGCAGCAGCTCAAGATGCAGCTCCGGATGACCATCAACGCGTTGCTGGACCAGCTCGTGCACTGCGACGAGCTGCCCGAGTCCGAGGGCATGGCGCTGATGATCGGCCGAGGCTTCCAGGAGGAGGGTGAGGCGGCCGGCAAGTGGCGCCGCGCCCTGCTCACCTCGACCCAGCTCTCCACGTATTTCGTCGGTTACCGCGAGGTCGCCGAGATCGCCGCCGCCCGCCCGGCCGGGCCGTCGGTACGGCAGTGGCACGACGCGATGCTCTCGCACGGCTCACCGCCGCCCCGCCACCTGCGGACCCTGCTCGGGGTGGAGCCGGCGTACTAGGTGAGGTCCGGTGGGATCCGGACGTGCTCGATCAGCCAACGGGAGATCGAGTACGGCGGCGGCAGCGGCTCCGGTAACGCGTCCAGCGGGAACCAGCGTGCCTCGGTCAGCTCACGACCGTCGACGACCGGCTCGGCCGCCGGATTCGCCGCGTACGCGGTGTAGCCGGTGAGCACCACGCCCGGACCGGACATCGCCCACGGCTGGCTGCCGAAATAGGTCAGTCGGTCGACCCGGAGCCCCACCTCCTCGGCGACCTCCCGGTGCACCGCCTGCTCCAGCGTCTCGCCCGCCTCGACAAAACCGGCGACCAGCGCCCACGTCTCGGTCGGCCCGTACGAGTGCCGGACCAGCAGCAGTTGCTCCGGCTTGCCGGGTGGGCCGGGGCGGCGGATGGCGACCAGGACGGCCGGGGAGAGCTGCATCGGCACGTAGAGCTTGCAGTCGGGGCAGCGCCGGGCGGTCTCGCCGGGCACGTCGGCCAACTCCGCCGTGCAGGCACCGCAGTAACGGTGCGTACGCCGCCAGGTGACCACCTGCAGCGCCCGGCCGGCCAGGGCGGCGAGCGGCTCGGCCAGCCCGGCGGCCAGGTCCCGCCAGCCGAGCCAGGTGCCGAGCGAGCCGTCGACCGTGTCGTGGGCGGTGACCCAGACGCGCTCGCCGTCGAGGGTGCCGAGCGGGACCGGGGCCGAGCCCGCGGGCAGGTCGGCGAACCGGGGGAAGCCGCCCTCGATGCCGAGCAGCAGCTTGCCGTCGGCCACCACCAGGCACAGGTCGGCCGGGTCCGCCGGTACGTCGGCAGCCGCGCCGGGGACGAACTCCGGCCGGGGCGCCAGCGGATCGCCGTTCACTGTGCGTACGGCCGGGGGTTGGGCCGACCGGCTGCGGCGGACCGGACGGCGGTGGTGGAACGCGCGGTGCTGGCGGGCGGTCCGGCGGTGGCGCGATCGGCGGCGAACATGTCCACCAGCCTTGTCGATCAGGGCAACCCCCGCAAACCCCGGCCCGGGTGATGGGGTGGAGAATCGGCAGATGTCCGGCAGATCGGCGCCCGGTTGGTGGAGGCCATCCCCGTCCGGCGACCACGGCCCGTTACGCTGCCTTCGGAACGCTTCCGCCGCACCGTCGCGGCCCGAGAGCACCAGTTGACACTCATCACGAGGAGCGACACAGTGGCCACCATCGAGGGAATCGTCGCCCGAGAGATTCTCGACTCGCGCGGCAACCCGACCGTCGAGGTCGAGATCGGGCTGGACGACGGTACGACCGCCCGCGCGGCAGTGCCGTCCGGCGCGTCCACCGGCGCGTTCGAGGCGATCGAGCTGCGCGACGGCGACGCCGACCGTTACCAGGGCAAGGGCGTCGAGACCGCGGTCGCGAACATCGAGGACCGGATCGTCGACCAGCTCGTCGGCTACGAGGCCAGCGAGCAGCGGCTGATCGACCAGAAGATGCTCGACATCGACGGCACCGCCGACAAGTCCGGCCTCGGCGCCAACGCGATCCTCGGCGTGTCGCTGGCGGTGGCGAAGGCCGCGGCGAGCAGCGCCGAGCTGAGCCTGTTCCGCTACCTGGGCGGCCCGAACGCGCACCTGCTGCCGGTGCCGATGATGAACATCCTCAACGGGGGCGCGCACGCCGACTCCAACGTCGACGTGCAGGAATTCATGATCGCCCCGATCGGCGCGCCGACCTTCCGCGAGGCGCTGCGCTCGGGTGCCGAGGTCTACCACGCGCTCAAGTCCGTACTGAAGAAGCGGGGCCTGTCCACCGGCCTCGGCGACGAGGGCGGCTTCGCGCCCGACCTGCCGACCAACGCCGCCGCCCTGGACCTGATCGCCGAGGCGGTCGAGAAGGCCGGCTACCGGCTCGGCCGGGACATCGTGTTCGCGCTGGACGTGGCCGCGACCGAGTTCTTCTCCGACGGGATCTACACCTTCGAGCAGACCAGCAAGACCGCCGACGAGATGTCGGCCTACTACACCAAGCTCGCCGACGAGTACCCGATCGTGTCGATCGAGGACCCGCTGGCCGAGGACGACTGGTCCGGCTGGGCCAGCCTCACCGCCGCGATCGGGGACCGGGTCCAGATCGTCGGGGACGACCTGTTCGTCACCAACCCGCAGCGGATCGCCCGCGGCATCGCCGAGAGCTCGGCCAACGCCGTACTGGTGAAGGTGAACCAGATCGGGTCGCTGACCGAGACGCTGGACGCGGTCGACCTGGCGCACCGGGCCGGATTCCGCTGCATGATGAGCCACCGCTCCGGCGAGACCGAGGACACCACCATCGCCGACCTGGCGGTGGCCACCGGCTGCGGCCAGATCAAGACCGGTGCGCCGGCCCGCTCGGACCGGGTGGCCAAGTACAACCAGCTGCTCCGGATCGAGGAGGAGTTGGGCGACGCGGCGCGCTACGCCGGCGCCGGTGCGTTCCCGCGTTACCGTTCTGCCTAGTTTCCGAATCAGCCTCGGGGAGGGGGTGCGTGAGGGTGACGACTCGTCGCATACCCAGCGGCCAGCGGCCCGCCCGGCGGCCGGGGCAACCCGGTCGTAGCGGCGGCACCCGTGGCACGGGCCGGGAGTCCACGGCCCGGCTGGAGTCGCGCGGGATCTCCACCCGTACCCCCCGGGGGACGGAGCACCCACGGTCGGCCACCCGTCCGGCGGCGGGGCCGCGCCCCCCCCCCCCCGGGGGCCCCCCCCCCCCCCAC
>NZ_JBFAPP010000013.1:0-222105 GCF_040676775.1 Micromonospora sp. NPDC049523 | reverse complement strand
GGCCCGGATCGCGTCGAGGTCGTCGGCCACGTCGACCGCGCCCCCACCCCCCGGCGATCTTGCAGTTGTGGCGCCTCGTATGACTGACTTAGGGCTTATGTCAGGGACCACAACTGCAAGATCGCCGCACTGGGAGGGGAGGGGGTGGGAGGGGGAGGGGGTGGGAGGGGGTGGGAGGGGGTGGGGGTTAGCTGGTGGTGGCGGTGGCTAGTTTGAGGCTGAAGCCTAGGAAGAGGACGCCGATGCCGGTGGTGGTGGCCGCGGCTAGGCGGCGGCGTTGGCGGAACTGGGCGGCCAGGTAGGTGCCGGTGAGGATCAGCAGGGTCAGGTAGAGCACGCTGGCGGCCTGCGCGATCACCCCGAGCAGCAGGAACGACAGCGCCGGGTAGGCGTAGTCCGGGTCGACGAACTGGATGAAGAAGGAGATGAAGAACAGGATCGCCTTCGGGTTGAGCAGGCTGATCACGGTGGCCCGCCGGAACGGGTTACGCACCGGGGCCGGCTCGGCCCCGTCGATCAGGCGCGGCGCTCCGGGGTCGTTGCGGGACCGCCAGCGCCGCCACGCTCCGCGCAGCATGGTCAACCCCACATAACCGAGGTACGCCGCACCGCCGTACTTGATCACCGTGAAGATCGGCGGGTACGCCGTGAGCAGCGACGCCACCCCGGCGGCGGAGAGCACCATCAGTACGGTGTCGCCGAGGAACACCCCGGCCGCCGCCTGGTAGCCGACCCGTACGCCGCGTTTGGCGGCGGTCGAGAGCACGAAGAGCGAGTTCGGTCCGGGCAGCAGCACGATGGCGACGGTGCCCAGCACGTAGGTCCAGATGTCGGTGATCCCCAGCACGGGCGTCATCATCACCCCAGGGGTGCCGTCGGGCGAAGCATTTCCCGGAGCGCGAGCTGTGCCTTCGGCCACTCGTCCGCGATCATGGCGTAGAGCACGGTGTCCCGCCACGAGCCGTCCGGCCGCTGCCGGTGCCGTCGCAGCACCCCCTCGCGCTGGGCGCCGAGCCGTTCGATCGCCCGCTGCGATCGCTCGTTGCGGATGTCGGTGTGCCAGACCACCCGCTCCGCGCCCAGTTCGTCGAAGGCCCGGGCGAGCAGGAGCAGCTTGGCCTCGGTGTTGATCCCGGTACGCCAACTCGCCCGGCCCAGGAAGGTGTGCCCGATCGCCACCGACCGCCGGGGCTCGTCGACCTCGTAGTAGGAGGTGCTGCCGACGATCTGGCCGGTCCGGGCGTCGCGCTGCACCCAGGGCACCCGGGTGCCGAGGTACTGGGCGTGCAGCGCCTCGGCGATGATCGCGGCGAGGTCGTCCCGGTTCGCCGGGCGCGGGTGGGAGAGGTGGCGCCAGACCTCGGCGTCGTCGGTGGCCGCGTACAACTCGTCGGTGTGGGCGGGGTCGAGCGGTTCCAGTCGTACGTGCGCGCCGGTCAGCGGTGCTGCGGTGAGCCAGGGCGAGCGGGGCGGGCGCAGGTAGTCGGGGACCGGTGCGGTGACCCCGGTGTCCGGCTCGGCCGGGCCGGCGACCTGCCGCAGCGGCAGCACCCCGGCCCAGTGCGGCAGGTCGTAGTCCTCGGGCTCGTCGACCACCGGCCCGGTCCGGGCCCGTACCGAGACCTCCCGCAGGGGCAGGGCCAGCACCGCCGTCTCGGCGAGTTCCCTGCGGGTCGGTGGGCGGCTGTCGGCGGCCCGTCCCCGGCCCACCTTCTCCACCAGGGCGGTCATCGCGGCCGCCTTCTCGGCCTGGTCGGTGACCAGGTGGGCGGTGCCGTGCGCGATCACCGAGCGGTAGTTGGCGCTGTGGTGGAACTGGGACCGGCCGTAGACCAGGCCGTCGAGCAGGGTGACGCTGAGGCAGACCGGCAGCCCGTCCGGGCCACGGGCGGCCAGTAACGGGCGGCCACCGGTGGAGCCGTGCAGGTAGACCGTGTCGTCGACGCGTACGTGCAGGGTGGGCAGGACCCGGGGCTCACCGTCCACGGTGAAGGCGAGGGAGCAGTGGTAGGCCTCGTCCAGGATCGCGTGCGCGGTCTCGCGCTGGTAGCCCATCCGGTTGCGGCCTCGGTTCGCGGTGGTCCGTTCCGTCTGCTGGTACACCTGGCGCCTCCCCGATTGTTCTAGTACAGTCTCAGAACTGTGGCAGCACATTATCAGATCGAGGGTGGTACGGCAGCCGAGATTTCGGCCAGCGTGGAAACCGGCGTACGCATCGGTGCCCTGACCGCGAGTGCGGCCCTGCCACCGGTCCGGAACCTGGCCGGACAGCTCGCGGTCAGCCCGGCCACGGTGGCCAAGGCGTACCAGGCGCTGCGCCAGCGCGGGCTGGTGGAGACCGCCGGACGCAACGGCACCCGGATCCGGCCCCGGCCGCCCGTCGCCGCGTCCCGGTCGGCGCTGCGACTGCCCCCGGTGGCCTCCGGGGTGCTCGACCTGGCCAGCGGCGAGCCCGACCACCGGCTGCTGCCTGCGTTCGGGCCGCACCTGGCCGCCCTCGCCCACTCCGCGGGCGCCTCCGTCGGCTACGGCGACGCCGGTGTGCTGCCGGAACTGGTCGACCTCGCCAGTCGGCGACTGGCCGCCGACGGGGTGCCGACCGACTCGATCACCGTGACCAGTGGCGCGCTCGACGGCATCGAACGACTCCTCACCGCCCACCTGCGCCCCGGCGACCCGGTCGGGGTCGAGGACCCAGGATGGGCCAACCTGCTCGACCTGGTCGCCGCGCTGGGCTTCCAGCCGGTCGGCGTACCGGTCGACGACGACGGCCCCACCCCGGCCGGCGTACGGGCCGCGCTGGCGTCCGGCGTACGGGCGCTGGTGCTCACCAGCCGGGCGCAGAACCCGACCGGGGCCGCGGTCACCGCCGACCGGGCGGCGATCCTGCGCGAACTGCTCGGTGCCCGACCCGACCTGCTGCTGATCGAGGACGACCACGCCGCCGAACTCGCCCCGATGCCGCTGCACAGCCTCGCCGGGGTGACCCGGAGCTGGGCATTCGTCCGGTCGGCCAGCAAGCCCTACGGCCCCGACCTGCGCCTGGCGGTGCTCGCCGGGGACGAGGCGACCGTGGCCCGGGTGGCCGGCAGGATGCGGGTCGGTGCCGGTTGGGTCTCCACTCTGCTGCAACGGCTCGCCATCGGGCTCTGGCGGGATCCGGAGGTGGCCGCCCAGGTGACCTCGGCCCGGGAGAGCTACCAGCGGCGGCGGGAGGCCCTGCGGGAGGCGCTGGCCCGGCGCGGGCTGACCGCGTACGGCCGCAGTGGGATCAACGTCTGGCTGCCGGTGTCGGACGAGATCCGTACGGTGACCGGGCTGCGCGACGCCGGCTACGCGGTCGCGCCCGGCTCGCTCTACCGGCTCGCCACCGGACCGGCCGTCCGGATCACCATCAGCCCGCTCGGCGACGCCGACATCGAACCGCTGGCCGACGCGCTGCTCCGCGCGACCGGCATCGGCGCACCGACCCCGTTCGGCGCCTGAGCGGGCGGTCCAGCCGTGCTCGGGCTGACCACCGTCGCCGGGCAGATCCTCACCCCGCGATCGCCCCGGCCGGGTGCCGTCAGGGGACGTGGTGTGTGAGCGCGGTGGGCCGGGGTAGGACAGGTCCATGGCGCAGACCCGGACCGCCCCCGGCGCACAGGAGTTCGTCCCGCCCCGCGCGAAGAGCCTGACCGCGCTGCGTACGGCCGCGGCCTCGTGCGAGGGCTGCGACCTGTACGCCGACGCGAACCAGACGGTCTTCGGCCGGGGAGCCGCACACGCCCGGGTGGTGATGGTCGGTGAACAGCCCGGCGACGTCGAGGACCGGGAGGGGCTGCCGTTCGTCGGCCCGGCCGGTCGGGTGTTGCGCCGGGCGGTCGACGACGCCGGCCTTGAGCCCGGACAGCTTTACCTGACCAACGCGGTCAAGCACTTCCGGCACACCATGCGGGGCAAGCGGCGGCTACATCAGACCCCCGACCAGGTGCACATCGTCGCCTGCCGGCCCTGGCTGGTCGCCGAGTTCGCCGTACTGCACCCGGAGGTGGTCGTGGTGCTCGGCGCCATCGCGGCGAAGGCGCTGCTCGGCCCGGCGTTCCGGGTCACCCGCGACCGTGGGGTGCTGCTGCCCTGGCCGGAGTCCGCCCAGCGCCCGGAGGACTTCACCCGGCCGTCGACCACCGCGAACGGGCCGGTCGAGCCGACCCGGCTGTTGGCCACCATCCACCCCTCGGCGGTGCTGCGCTCCGACAACCGGGAGGACGCGTACGCCGGACTGGTCGCCGACCTGACCGTGGCCGCCGGGGCACTGACCTGAGGTGCGCCCGGGGACACGCTCGGGACACCGGTGTCGCGCCCGTTCGCGGTGACGGTGCCGATGGCGCTAGCGTTGGCGGTCGGCGTCGGCGGGTGGTGGCGCGGCCGGCCCGGTGATGGGGTCGGGGTCGGGTGGACGCGAGGGGGTTGGGTCGGTGCGGCTGACGGATTTCTGGACGCGGCTGGAGCAGGTGTTCGGCCCGGCGTACGCGACCAGCATCGCCGCCGACCAGGTGCTGTCCCAGTTGGGTGGACGGACGGTCAAGCAGGCGCTCGCGGAGGGTGAGGCGACGGTGGTCGTCTGGCGTGCGGTGGTCGCCGCGTACCCCGATCGAGTACCGGCCCGACTACGCTGAGCTGCCGTTATGGCCTTGTGGCGTGTCGTGCATGCTGTCGTACACCTGTTCGGCTATTGTCCACACCGGGGTGCTCGTCCACAGCTCACGGCCGGTCGGCTGTTTTCTGTCGGACCTAGCGCCTAGCGTGTGCGCGTGACGAAAAGTTCAGCAAAGACGCCGGCGAAGGCAGGGGTGGCAACCATGGCGCCAGGACCTGACCGGGAGAAGGCACTAGACCTTGCTCTCGCTCAGATCGACAAGCAGTTCGGTAAGGGCTCGGTGATGCGGTTGGGCGAACGGCCGCAGATCCAGATGGCCGTTATCCCGACCGGCTCGATCGCACTCGACGTGGCACTTGGTGTGGGCGGTCTGCCCCGTGGCCGGGTGGTCGAGATCTACGGCCCGGAGAGCAGCGGTAAGACCACCGTGGCGCTGCACGCGGTGGCGAGCGCGCAGCGGGCCGGTGGCATCGCCGCCTTCATCGACGCCGAGCACGCGCTCGACCCGGAATACGCCAAGGCGCTCGGGGTCGACACCGACGCGATGCTGGTCTCCCAGCCGGACACCGGTGAGCAGGCGCTGGAGATCGCGGACATGCTGATCCGTTCCGGCGCGCTGGACATCATCGTGATCGACTCGGTGGCCGCACTCGTGCCCCGGGCCGAGATCGAGGGCGAGATGGGCGACAGCCACGTGGGCCTCCAGGCCCGGCTGATGAGCCAGGCGCTCCGGAAGATCACCGGTGTGCTCAGCAACACCAACACCACCGCGATCTTCATCAACCAGCTCCGCGAGAAGATCGGTGTCATGTTCGGCAGCCCGGAGACCACCACCGGTGGCCGGGCGCTAAAGTTCTACGCGTCGGTCCGGCTCGACGTACGCCGGATCGAGAGCCTCAAGGACGGCACCGACGTGGTCGGTAACCGGACCAGGGTCAAGGTGGTGAAGAACAAGGTCGCCGCCCCGTTCAAGCAGGCCGAGTTCGACATCATGTACGGCAAGGGCATCTCCCGCGAGGGATCGCTGATCGACGTCGGTGTGGAGCAGTCGATCATCCGTAAGTCCGGCGCCTGGTACACCTACGACGGTGACCAGCTCGGCCAGGGCAAGGAGAAGGCCCGGGAGTTCCTCAAGGACAACCCGGACGTGGCGGCCGAGATCGAGAAGAAGATCCTGGAGAAGCTCGGCGTCGGGGTCAGCCCGAGTGACGCCGCGGGCGGCCCGGAGCTGCCGCCGGTGGACTTCTGACCGGTCGCTGAGTCTTCCTCTCCATCATGGCTGGACGACGTGGGGCCAGGTCGGGGCGTGGCTGGGATGCCGCACCGCCCCGATCGGGCGGCGGGACAGCGGGGCGCTCGCGGCGGGGACGGGCCGCGGGCGCCGATCCGAACGGTGACACCGACGCGACCGGTGCCGCCGGCACAACCGGCTGGTCCGAGGACGATCAGGGCTGGCCGGAGGGTGCCGCGACGCCATCGGGGCGTACCGACGGTGGCGCCGCGGAGCAGCCGGGTGGCTTCGGCGGTCGACGGCGTGGCCGGAGCGGGGACACCGCCGCGGCCGGACCGCCCCGTGACGAGGGGGAACTGGCCCGGGAGATCTGCCTGCGCCAGCTCGCCGTACGCCCGCGTACCCGGGCCGAGCTGGCGACCGCGCTCGCCCGGCGGGGCATCAGCGAAGAGGTCGCCCACCAGGTGCTCGACCGCTACGACGAGGTCGGCATCATCGACGACGCCGCCTTCGCCCGAGCCTGGGTCACCAGTCGCCACCAGGGCCGGGGCCTGGCCCGCAGGGCGCTCGCCAACGAGCTGCGCCAGCACGGCGTCGACCGCGACATCGCCGCCGAGGCACTCGGCGAGCTGGACGAGACGACCGAGAGCGAAACCGCCCGCACCCTGGTGGACCGCAAGCTGCGGACCGCCCGGGGTGAGCCGGACGCGGTGTTCCGTCGGCTCGTGGGCATGCTCGCCCGCAAGGGCTATCCCCCCGGCGTGGCGATCAGGGCGGTGAAGGACGCGTTGGCGGCACAGAGCGCCGAGGCGGCCGAGTTCGCCGAGTACATCGACCCGGACGCGCTCGCCGACGCCGAGTCGGAGCTCGACCGGGATGCCCGCGCGGGGGAGTAGCGCCGCCGGACGCCGGCAACCGACGCGACGGGGCCTGCGAGGGCCCTCGACCGGCCGGGCTCGTCCGGGTATGCCCCACCCGTCATGAGCTGCGGGTAGGCATCCGTGTGCCGTACGTCCGACTCATGCTGGATCATGAGTCCTTGACCGAAGGGCCCCTCGCGACCTAGCCTCGCGTTACAGGTGAGACTGCCCGACCATCGCAGGCTAAACGCACAACATAGATCGCGTAACAGTACGGCATCACTTTGGCCAGTTCAGGGGCCAGATAACCCGTTACCGGACAGGCCGATCCGGTAACGGGACGACACGGGTTCCCGGCCTCCGGCGGTGTACCAACACACCGCCGATGGAACCTATCCTCGGCCAGCCGCCTCGGTCGGGCGTCTCGACAGCCGTAGGGCGCGTCACCAGGAGGGCGACCCTCCGGCGCCGGGGCGGTGAGGGGAGGCGGCCATGACCGGGCGGCGCAGGGACATCGGTACGAGTCGCTGTGAGGCGTCGGCATGACCGCGCTCGAGTGGGGGTTGCTCGCCGCGATCGCGGTGCTGACCGCCCTCGTACTCACCGCGTTGGTCCTAGGCGCGCGGGCGCTGCGCCGGATCGGCCTCACCGGGGCCGGACCGGCAGCCGACGACCCCGCCTTCGTGGCCGAGAAGGACCGCCAGGAGCAGTCGCTCGCGGCGCTGCGGTCCGCCGCCGACGAGGCGTACACGACGGTGGACACGGCGAAGTCCGCGGCTGCTGCCGCTCGGGCCGAGGCCGCCGCGGCGAAGGCCGAGGCGAGTGCCGCACGGGCGGAGGCTCGGCGGGTGCTGGACGCGGCCCGGGTCGAGGCGGACACCGTGCTCGACCGGGCGCACCGGCAGGCCGAGGTCGACGCCGAGCAGGTGCGGACCGCGGCCCGGCGCAGCGGTGAGCGGGAGATCGCCTCCCTCGCGGCCACCACCAGGGAACAGGCCGTCGAGGTCGAACGGCGGGCCGCCCGGATGGACGAGCGGGAGCGGCTGCACACCGAAGAGGTCGAGCGGCTCACCGAGCGGGAACGCCGGCTGACCGCGGCCACGACCGAGTTGGCCGAGCGGGAGGCCGCGCTGGGCGTCCGGGAGACGGCCCTGGTGGAGGCCGAGGAGCTGCGCAAGCGGGAGCTGGAACGGGTGGCGGGCCTGACCGCCGACGCGGCTCGTGGTGAGCTGGTCGAGGCGATCGAGGGGCAGGCCAAGCGCGAGGCGGCGATCCTGGTCCGGGACATCGAGGCCGACGCGCGCAACACGGCCGACCAACGGGCCCGGCACATCGTGGTGGACGCGATCCAGCGGGTGGCCAGTGAGCAGACCGCCGAGAGCGTGGTCAGCGTGCTGCACCTGCCCGGCGACGAGATGAAGGGTCGGATCATCGGCCGGGAGGGGCGCAACATCCGCGCCTTCGAGTCCGTCACCGGGGTCAACCTGATCATCGACGACACCCCCGAGGCGGTGCTGCTCTCCTGCTTCGACCCGGTACGCCGGGAGATCGGCCGGCTCACCCTGGAGAAGCTGGTGCTGGACGGCCGGATCCACCCGCACCGGATCGAGGAGGTCTTCGAGACCGCCCGGCACGAGGTGGAGCGCCTCTGCCAGCGGGCCGCCGAGGACGCCCTGGTCGAGGTCGGCATCACCGAGATCCACCCCGAGCTGGTCACCCTGCTCGGTCGCCTGCGCTACCGGACGTCGTACGGGCAGAACGTGCTCAAGCACCTGGTCGAGACCGCGCACATCGCCGGCATCATGGCCTCGGAGCTGCGCCTGGACGCGCCCATGATCAAGCGGTGCGCGTTCCTGCACGACATCGGCAAGGCGCTCACCCACGAGGTCGAGGGTAGCCACGCGCTGATCGGCGCCGACCTGGCCCGCAAGTACGGTGAGTCCGACGACGTCGTGCACGCGATCGAGGCGCACCACAACGAGGTGCAGCCGCAGACCATCGAGGCGGTGCTGACCCAGGCGTCGGACGCCTGCTCCGGTGGTCGGCCGGGCGCGCGCCGGGAAAGCCTGGAGGCGTACGTCAAGCGGCTGGAGCGGATCGAGGAGATCGCCGGCGGCAAGTCCGGGGTGGAGAAGGTCTTCGCCATGCAGGCGGGTCGGGAGATCCGGGTGATGGTCAAGCCGGACGACGTCGACGACATCGGTGCCGCCGTGCTGGCCCGCGACGTGGCCAAGCAGATCGAGGAGGAGCTGACCTATCCGGGTCAGATCCGGGTCACCGTCGTACGCGAGTCCCGGGTCACCGAGATCGCCCGCTGAGGGATCGCCCGCCGACCGCCGGGCCAGGTGCCGGAAGCTCCCCTGACCGGGCAGGTGGCCGCCCCGGACAAGACGAAACCCGGGCCAGCCGTGGGGCTGGACCCGGGTTCGGTCGTACGGATCGCTCGGCTCAGGCGGCTGCGCCGCTTCCGTCGGCGCCAGCGCGGGCCGGCGTCATGACGTCGATCGGGGGCAGGCCCTTCGTCTTGCGTCCCTTGGCGAGCCGGCGCTGGACGTACTCGGCGAGCTTGGAGAGCAGGTAGTTGAGCACGATGTAGATGGCACCGACCACGGCGTACACCTGGATCGGGTTCTCCAGGTTCCCGATCAGGAACGCGCTGACCCGGAGCACCTCCTCGTAGCCGATGATGAAGCCGAGTGAGGTGTCCTTGAGGACCACCACCAGTTGGCTGATCAGCGCTGGCAGCATGATGCGCAGCGCCTGCGGCAGCAGGATCATGCGGGTGATCTGGAACGAGCTGAGGCCGCAGGCAAGGGCCGCCTCGCGTTGCCCGCCGGGCAGCCCCTCCATCCCGGAGCGCAGGATCTCGCCGATCACCACGCTGTTGTAGATGGTCAGGCCCAGCACCAGGTACCAGAGCCGGTCGCCGAAGTCGACGCCGAGATCCGGCAGGGCGGTCGCCACGAAGAAGATGGTGATCACGACCGGGAGGCCCCGGAAGACCTCGACGCAGAACCGGGTGATCGCGTTGAGCAGCCAGCTCAGCGCCCGCAGTCCGAGCGCGGCCGGGGCGGGCAGACCGACGAAGCGGCGTTCCCGCAGTGCCTTGAGCTGGACCCGCAGTACGGCCAGCGCGACGCCGACGACCAGTGAGCCGACGACCGCCAGGCCGGCGGCCTTGAGGGTGGCGATGAAGCCGTCCCGCAGCCGCGCCCAGACCAGCGGGAAGACCTCGTTGTTCGGGTCGACCAGCGGTCCCCACTTCTCCATCTCGAACTGGCCGTTTTCCTCCAACGGCCGGTAGACGAGGAAGTAGAGGAAGGCGGCGATGCCGATGACGGCGATCACGCTGCCGATCAGCGTGATCCGCCGGGCGCGCGGGCCGGGGTTGTCGTAGAGCACCGATTGCTGCTGGTTCATGCCGAGTCCTCGCCGTGCGCCGCGTACCGCTCGATGTTTCGCTCGTTCATCGGACCCCGACCGCCCGGCGTCGCTCGACCCGGTCCAGCAGGAGGCCGAGCGGCACGGTCATCAGCAGGAAGCCGATGCAGATGCCGACGAACACCGGGATGATCGGTTCGCCGCCCTGGCTGGTCAGGTTCGTGCCGGAGCTGGAAAGGTCGCCGACCACGCCGAAGAAGCCGGCCAGCGCGGAATTCTTGATCATTGCGATGATGACGCTGCCCAGCGGCACGATCGCCGACTTCCACGCCTGCGGCAGGACAACCAGCCGCAGGTTCTGGGTGAAGGTCAGGCCGATCGCCCGGGCGGCCTCGGCCTGTCCGGGCGAGACCGCGTTGATGCCGCTGCGGATCGCCTCGCAGACGAAGGCACCGGTGTAGAGGCTCAGCGCGATGATGGCGAACCGGAAGTACGGCAGGTCGTTGCCGAGCCGGCTGGAGATCGAGGTCAGCCCCGGTATCCGCAGGAAATCGGCGTTCGACCCCAGTGCCGGCAGCGCGAAGGCGGCGAAGAACAGCACGATGGTCAGCGGACAGTTGCGGAACACCGTCACGTACGCCGTACCGATCCACCGCAGCGGTGGCACCGGCGCGATCCGCATGACCGCCACGAGGGTGCCGATCAGCAGGGCACCGATCGCGGCGAACACACAGAGCTGGAAGGTGACCCAGAGTCCCCCGGCGAAGACGTCGAAGTTGTCGACGAGCACACTCACGGACACGCCTCTCTCATGGTCACCCTCCAGCTCCAGCGGTGGAACTCAGTACCGGTTGATGCTCGGGCCGGTCGGCACGGCCGAGTCGAACTTGCCCGCGGTCTCGGTCCACGCCTTGGCGTAGCGACCGTCGGCGTAGATCTTCTCCAGGGTGTCGTTGATGAAGTCGCGGAAGGCGGTGTCGCCCTTCTTGACCCCGATGCCGTACGGCTCGTCGGTGAACTTCTGGCCGGCGAGCTTGAACTTGCCCTCGTTCTTGGCGATGAAGCCGGTGAGGATCACGTTGTCGGTGGTGACGGCGTCGACCTGACCGCCGTTGAGCGCGTCGACGCACTTCTGGTAGACGTCGAAGACCACCAGCTGGGCGACCTTGTCGGCCAGGTACTTCTCGATGTTCGCGGCCGGAGTCGAACCCGCGACCGAGCAGACCTTCTTGCCGCCGGCCTTGAACGAGTCCGGGCCGGTGATGCTGGAGTCACTCGCCTTGACCATGATGTGCTGCCCGGCGACGTAGTACGGACCGGCGAAGTCGATCCGCTCCTTGCGCTTGTCGTTGATGGTGTACGTCGCCACCACGATGTCGGCCTTGCCCTGTTCGAGGACCTCCTCGCGGACGGCCGACGGGGTCTCGATGTACTCGATCTTGCTCTCCGGGATGCCGAGCTCGGTCGCGATGATCTTGCCGATCTCCACGTCGAAGCCGGCCGGCTTGTTGTCCAGGCCCTTGAGTCCGAAGCCGGGCTGGTCGAACTTGGTGCCGATGATGATCTTCTGAGCCTTGTTCAGCTTCTCCATCGTGGTGCCGGCGGCAAAGCTCTTGCTCTCGGGCGCCGTGCCGGCGTCGTCACTGTCGTCACCGCCGCACGCGGCAACACCCAGGGTCAGGGCCGCGACCGCGGCCAGCGTGGCCACTCGCGAGATACGCATCTACATCTCCTTCTTCGACGAACGGTCGCCCCCACCCGGGGCGCTCCACACTGGACGCCTAGTGCGTCAAGATCTTGGACAGGAAGTCCTTGGCCCGCTCGCTGCGGGGGTTCGCGAAGAACTCCTCCGGGGGAGCGTCCTCGACGAGCTGGCCGTCGGCCATGAAGATGACGCGGTTCGCCGCGTGCCGGGCGAAGCCCATCTCGTGCGTCACCACCACCATCGTCATGCCCTCGCGGGCCAACGAGGTCATCACGTCCAGCACCTCGCCGACCATCTCCGGGTCCAGCGCGCTGGTCGGCTCGTCGAAAAGCATCGCCTTCGGCTGCATCGCCAGGGCGCGGGCGATCGCCACCCGCTGCTGCTGTCCGCCGGAGAGCTGGGCTGGGTACTTGTCGGCCTGGTTGGCGATACCCACCCGGTCCAGCAGTGCCAGGGCGCGTTCCCGCGCGGCGGCCGGCTTCTCCTTGCGTACCTTGACCGGCCCGAGCGTGACGTTCTGCAGGATCGTCTTGTGCGCGAAGAGGTTGAACGACTGGAACACCATGCCGACCTCGCTGCGCAGGCGGGCCAGGGCCTTGCCCTCGGCCGGCAGCGGCTGGCCGTCGAAGACGATGGTGCCCGAGTTGATCGGCTCCAAGCGGTTGATCGCCCGGCAGAGCGTCGACTTGCCGGAACCGGACGGCCCGATCACGACGACCACCTCACCGCGGTTGACGGAGAGGTTCACGTCGTGCAGCACATGGAGCGGGCCGAACCATTTGTTGACCCCGTCAAGCTTGATGAGCGGTTGGTCGGTCGCCGCGGTCATGCCCCCACCTGTCTGGTCTGTGGCCCCTGTCGTGGGCCCCAGTCTGCTTTGGTTAGGCAACTGTAGGGGACCTGACGTGCGGCGACGCAAACGATCTGGTCACGGGGCGGTAACGCGATCCGGACCACGAGGTGGTCCGGTCTGCCCGAGCGGTCCGCTTCGGACAGCCGGCGTACGGGTCTTGGCCTGCGAAAACTCCTGCGTAGGCGGGGGGGAATCGAACCCGCCCGACCGAGCTGCGGGACCGCGTCGGTTTCGCGGACCCGGAGGGCCATCGGGCACCCGCCCGCCTCCACGCCGGACCATGACGGCCATCGGTACGTCGGATCGGCGACTCGGCCCGGTCCGGGACGCGACGCCCCACGCTCCGGAGAGCGTCCGTACGGGACCGCCGGGTGTCGGCAAACCTACTGCAGCGACTGGAATACGCTAAGTGAGTGCGGGGGAAAATCGAGAGCGGTAGAGTGTCACCACTCGATTACACAAGGTAATGGGATAGGCGGATTTCGGCAGAAATGGTCACAGACCGGTAACTTAGCCCCGCTCGGCGTCGGCTGCCGGTCACCATCGTCAGTAGGGGCCGTTGCTGCGGCCGTGGCTGCGCACAGCGAGGAGGCGGCGTGACCGAGCTGTGGAACTGGAAGATCGACGACCGGATGACCGTCGCGGAGGTCTGCTCCGCGCTCGGCGACGTACTCGGCCTGGCGGTGGTGCCGTTGAACACGGCCGACCCTGCCCGGCTGCCACTCGACGCGGTGGTGTGCGACGTGTGGCTCAGGCCGGGGGAGTTCCCCACCTCCGTGGACTGCTACGGCATCCCGGACGGCTTGCCGGAGGTGACCGTGATCGCGGCCTTCGCCCGGCGACTCGGCCGGCCGTGCCTGCTCGCGGACGACACCCTCGACCCCGGCCGGCACCTGCTGGTCGGATCCGACGGCACGATCCGGCCGGTGCACCTCGACGTCCGTGAGGACGACGACGGCGACATCCTGAGCGACCTTCGGCTGTGCAGCGCGCACAGTCCGCGGTGCCGGTGGTCGCAGTGCCACCAGTCGCAGTGGGGGCCGGACTCGGTGGTCCCGGCCCTCGCCGCCGCCTGACCGCTGCCGGCCGCTCGCCGTTCGGAGGGCCAGGCCCTCGTCCGCGGGCCGCGAGACTGCTCGGCCCTGCCCCGGTGCTCGATCGGGCGGCCCGCACGACCGCTCGCCGTGGCGCGTCGCTCGCGCGGACGGCCGGGCCGTCCGTCCGGCGCTGCCGGGGCGGCTGGTCGCGGACGATCGGGCCCGCCGTCAGCAGCGCCGTCCCGCGCCGGTCCGGGTCTCAGCCGGCGTTCGTGGCGGTCTGGGTCTCAGCCGGCGTTCGTGGCGGTCCGGGTGTCGCCTGCGCCGGCCTGGGCCGCGCTGCTGCCCCGGACCACGAGCTGGTCGAGCAGGGTCCGGGTGGCCTCCGCCACGGCGTCGACCGCGGCCTGGAACGCCGCCGCGTTGTGCGCCGCCGGTGCGCGGAAGCCGGAGATCTTCCGTACGTACTGCAATGCCGCCGCCTCGATGTCGGCCACCGTGACCTCCTCGGCGTACGGCTCACGCAGGGTCTTGATGCTGCGGCACATGGTTCCTCCTGGTCCGGGGCTGCTCGGGGACTGGTCCGGGGCGCTCGGGGACCCGATCGGCCCGTCCGCCGTACCCGTGGGCCCGGCTGGGGTCGGGCACCCGGGTGGCGCCGGCCCGCCGGTCGGGGCTCCCTGCGCCTACTCTGCCACCGATGGGCCGTACGGCGGTGCCGGCCGTTTCCGCCGGGCGTTGCCGGCGCACCCACCCGACCTGGGCGGGACGAGGCAGACGGCTACGCTTGGTGGCCGTGGGAGAGGGGCGCGCGACAGTGTCGAAGAGCTACAAGGTCGTGACCTACGGCTGCCAGATGAACGTGCACGACTCGGAACGGATCTCCGGCCTGCTGGAGCAGGCCGGTTACGTGCGTGCCGCCGAGGTCGACGACCCGGACGTGGTGGTCTTCAACACCTGTGCCGTACGCGAGAACGCCGACAACCGGCTCTACGGCAACCTCGGTCATCTCCGCCCGGTGAAGGACAAACACCCCGGCATGCAGATCGCGGTCGGCGGCTGCCTGGCGCAGAAGGACCGCAGCGAGATCGTCCGCAAGGCGCCCTGGGTCGACGTCGTGTTCGGCACCCACAACATCGGCTCGCTGCCGGTGCTGCTCGAACGGGCCCGGCACAACTCCAGCGCCGAGGTGGAGATCCTCGAATCGCTCGACGTCTTCCCGTCGACCCTGCCGACCCGGCGCGAGTCGACCTACGCCGGCTGGGTGTCGATCTCGGTCGGCTGCAACAACACCTGCACCTTCTGCATCGTGCCCTCGCTACGCGGCAAGGAGAAGGACCGGCGGCCCGGCGACGTGCTCGCCGAGGTACGCGCACTGGTCGCCGAGGGCGTACTGGAGGTGACGCTGCTCGGGCAGAACGTCAACTCGTACGGGGTGGAGTTCGGTGACCGGCTCGCCTTCGGCAAGCTGCTGCGCGCCACCGGTGAGATCGACGGGCTGGAGCGGGTCCGGTTCACCAGCCCGCACCCGAAGGACTTCACCGACGACGTGATCGCGGCGATGGCGGAGACACCGAACGTCTGCCACTCCCTGCACATGCCGCTCCAGTCGGGCTCCGACGACGTACTGCGGGCGATGCGGCGCTCGTACCGGTCGGACCGTTACCTCGGGATCATCGAGAAGGTCCGGGCGGCCATGCCGGACGCGGCGATCACCACCGACATCATCGTGGGCTTCCCCGGCGAGACCGAGGCCGACTTCGAGCGGACCCTGGACGTGGTACGCGAGGCCCGCTTCTCCTCCGCCTTCACCTTCCAGTACTCGAAGCGTCCCGGCACCCCGGCCGCGACCATGGACGGCCAACTGCCGAAGCAGGTCGTGCAGGAGCGGTACGAGCGGCTGATCGCCGCGGTCGAGGAGATCACCTGGGCGGAAAACAAGAAGCTGGTCGGCGAGCCGGTCGAGCTGCTGGTAGCGGTCGGTGAGGGGCGCAAGGACGAGCGCACCGGGCGGATGTCCGGCCGGGCGCGCGACGGCCGACTGGTGCACTTCGACGGTGGTCCCGACGCCGGCTCGATCCGACCCGGCGACGTCGTGCACACGGTGGTGACCTACGCGGCGCCGCACCACCTCAACGCCGACGGGGCGCCGCTGGCCCACCGCCGGACGCGGGCCGGTGACGCGTACGAGGCGGGTCGGGTGCCGCGTACGTCGGCGGTGTCGCTCGGTCTGCCCACCATCGGTGCACCGCCGCTCGCCGCGACCGCGGCCGTCAGCGCCTGCGACCGCTGACCCCCGCACCTACGGGCGTTCGAAGGGCCCCTCGCACGTCGGACTCCGATGTACGAGGGGCCCTTCGCTACCCGGTCAGAGGCCGATCCGGCCGGTGCCGGCGCCCGAGGTGACGATGGACTTGACGCTGCTGGCGGTGTCGAGCTGGTAGGAGTACGGGATGCTGGCGACGCTGCCGCCGGTCTGACCGCTGCCGGAGTTCACAAAATGGTTGTTCCGGGCGACCAGGGTGCCGGGCCCGGAATCGCCCTCACCCAGGTGGTACGGGTCGTCGGTGTTCTCGAAGTAGTTGCCCTCGACGAGCACACCCGCGCCCTCGGTGGAGGCGACGCCGTAGCCGCCGATGTTGTTGTAGTAGTTGTTGTAGACGTGCACCGGGTTGCCGAACCGGACGCGGGGGTGTCGCTGGTTCGAGCCGTCGAACCAGTTGTGGTGGTAGCTGACCCGCAGGTGGCCGACGTCCTGGCTGGCGTTGTCGTCGCTGTGGCCGAGCAGCATCGACTTGTCGTGGCCGTAGACGCGGTTCCAGGAGACGGTGACGAAGTCGGAGCCGCGCTTGACGTCAACGGCGCCGTCGTAGCCGTCGGTGAAGCTGTTGTGGTCGATCCAGATGTTGGTGGCTGATTCCTGGACGTTGATGGCGTCGTCGTCCCAGCCGCGGAAGTTGAGGTTGCGGATGATGACGTTGCGGTCGCCGTTGATGTTGAAGCCGCAGCCGCTGATGGTGGCGCCGGAGCCGATGCCGAGGATGGTCTTGTTCGACCGGACCCGGAGCATGCCGGAGCAGGAGATGGTGCCGGAGACCCGGATGACCGAGGCGCTGGTGGAGCCGAGTGCGCTGGTCAGGCCACCGGAGTCGGAGACGGTGATCGGTGAGGCGTTGCCGCCGCCGGAGGTGCCGCCGTTCTGGGTGGCCCAGCCGACGAGCCCGGTCTGCGGGGGCAGCGTCGGACCCGTCGTCGGCGGCGGAGTGGTCGGCCGGGGCGTGGTCGGGTTCGGCCCTGGCGTGGTCGGGTTCGTGCCCGGGGTGGTCGGCCCGACGCTGCCGGTGCAGGCCACGTTGTTCAGGCTGAAGCTGGTCGGCGCCGGGTTGCTGGAGTTGTTCCAGGTGCCGTTGAAGCCGACCGTGACGCTGGCGTTGGTGGCGAGGTTGGCGTTGTAGCCGACGTTGGCCGCGCTGACCTGGGCACCGCTTTGCGTGACGGTGGCGTTCCAGGCCTGCGTCACCTGCTGCCCCGCCGCGTACGACCAGCGCAGCGTCCAGCCGCTGAGCGGGTCGCCGAGGTTGGTGACGGTGACGTTGCCGCTGAACCCGCCGGGCCACTGGCTACCCACCGAGTAGCTGACCTGGCAGCCGGCGGCGGCGTGGGCGTTGACGGCGGTGACGATTCCGGTCGCGGCGAGGGTGAGGGTTGCTGCGGCGGCAGTGCTGAACAGCGCCATCCGGCGCCGTCGTGCGAGCATGGTGGCTCTCCTTGGTCACTGGCGGGAAAGCGGCGCCGGGCGGCGGATCACCTCCGGTGGCCGTGCCCAAGGCGGCGCCGGTGACCTGCCGGATCGACGTCGTCCGGCTTGTCCCGCCGTACGGATCGAACCGTGATCGAGAGTTGGCTCCCGCGCTCGCATGCCCGAGGCAAGCGCTTTCCTGATGCAACCATGGATTTGAATCGATGTAAAGCCTCAGCTCGGACCGGAACAGGCGAAAGGGCCCCCTGCCACCGCTGCACGGTGGGAGGAGGCCCTTGGGCTCGCCCGGCATCGCGGGCGGTGCGATCGGGTCAGCTCGCCTGCTCGGCGAGCTGGAGGAACTGCCGCTTGGCGGCGAGCGCGGACTCGGCCTCCCGGATCCGCTTGGCGTCCCCGGCCGCCTGGGCGCGGGCCAGCCGCTGCTCGGCCTCGGCCACCTGGTCGCGCATCTGCACCAGCAACGGGTTGGCCGACGGCTCGGTACGCCGCCACGCCGAGTCCATCGCCTGCCGTACCTTCTCGTCCACGACCCGCAGCCGGCGGTCCAGCCCGGCGGCCGCCTCGCGCGGCACCCGGCCGGCGTCGTGCCAAGCCCCCTGGATCTCCCGCAGCTTGGCCTGCGCGGCCCGCGGGTCGGTGTCCACGTCCAGCGCCTCGGCCTCGGCCAGCAGGGCCTGCTTGCGCTCCAGGTTGCCGCGCTGCTCGTTGTCCCGGGCGGAGAACACCTCGCTCCGCCGGGAGAAGAACGCGTCCTGCGCGGCCCGGAACCGGTCCCAGAGCTTCTGCTCGGCCTCCTTCGACGCGCGCGGGGCGGCCTTCCACTGCGTCATCAGGTCCTTGAGACGGTTCGCGGTCACCGCCCAGTCGGTCGACTCGGCCAGCGACTCGGCCTCGGTGACCAGGTCCTCCTTCGCGCCCTGGGCCTGCTTGCGCTGGGCGTCCAGGGTGGCGAAGTGGGCGCCCCGGCGGCGGGTGAACCCGTCCCGCGCGGCGGCGAACCGCTTCCACAGCTCACCGTCGGTCTTCTTGTCGACCCCGCGAATGGCCTTCCACTCGTCCAGGATCTCCTTGAGCCGGTCACCGGCAGTCTTCCAGCCGGTCGACTCGGCGGCGAGCTTCTCCGCCTCCTCGACCAGCGCCGTCTTGCGCGCCAGCGCCTCGGTCCGGGCCGTCTCGCGGGCCGCTCGGGCCTCGCCCGCCTTCTCCTCGGCAACACCCGCCAACTTGTCCAGCCGGGCGCCGAGAGCGTCGATGTCGCCCACCACGTGCGCCTCGGCCAGCGAGCCCCGCAGCCGCCGTACGCTCGCCAGTGAGTGCGCCGCGTCCGCGGCGCCGGAGTTGAGCCGCGCCTCGATCAGGTCCACCTCGGTCACCAGGTCGGCGAAGCGGCGGGCGAAGTGCGCCAGCCCCTCCTCCGGTGCCCCGGCCTGCCAGGAACCGACCACCCGCTCGCCCTCGGCCGTCTTGACGTAGACCGTGCCGTCCGCGTCCACCCGTCCGAAGGCCGTCCAGTCGCTCATGTGCCCATCCTCGTTCTCCCGGCGCCACCGAAGAGAGGGGTCCCCCGGGGTCGCCGCCACGGCGCAGTCATATTGCAGCGAAGTTTCTCCCCGGCATTGTCACAGGTCCAACCGGGTCCGCGTCGAGCGCCTGTGGTCGACCGTGACCATACGGTGTCCTTGACCATGGCCCGATCGGTGTGCAAGCGGGTGTAAGGTCCGAACCCGGCTACGGTGGTGGCGTGTCTCTGATCGCCGCCGCCGTCTGTCCGCACCCGCCGATGATCGTGCCCGAGATCGCCGGCTCGGCCGCCGCGGAACTCGATGACCTACGGTACGCCGCAGACGCCGCGATCACGCAACTACTTTCCGTCGCTCCCGACGTGCTGGTGGTGCTCGGTGGCGGCGACCGCACAGAAACCCTTCCCGCGCCGTACGTCGGCAGCTTCGCACCCTGGGGAGTGGACTCCGGATTCTTCCTCGGCGACGGGCCCCACCGGCCGCTCGGGCCGCTGAGCCTGCTGGTTGGTGGCTGGCTGCTCAGCCGGCACGACCTCACCGGACCGGACCTGCGGCTGGACACCGTCGACGCCGCCACGCCAGCCGGGGACTGCGCCGCGCTCGGCGCGCGACTGGCCGACCACCGGCCACGGGTGGCGCTGCTCGTACTCGGGGACGGGTCGGCCTGCCGGGGGGAGAAGTCACCCGGCTACGACGACCCGCGCGCGGTCGCGTACGACGAGCGGGTTGCGGCGGCCCTGGCCGGCGCGGACGCCGACGCGCTGCTCGGCCTGGACCCGGGGGTCTCGACGCAGTTGCGGGTGGCCGGGCGGGCGCCGTGGCAGGTGCTCGCCGGAGCCGCCGGGGCAGGCGGTGCCGGCTGGACCGGTGATCTGACCTACGACGCGGCCCCCTACGGCGTGGGCTACTTCGTGGCCACCTGGGCACAGACCGAGGGCGAACAGGCTGGGGCTGCCGGGGCGCGGGAGGAGCGGCGATGAGCCTCGTGGTCGCGATCGTCGGGCCGACCGCGGCCGGCAAGTCGGCGCTGAGCATCGGCCTGGCCGAAGCGCTCGGCGGCGAGGTGGTCAACGCCGACTCGATGCAGCTCTACCGGGGCATGGACATCGGCACCGCCAAGCTCACCCCGGCCGAACGGGCCGGCGTCCCACACCACCTGCTGGACGTCTGGGACGTCACTGAGCCCGCCAGCGTGGCCGAGTACCAGCGGCTGGCCCGCGCGGCGGTCGACGACATCCTGGCCCGTGGCCGGGTGCCGCTGCTGGTCGGCGGCTCCGGCCTCTACGTCCGGGCGGTACTGGAGGAGTTCGAGTTCCCCGGCACCGACCCCGCCCTGCGGGCCCGGCTGGAGGAGGAACTGGCCCGAACCGGCCCGGCGCCGCTCTACGCCCGGCTGCGTACGGTCGACCCGGCCGCGGCGGCCGGCATCCTGCCCGGCAACGGGCGGCGGATCGTCCGCGCGCTGGAGGTGATCGAGCTGACCGGCGGGCCGTTCACCGCCGCCCTGCCGGACCCGAAGCCCTGGTACGCCTCCGTGCAGCTCGGCGTCGACCGGGACACCGCGATCCTGGACGAGCGGATCGCCCTGCGAGTCGACCTGATGTGGGCGGCCGGCCTGGTCGACGAGGTACGCGAACTCGCCGGACGCGGACTGCGCGAGGGCCGGACCGCCGGTCGGGCGCTCGGCTACCAGCAGGTGCTGCGGCAGCTCGACGGGGAACTGACCGAGGCACAGGCACGCGCCGAGACAATCCACGCGACCCAGCGTTTCGTCCGCCGCCAGCGTAAGTGGTTCCGTCGCGACCCGCGGATCGGCTGGCTCGACGCGGGCCGGTCGGACCTGGTCGAGGCCGGCCTGAAGGCGGTCGAGGCGGCTCGGGAGCAGGCTCGGGGATGACAACGCCGATGATCGGGAATGATGGGCTGGTGCACTTCACCAAGGGACATGGCACCGGCAACGACTTCGTCATCCTCGCCGATCCGGACGGCGAACTTCCGCTCACCCCGACCCTGGTCGCCGCGCTCTGCGACCGGCGGCGCGGGATCGGCGCGGACGGCGTACTGCGGGTGATCCGGGCGGCCAAGCATCCGGCCGGCGCCGCGTACGCGGGTGACGCCGAGTGGTTCATGGACTACTGGAACAGCGACGGCTCGGTGGCCGAGATGTGCGGCAACGGGGTCCGGGTCTTCACCCGCTACCTGATCGAGAGAGGCCTCGCCGAACCGGCCGAGGGCGGGCTGCCGATCGCCACCCGCGCCGGAGTGGTCCGGGCCGTGGTCGGTCCGGCCGCCGTCGGGCACGTGGTGGTCGCGGACCGGGAGATCTCCGTCGACCTCGGTGCCCCCCGGCTGTACGGCAACAGCACGGCGGTCACCGCCCTCGCCCCGCGACCCGACCCCGACCGGCTGGACGGGCCCGAGCGGGTGACCCTGTCCGGTACGGCGGTCGACTGCGGCAACCCGCACCTGGTCTGCGTACTGCCGGCCGGGGTGGAACTCTCCGCGCTGGACCTGACCCGGGCACCCGGCTTCGATCCCGACTTCTTCCCGGCCGGGGTCAACGTCGAGTTCGTCACCCCGGCCGAGCCGGTGGCCGGCACCGACCTGCACGTGCTCATGCGGGTCTACGAGCGCGGATCGGCGGAAACCCTGTCCTGCGGCTCCGGCGCGGTGGCGGTGGCCGCGGTGGCCCTGCGCGACGCCGGCCTGAGCGGCGGTGTGGTCGCGGTCGACGTACCCGGCGGCCGCCTGACCATCACCGTGGACCCGGAAAGCGCCTGGCTCGCCGGCCCCGCCCTCCTCGTAGCCGAAGGCACCCTCATCCCCCCGCCCTAACCCCGCCCGCCCTCCCTCTTTCCCGCCCTCCCGCCCCGCCCTCCCGCCCGCTCCGCCCGCGATCTTGCAGTTGTGGTGTCCGGAATTAGGTAACTCATCCGGACTTGTGAACCACCACAAGTGCAAGATCGCCGCGGGCGAGGTGGGGTGGGGACGGGGATGGGGACGGGGATGGGGATGGGGTGGGGTCGGGTCAGTTGGTGTTGTTGGCCAGGGGGGCGGTGGGGGCGGCGGCGGTGGCTGCGATCTCGGGGAGGTCGGCCGGACCCGGGTCGGCGGCCGGGGCGGGAGCGGGGTTCTGGGCGGCGGCGCGTACGGCGGCCGCGACCGCGGTGGCGACCCGGGCGTCGAAGACGCTGGGCACGATCACCGTCGGGTTGATCTTGTCCTCGCCGACCACGTCGGCGATCGCCTGAGCCGCCGCGAGTGCCATCTCCTCGGTGAACTCCTCGGCGTGCGCGTCGAGCATGCCGCGGAACACGCCGGGGAAGGCGAGCACGTTGTTGATCTGGTTCGGCTGGTCGGACCGGCCGGTGGCGACCACGGCCGCGTACTTGCGGGCCTCCCGCGGGTCGACCTCGGGGTCCGGGTTGGCCAGCGCGAACACGATCGAGTCCTTCGCCATGCCGGCGATGTCGTCGCCGGTGAGCAGGTTCGGCGCGCTCACCCCGATGAACACGTCGGCGCCCCGGATCGCCCCGGGCAGGTCGCCGCTGTAGTTCTCCTTGTTGGTGTTCTCCGCCAGCCACTGCCAGGCCGGGTTGGCGTCGGCCAGCCCGCGGTGCAGGGCACCCGCCCGGTCGTACGCGATGATGTCGCCGACGCCCTGACGTAGCAGCAGCTTCATGATCGCCGTACCGGCGGCGCCGGCTCCGGAGACGACCACCTTGACGTCGGCGAGGCGCTTGCCCACCACCCGCAGGGCGTTGGTCAGCGCGGCGAGCACGACGATCGCGGTGCCGTGCTGGTCGTCGTGGAAGACCGGGATGTCGAGCAGGTCGCGCAGCTTGGCCTCGACCTCGAAGCAACGCGGGGCGGCGATGTCCTCCAGGTTGATCCCGCCGTACGCGGGGGCGATGGCGCGCACGATCGAGACGATCTCGTCCACGTCCTGGGTGTCCAGCACCACCGGCCAGGCGTCCACCCCACCGAAGCGCTTGAACAGCGCCGCCTTGCCCTCCATCACCGGCAGCGAGGCGGCCGGTCCGAGGTTGCCCAACCCGAGTACGGCCGACCCGTCGGTGACCACGGCCACGGTGTTGCGCTTGATGGTGAGCCGACGGGCGTCGGCCGGGTTCTCTGCGATGGCCAGGCAGACCCGGGCCACCCCGGGGGTGTACGCGCGGGACAGTTCGTCGCGGTTGCGCAGCGCGACCTTCGGGGTGACCTCGATCTTGCCCCCGAGGTGCAGCAGGAACGTACGGTCGGACACCTTGCGTACGTCCACGCCGTCGAGCGCGGTCAGCGACTTCACCACCTGGTCGGCGTGGTTGGAGTCGGCGGTGTCGCAGGTGAGGTCGACGATGACCGTGGTCGGGTCGGAGTCGACCACGTCCAGGGCGGTGACGATCGCGCCGGCTTCGCCGACGCAGGTGGTGAGCCGGCCGATGGCCGAGGCGTCAGCGGTGACGCCGATCCGGATGGTGATCGAGAATCCGGCGCTCGGCAGGCGGGTGGTGGTCACGGGGTCCCTCCGTCGTTGGTGGGCACGGCCGGCCGGCCGTCGCTTCGCATTCTTACCCGCGTCGTACGGACCGCTTGCGGCGCATCCCCCGCGAGTGCCGTAAACGACCCTCATCAGCCCGCAAACGCCCCTTTTCAGTGGGTTACCCACTGGTTGGGGCTGACGAGGCGATCAGTCCGGGTGCCGGATTATGCCGGTGCGATCGGTGCCGGAGCGTGTCACGATTGGGGCCAGGGATCAAACGGACAGGAGACCCGCTTGCGAAATCAGGAAAGCTTCGCTCCGCTGACCGACCAGGACCTCGACGCCCTGCTCGGCGAGGAGGTCACCACCGGTGAGATGGAGCGGGAGGACCGCCAGGCGTTGCGCCGGGTCGCCGGACTCTCCACCGAGCTCACCGACGTCACCGAGGTCGAGTACCGGCAACTCCGGTTGGAGCGGGTGGTCCTGGTCGGGGTCTGGACCGAGGGCACCATGACCGACGCGGAGAACTCGCTCACCGAGTTGGCCGCGCTCGCCGAGACCGCCGGTTCCGAGGTGCTCGAGGGACTCATCCAGCGGCGTACCCGACCGGACCCGGCGACGTACATCGGTCGGGGCAAGGTCGAGGATCTCGCCGCCGAGGTGCTCGCCTCCGGCGCGGACACGGTGATCTGCGACGGGGAGCTCTCCCCGTCCCAGCTACGCAACCTGGAGCAGCGCACCAAGGTCAAGGTCGTCGACCGGACCGCGCTGATCCTGGACATCTTCGCCCAGCACGCCAAGAGCAAGGAGGGCAAGGCGCAGGTCGAGCTGGCCCAGCTCGAATACCTGCTGCCCCGGTTGCGTGGTTGGGGTGAGAGCCTGTCCCGGCAGGCTGGCGGCAGCGGTCGCGGCGGTGGCGCGGGTGGCGGTGTCGGCACCCGTGGTCCCGGTGAGACCAAGCTGGAAACCGACCGGCGCCGGATCCGCCACCGCATCTCCCGCCTGCGGCGCGAGATCAAGAACATGCGCACCGTACGGCAGACCAAGCGCGCCCGGCGCAGTCGCAACGCCGTACCGGCGATCGCCATCGCGGGTTACACCAACGCCGGCAAGTCCAGCATCCTGAACCGGCTGACCGGGGCGGGGGTGCTGGTCGAGGACGCGCTCTTCGCCACCCTGGACCCGACCACCCGCCGCACCGAAGCAGCCGACGGGCGGGTCTACACCCTCTCCGACACGGTCGGTTTCGTCCGGCACCTGCCGCACCAGATCGTCGAGGCGTTCCGTTCGACGCTCGAGGAGGTAGCCGACGCCGACCTGGTCGTACACGTGGTGGACGGGGCGCACCCGGATCCCGAGGAGCAGGTACGCGCGGTCCGTGAGGTGCTCGCCGAGGTGGGCGCC
The DNA here is from genome assembly GCF_040676775.1 of Micromonospora sp. NPDC049523. Taxonomy (NCBI): domain Bacteria; kingdom Bacillati; phylum Actinomycetota; class Actinomycetes; order Micromonosporales; family Micromonosporaceae; genus Micromonospora; species Micromonospora sp. NPDC049523. The sequence goes on along the minus strand of NZ_JBFAPP010000013.1, from coordinate 197,232 downwards.
GACAAGCTGCCCGAGTTGCTGGTGGTGAACAAGACCGACGCCGCCGACGAGGAGATGCTGCTCCGGCTCAAGCGTGAGTGGCCGGACGCCATCTTCGTCTCCGCGCGGGCCGGACGGGGCATCGACGAGCTTCGGGCCACGATCGAGGCCCGGCTGCCGCGGCCGGCGGTCGAGCTGCGGGCGGTGCTGCCGTACGCCCGGGGTGACCTGGTCGCGCGGATCCATCGGCGCGGCGAGGTACTCGGCACGACACACCTCGCCGAGGGGACCCTGCTGCACGTGCGGGTCGACGAGGCGTTAGCAGCCGAATTGACCCCATATCGGGCCTCCGGGGAGTAGGTTGAAACTGCCCGAACGGCAGCTTCGGGTCGAAGGATCACGGCCTCCCCGCCGTGTCTACGCGACGTGCGACACTTGGCCGATGCGGCGTGTCCTCTCCTCGGTCGTGGTTGTCGGTGGTGTGGTCGGCGCGTGCCTGGGGCTGACTGGAGCCCCGGCGCTCGCCGCGCCGGCCAAGGTGTGCACCATCGACGACAGTCGGACGAACGAACTGTCCGGCATGGTCGCCACCAAGACCGGCTACGTCGTGATCAACGACAGCACCGAGGTGCAGAGCCACGACCAGATCTTCTTCCTGAGCAGCAAGTGCAAGGTGACCAGGGCCGTCCCGTACACCGGCAAGGGCTCGCGGGACCCGGAGGACCTGGCGCTCTCCGCGGACGGCAAGACCCTCTGGGTCGCCGACATCGGGGACAACGTCGACGCCGCCGAGCGGCGTACCAGCGTGGTGCTCTGGAGCCTGCCGCTGGAGGGGACCGGCAAGCCGGTGCTGCACCGGCTGGCCTATCCCGGCGGCAAGCCGCACGACGCCGAGGCACTGCTGCTCGGCGAGGACGGTACGCCGTACATCATCACCAAGACCGGCACCGAGAAGAGCGAGATCTACCGGGCGCCGGCACCGCTGCCGAAGGACAACGCCACCGGCGTGCCGATGGAACTGGCCGGCGAGATCACCCTGCCGAAGAGCACGACGGAGAACCTGCTCACCGTCACCGGTCGGTTGATGATCACCGGTGCGGCGCGGTCACCGGACGGCAACCGGGTGGTGCTGCGGACCTACGCGGACGCGTTCGAGTGGGACGTAACCGACGGCGACATCGTCAAGGCCCTGACCTCGGGTAAGCCGAGGATGACGCCGCTGGCCGACGCCTTCGGCGAGTCGATCGCGTACACCCCGGACGGCACCGCCTTCGTCACCGTCTCGGACGTCGGCAGTCTCGCCGACGACGCCGAGGTCGTGATCCAGAGCTACGTCCCGTCGGAGAAGGTCGCCGAGGCACCGGCCGCAGCCGGCGGCACCACGGGCGGTACGAGCGCGAGCGGCAAGTCCTGGACCTCGCAGCTCACCCTGACCGACATCACGTACCTGATCGGTGCCGTCGGGGTGCTCGGTGCCCTGCTGGTCGGGCTCGGGATCTTCGGCATCGTCCGGTCCCGGCGCAAGCGGGCGGGCGAGCCAGCGGAGCCGGACGGCGACGGGCCGAGGACCGGTCGCGCGGGCGTCGGTGACCTACCGGCGGACCCGTCGGGGCAGGCACGCGGCACCACGTACGGCGGCGGGGGTGCCCAGGACGGCGGGTGGACCGGTGCGCCCGGCGGTGCCTATCCACCGCAGTCCGGTGGCGGCTACGAGCAGCCCTCCGGCCGACCCCAGGCGGGCGTCTACGGCGGCCAGCAGGGTGGTGGCGGCGCGGTCTACGGCGGCCAGCCCCGACCCCAGACCGCCGGACCCGGCGGCGGGGTCTACGGCGGAGCCGGTACGCGGGCACCCGGGGGCGGCGGCGCGCCGGATCCCGTCTACGGCGGAGGCCGTGGTGGTTACCCGCCCGCAGACCCCCGAGGTCAGGCCGGCGACCGGCGCAACGACCGACCGGTGAACGGGTACGGCCAGCCGAACGGTCAGTACGGGCAGCCTCGCCCGGCACCCCGTTATCCGGAGCAGGGCTACCCCGACCAGGGCTACCCCGACCAGGGCTATCCGGAGCAGGGCCGGCGCTGAGCCACCCCTGCCGACCGGTTGCTGCTCGGCGGGAACGTCGAAGCCGTCGCGGTACGGGCCACGATGGTGGCCCGGGTGCACCGCGACGGCTGTGAGCGTGCTGCCGGACGCTAGATCCGGCGGAGTACGGCGACCACCCGACCCATGATCGAGGCACTGTCGCCGGGGATCGGGTCGAAAGCGGAGTTCGCCGGCATCAGCCAGACGTGCCCGTCCCGCCGACGGTAGGTCTTCACCGTCGCCTCGCCGTCCAGCATGGCGGCGACGATCTCGCCCGAGTCGGCGGTCGGCTGCTGCCGGACCACCACCCAGTCGCCGTCACAGATCGCGGCGTCGAGCATCGAGTCGCCCTTGACCTTGAGCATGAACACCTCGCCCTCGCCGACCAACTCGCGGGGCAGCGGGAAGACGTCCTCCACGGCCTGCTCGGCGAGGATCGGACCACCGGCCGCGATCCGGCCCAGCATCGGCACGTACGCCGGGGTGGGGCGCTGTGCGCGGGCGGCCTCGTCGTCCATCAGGTCGCTGGGTGGGCGTACGTCCACCGCCCGGGGGCGGTTCGGGTCGCGCCGCAGGAAGCCCTTCCGTTCGAGTTCCTTGAGCTGGTAGGCAACGCTGGACGGGGACACCAGGCCGACCGCCTCGCCGATCTCGCGCACGCTCGGCGGGTAGCCGTAGCGCTCCACCCAGTCCCGGATGAACTCCAGGATCCGCCGCTGCCGGGCGGTCAGGTCGGCGCTGACCAGGTCGGGGAAGTGGCTCACCACCGAGGTGACGGCCCGCAGGGTGGGCTCGGCCGCGCGGGCGCGGGCGGGGCCGCGGCGGCGGGCCGAGGTGGCGCCGGATCCAGCGGCGGCCTCTTGCGGGTTTTGCTGCCGGTTCGTCCGGTCGTCGGTCGACACGTCCGTCCTCCCTGCTCGGCGGTGGTGCCGGTGTGGCACGTGGTGCGCATGGCCCGGATCCCGTGCGGCCGTGTGCCGGCCGGGATCGGTTGTTCACGACCGTATAGGTGAGATCGGACAGTTTCAAACATCTGTACGACGTGGCGTCGGCGTGTCGTGCCCGCACGCTCGACATCCGTACGCCTGTTCTGATACACCATCGTACGTCTGTTCTATCGAACTGACGTACGATCTTGGAGGTCAGCGTGGGTGCACCGGACATCTCCCGGCCCTCGCAGGGTGGTCGACTCCGCCTGACCCGACGTGGTCGGGTGGTGCTGGTCGGTCTTTTCCTGATTCTCGCGGCCGGGCTGGCGGTGGCGCTCGCCCCTTCCTCCCGGGCGTCCGATCCGCCGGGTCCGGCGCCCACCGCCGTGGTGCTTCCCGGCGACACGCTCTGGTCGGTCGCCGAGCGGCACCGGCCGAGCCGGCAGCCGTTCCGGGTGATCGCCGAGATCCGCCGACTGAACGGGCTCGACGACTACACGATCCATGCCGGGCAGCGGTTGAAGCTGCCGCGAGAGGAGTGACTCTCGGGGTTTTCGGGGTGACACGCGGTGGTTGTCTGACCGTCTGTCGGGGGCCGGTAACCCGGGGCCGACCGGTGGTGTTGGGAAGATAACGCCCGACGCGCGGGACCCGCCCGTAACTTGACCCCGGCCGCTCTGCGGCATACGGTCGACCCCTAGATGTAGTAGTGACAAGGGTGTAAGTCGTCCACAGGTTGGGTTCGACTACCCACAGCTTCCCGCTCACCAGCACGGCGACGACCACCTCGCAGTGGGTCCCGCCGGCTGTCCTGGTGTCCGGGGGATGGCGGGCACCCCACAGTGCGGTGAAAGGAGGTCGGCTATGCGGTGTCCATACTGCCGGCACGCCGACTCCCGGGTCGTCGACTCGCGTGAGGCCGACGACGGCCAGTTGATCCGCCGCCGCCGGTCGTGCCCGGAGTGCGGCAAGCGGTTCACCACCGTCGAGGAGGCGGTGCTCGCCGTCGTCAAGCGCAGCGGGGTGACCGAGCCGTTCAGCCGTACGAAGATCATCGGTGGGGTACGCAAGGCGTGCCAGGGCCGCCCGGTCGACGAGGACAGGATCGCTCTGCTCGCGCAGCGGGTAGAGGAGACCGTCCGGGCCAAGGGCGCCGCCGAGATCCCGAGCAACGAGGTGGGCCTGGCCATCCTCGGGCCGCTGCGGGAACTGGACGAGGTGGCCTATCTCCGCTTCGCCAGCGTCTACCGCTCGTTCGACTCCCTGGGGGACTTCGAGCGCGAGATCGAGTCGCTGCGCGCGGCGGCGGCTGCCCGTACGGCGCGGACCGATGCACCGCAGGGGTCGGCGATCCCGGCGCCAGCGGAGCCGGCCGGTGGCCGTACCAGTTAGCTTCTTGGATTTTTGATCATGTCGGTGGCACGGCGGCGGACCGTGCCGGTAAGGGGGCGGATGAGATGGCGGGGGAAGGTATGACAGCGAACAAGAGCCGTTCACGGGCGGCTACCACGACCGGACTCAAGGTCGAGCGGGTCTGGACCACCGAGGGGGTGCACCCCTACGACGAGGTGACCTGGGAGCGCCGGGACGTCGTCATGACGAACTGGCGGGACGGCTCGATCAACTTCGAGCAGCGCGGGGTCGAGTACCCGGAGTCGTGGAGCGTCAACGCGGCCAACATCGTGACCACCAAGTACTTCCGCGGTGCCGTCGGCACCCCGGAACGGGAGTGGTCGCTCAAGCAGCTCATCGACCGGGTGGTGAAGACCTACCGGGCTGCGGGGGAGCAGCACGGTTACTTCGCCACCTCGGCCGACGCCGAGATCTTCGAGCACGAGCTGGCCTGGATGCTGCTGCACCAGGTGTTCAGCTTCAACTCGCCGGTCTGGTTCAACGTCGGCACCGCCTCGCCGCAGCAGGTCAGCGCCTGCTTCATCCTGGCCGTCGACGACTCGATGGACTCGATCCTCGACTGGTACAAGGAAGAGGGGCTGATCTTCAAGGGCGGCTCGGGCTCCGGGGTGAACCTCTCCCGGATCCGGTCCTCGCGGGAACTGCTCTCCAGCGGCGGCACCGCCTCCGGCCCGGTCAGCTTCATGCGCGGCGCGGACGCCAGCGCCGGCACCATCAAGTCCGGTGGCGCCACCCGGCGCGCGGCCAAGATGGTCATCCTCGACGTCGACCACCCGGACATCGAGGAGTTCGTGACCACCAAGGCACGCGAGGAGCACAAGATCCGTGCCCTTCGTGACGCCGGGTTCGACATGGACCTCGGCGGTTCCGACATCGTCAGCGTGCAGTACCAGAACGCCAACAACTCGGTCCGGGTCACCGACGAGTTCATGCGGGCGGTCGAGGGCAGCGGCACGTTCGACCTGCGCGGCCGGCTCGACGGCGCGGTCATCGACACCGTCGACGCCAAGGGGCTGTTCCACACCATCGCCCAGGCCGCCTGGGAGTGCGCCGACCCCGGCCTGCAGTACGACGACACCATCAACGACTGGCACACCAGCCCGGAGACCGGGCGGATCACCGCCTCCAACCCGTGCTCGGAGTACCTGCACCTGGACAACTCCTCGTGCAACCTGGCGTCGCTCAACCTGATGAAGTTCCTCCGCGCCGACGGTGGCTTCGAGGTGGAGAAGTTCGTCCAGTCGGTCGAGTTCGTGATCACCGCGATGGACATCTCGATCTGCTTCGCCGACTTCCCGACCGAGAAGATCGGCGAGACGACCCGGGCGTACCGGCAGCTCGGCATCGGCTACGCCAACCTCGGCGCGCTGCTGATGGCGACCGGCCACCCGTACGACTCGGAGACCGGGCGCTCGGTTGCCGCGGCGATCACCTCGCTGATGACCGGCACCGCGTACCGCCGCTCGGCCGAGCTGGCCGGTGTCGTCGGCGCGTACGACGGGTACGCCCGCAACGCCGAACCGCACAAGCGGGTCATGCGCAAGCACGCCGCCGCCAACGACGAGATCAAGCCGTCCGGCGCGGTCGCCACCGCGATCGTCCGCGAGGCCACCAAGCAGTGGACGCAGGGCAACAAGCTCGGCGATCGCAACGGATGGCGCAACGCCCAGGCGTCGGTGCTCGCACCGACCGGCACCATCGGCCTGATGATGGACTGCGACACCACCGGCGTCGAGCCCGACCTGGCGCTGGTCAAGTTCAAGAAGCTGGTCGGCGGCGGCTCGATGCAGATCGTCAACCAGACCGTCCCGCGCGCCCTGCGCAGCCTCGGCTACCCCGAGGAGCAGGTCGAGGCGATCGTCGAGCACATCGCCGACCACGGCCACGTCGTCGACGCGCCCGGCCTCAAGCCGGAGCACTACGCCGTCTTCGACTGCGCCATGGGCGAGCGCTCGATCGCACCGATGGGGCACGTCCGGATGATGGCCGCGGTCCAGCCGTTCATCTCCGGCGCGATCTCCAAGACGGTCAACATGCCGGAGGCGGCCACCGTCGCCGACGTCGAGGAGATCTACTTCGAGGGCTGGAAGCTCGGCCTCAAGGCACTGGCGATCTACCGCGACAACTGCAAGGTCGGCCAGCCGCTCTCGGTGGCCAAGCCGGCCAAGGCAGCGGAGACCGCCCCGGCCGAGGTTGCGCCGGTCAGCGCGGAGAAGGTCGTCGAGAAGGTCATCGAGTACCGCCCCGTACGCAAGCGCCTGCCGAAGAAGCGCCCGTCGGAGACGGTTTCCTTCTCGGTCGGCGGTGCCGAGGGCTACCTCACCGCGTCGTCGTACCCGGACGACGGTCTGGGCGAGGTTTTCCTCAAGATGTCCAAGCAGGGCTCGACGCTCGCCGGGGTGATGGACGCCTTCTCGGTCGCCATCTCGATCGGCCTGCAGTACGGCGTCCCGCTGGAGACGTACGTCAGCAAGTTCACCAACATGCGGTTCGAGCCGGCCGGGATGACCGACGACCCGGACATCCGGATGGCCGCCTCGGTGATGGACTACATCTTCCGCCGGCTGGCACTGGACTTCCTGCCGTACGAGCGCCGCGCCGAACTGGGCATCTTCACCGCGACCGAGCGGGCCGCGCAGTTGCGGGCCGAGGCGGAGGCGGAGAACAACCTGGAGCTGTCCGTGATGGCGTCCTCCGCTCCGGTGACGGCTCCGGCCGAGGTCAAGCCGGAGCCGGTGGCCGCTCCCGCGGCGCCGGTGGCCGAGCCGGTGTCGGTCGAGTCCACCGGGACCAAGCAGCTGGGGGTCCGGATCGGATCCTCGACCGAGCTGCTCGAATCGGTGCTGGGCAAGGCGGCGGACGCACCGCTCTGCTTCACCTGTGGCACGAAGATGCGCCCGGCCGGTAGCTGCTACGTCTGCGAGGGCTGCGGCTCCACCTCGGGCTGTAGCTGAGCCTGACCGCCGCACCTGACGGGTTGTCCGTCGGGACGGGGTGAACGTCGGAACACCGTCAGGACGAAGGGGAGTCGGGCAGCCGCCCGGCTCCCCTTCGCCGTCGCCCGGTGCCGACGGGCACGGGTGGGCAGGAGTTCCTGCGATCATCGGGGGATGACGATCGCCGAGGTCTACGTCGAGTTCGGGGTACGTGAGGCGCGCGGGGTGTCGACCGCGTACGAGCGGCTGTCGCTCGCGGTTTCCCGTGACGACGAGCTGATCGCACTGCTCCGTACGCTGCCGCCGGCCAAACGGCAGCCGAACCTGCTCTTCGGCGTCGTACGACTGCTCGGTGGCCCGGTCGACGATCCCGCCGCGTTCCACGAGTACGTGGTGCAGAACTGGCCGGCGATCGAGGCGCAGATCCGGTCCAGGGCCACCCAGACGAACGAGGCCGGGCGGTGTGCCGTACTGCTGCCGGTGCTCGCCGCGCTGCCGCAGCCGCTCGCCCTGCTGGAGGTCGGTGCGTCGGCCGGGCTCTGCCTCTACCCCGACCGGTACGCCTACCGCTACGGCGACCGGTTGCTCGGTACGGGTGAGCCGAGACTCGAGTGCGAGGCGACCGGGGTGCCGCTGCCGACCGGCGTACCCGAGGTGGTGTGGCGGGGTGGCCTGGACCTGAACCCGCTCGACGTGACCGATCCCGCGGACGTGGGCTGGCTCGACTCGCTGATCTGGCCGGAGCACACGCACCGCCGGGCCCGGCTACGCGCCGCCGCCGCCGTGGCCTCGGCCGAGCCACCGACACTCGTACGCGGTGATCTGGTGGACGACCTGCCGGCGCTGGCCGCGCGGGCACCGGCCGACGCGACGCTGGTGGTGTTCCACACCTCGGTGCTCTACCAGGTGCCGCCGCCGCGCCGGGAGGCGTTCGTCGACCTGGTACGCGACCTGCCAGGGCACTGGATCGCGAACGAGGCGCCGGACGTGTTGCCCTACGACGACCTGCCGCAGCCGCCGAGCGAGGCGATGCACAACGTGCTCGCGCTCGACGGGAAGCCGCTCGCCTGGACCCGTGGCCACGGCCAGGCGATGACCTGGTTCGGCTGAGACGACGGCCCTCCCCGCCGGGAACTCAGTCCGGCACCATGTCCCGCATCTTCCGCAGCGGTGAGAAGACGACGAACAGCGCCGCGCTCCAGGTGCCCAGTACGCAGATCCACAGTGTCTCCCGCAGACCCAGCCGACTGCCGAGTACGCCCCCGAACAGCGCGCCGAGCGGAACCGCCCCGAGACAGATCCACAGGAACGCCGCGTTGACCCGGCCGAGCAGACCGGGCGGGGTGATGCGCTGCCGGTACGTCATCGCGGCCACGTTGAACAGGACCGCGTTGGCGGAGAACGCGGCGAGGCCGAGGCCGTAGAGCAGCACCCCCCAGCCGGGCTGGGCCAGCGGCATGAGCAGGTACAGCGGGCCCGGTGCGGCCATCGCCACCCAGATGATCCGGGCGGACCCGATCCAGCCGGACAGGCGGCTCGCCAGGGCGCCGGCCACCAGGCCGCCGAGCGCGCTGAGCGTGAAGACGAGTCCGACCAGCATGGACGAGGCGTGCAGCTCGCGCACCATGAAGGTGACCTCGATGGAGCCTGACGCCATGACGAAGAAGTTGGACGTGGTCGTGCAGGCCAGGATCAGACGCAGGATCGGCTGGTGGCGGACGAAGGCAAGGCCGTCGATCATCGCGGTTCGCAGCGGAACCCGCGCGGCGTCCGGTTCGGCCGGTTCCCTCTCGGCGGGTGTCTCCCGGATCAGCCACAGGGTCAGCGCGCTGACCAGGAAGGCGATTCCGTTGCTGAAGAAGGTCCGGGCGGCGCCGACGAGCCCGATCAGCGCACCGCCGATGCTCGCGCCGACGAGTTCGGCGAACTCCTGGCTCATCCCGAGCTTCGCGTTGGCGTCGACGAGCTGGTCGGCCGCGACGAGCCGAGGGAGCCGGCTGCGGTAGGCGACGGTGAACAGCACGGTGAGCACCCCGGAGAGCCCCACGACGCCGTAGAGGTACCACAGCGTCAGCTTTCCGCCGAGCGCGACCAGGGGCAGCGACAGCATCAGCGCCATCCGGCCCAGATCGCAGAAGATCATCAGCCGGCGCTGGTCGACCCGGTCGGCGAGGATCCCGGCGGGCAGCGAGAACAACAGGTACGGCAGCCAGGCGAGGAAGGTCAGCAGGGAGATCTGGAACACGCTGGCGTCGAGGTCGTTGGCCGCGAGCAGCGGGATCGCTATGCCGGAGATCCGGGTGCCCAGTTCGCTGACCGTCTGGCCGCTCCAGAGCAGGAGGAAGTTCCTGCTGCGCCAGAGCGATGTCGGCCTTGCCGTCCCGACCCGCGCGGGTGGCGCCAGCTGTCGCGTCACCTGTGCCGCCTCTCCGAGGGTTGACGGGCGGACGCCGTCGAGGGGCTCCGGCCAACGATCGTGGCATGGCCGTCGAACCGGGGCGATCGACTTTCCGCGCGAGTATCCGGACTTGACATCCGGGCGGCTTGGTTACATGGTTAGTTACATGAGTAATGAACCGGCTAACCTCGGCTGGCCCGGTCGGCTCGACCTTCGAGCGGGCGGGTGCGGGTGATGGAAGAGGGTCGGCCGATCTTCCTCCAGGTCGCGGAGCTGCTGGAGACCGCGATCATCGACGGCAGCCTCCCCGAGGAGACCCAGGTCCCCTCGACCAACGAGCTGGCCGCCTTCCACCGGATCAACCCCGCCACCGCCGCGAAGGGCGTCAACCAGCTTGTCGACGACGGCGTTCTGTACAAGAAACGAGGAATCGGGATGTTCGTCTCCACCGGCGCCCGCGCCAAACTGCGGGAACGGCGCCGTGAAGAGTTCGCCGACCAGTACGTCCAACCCCTGCTCGCGCAGGCGCGCCGGCTCGGCATCGGCGCCGAGGAACTCAAGTCGATGATCGACCTCCGGGAGGGGGAGCGATGAGCACGGTCGTGACCGCCCAGGGCGTGACCAAGCGATTCGGTCAGACGACCGCGCTGGACGACGTCAGCTTCACCCTGACCGAGAACACCATCCACGGCCTGCTCGGCCGCAACGGCGCCGGCAAGACCACCCTGATGCAGATCCTCACCGGACAGAACTTCGCCACCTCCGGCGAACTGTCGGTGCTCGGGCAGCACCCGTACGAGAACGACGAGGTGCTTGCCGGGGTCTGCTTCATCAAGGAGAGCCAGACCTACCCGCAGAACTTCCAGGTACGGCACGCGCTCACCGCCGCCCGACTGCTTTTCCCCGGCTGGGACGAGGAGTTCGCCGCCGCCCTGGTGGACGACTTCCAGTTGCCGCTACGGCGACAGGTGCGCAAGCTCTCCCGGGGCATGCTCTCCGCGCTCGGCGTGATCATCGGACTCGCCGCCCGCGCGCCGCTCACCTTCTTCGACGAGCCGTACCTCGGGCTGGACGCCACCGCCCGGCAGATCTTCTACGACCGGCTGCTCGCCGACTACGCCGAACACCCCCGCACCATCGTGCTCTCCACCCACCTCATCGACGAGGTCAGCAACCTGATCGAGCACGTGCTGCTGATCGACCGGGGGAAGATCCTGCTGGACGAGAGCGCGGAGGATCTCCGTACCGAGCTGGTCACGGTCTCCGGGCCGGTGGCGGCCGTGGAACAGGTCGCCGCGAACGCGGAGGAACTGCACCGCGAACGGCTGGGCAACCTGGTACGCGCCACCCTGCGCGGTCGGTTCGACCCGGTGGAGCGGGACCGGGTCACCGGACTCGGGCTGGAACTGGCACCGGTGTCGTTGCAGGAACTCGTCGTCCGGCTCACCAGTACGTCGAACGGCGCCGGCAACCTCCGTACCGCAGGAAAGGGTGACCCCCGATGAACCGTGTCCTTCCCGCGACCCGGGTCCACCTCATCACCTGGCCGACCCTGCTCGCCTGGCCGTGGGGAATCCTGCTCACCAGCTTCGTGTTCAACCTGGTCCTGTTCACCGGGATCGGCGACGACATCGAGGGTGGGCCGCAGACCGGTGGGCTGGTCAGCGTCTACATCGTGACGATGGTCAGCGCCGGCCAGTCGATCACGCAGTTCTTCCCGTTCTCGCTCGGGCTGAGCGTGACCCGGCGGACCTTCTACGCCGCCGTCTCGCTGCTGCTGCTCGGTGAGTCGCTGCTCTTCGGGGTCATGCTCTACCTGTGCAAGCTGGTCGAGCGGGCGACCGACGGGTGGGGCATCTCGATGGGGTTCTTCGCCCCGTCGTTCCTGAACAGCGACAACCCGGTGCTGCAGATCCTGATCTACATGGTGCCGTTCCTGGTGCTCGGTTTCTTCGGGATCTTCGCTGCCCTGGTGATGAAGCGCTGGGGCATCAGCGGCCTGTACGTGCTGAGCATCTCGCTGCTGTCCCTGCTCGGCCTGCCGGCCGTACTGATCACCTGGCAGGGGTGGTGGCTGGCGGTCGGGCGCTGGTTCGGCGACCAGTCCGCACTCACCCTGTTCGCCGGCTGGCCCGCACTGCTCGCCCTGCTGCTGGCCGGTGCCGGGCTGCTGACCATCCGGCGGGCCACCACCTGACCGACCGTGGCCGCGAGTCCGGCTCGCTCGGGGGAGCCGGACTCGCCGGTGGCGCCGGCAGCCGACAGGCAGTGCCGGACTCGCTGCGGTGCGGGTCCGCCAGCCGGGCGTAGCCTCGCGGGATGGGTGATGGCGAGCAGGGGCGGCGACTGCCGCTGGCACCCCGGCCGCTGGACCGGCCGCACCCGTCCCGGCTGGCACCGGACCACCCGCTGCGGTCGTCGATCCTGGCCGCGCACTCCGACGCGCTGGCCGCCGGGCAGGCCGGCTACCCCGACCCGGCGACCGGCCTCTTCGTCCTCACCGCGGGATTCCTGGCCCGCCGGGGTACGTGCTGCGGACGGGGATGCCGGCACTGTCCGTACGTCGACGACGAGCCGGCCGGTGACCCGGCTCCCGGCGGCCCCGTCAGCCGGTAGCGTCTGCGCCCATGGCGAGGTACGTGGTCATCGGTGGCGGCATCGTCGGGCTGGCAACGGCCCACCGGATAATCCTCGACCGGCCGGACGCCGAGGTGACCGTGCTGGAGAAGGAGTCCCGGCTGGCGGCCCACCAGACCGGCCACAACTCGGGTGTGATCCACGCCGGGGTGTACTACAAACCGGGCAGCCTCAAGGCCGAACTCTGCCGCGCCGGCAGCCAGTCCATGGTGGACTTCTGCGCCGAGCAGGACATCCCGGTGCAGCGCTGCGGCAAGCTCATCGTCGCCACCGACCAGGCGGAACTGCCCCGGTTGCGGGCCCTGCACGAACGGGCGCTGGCCAACCGGCTGCCGGTCCGACTGCTCACCCCCGCCGAGGCCGCCGAGTACGAGCCGGCGGTCCGCTGCGTCGCGGCGCTCCGGGTGGAGTCCACCGGCATCGTCGACTTCACCGCGGTCTGCACAGCCCTGGCCAGCCTGGCGGAGAAGGCGGGCGCCCGGATCCGGCTCGGCGCCCGGGTCACCGGCATCAGCACCCGTGGCGGAGGCCCGGCCGGAGCCGAGGAACTGGTGGTGACGACCAGTACGGTCGGCGAGGTGGTGGCGGACGTACTGGTCAACTGTGCCGGGCTGCACGCCGACCGGGTGGCGCGGCTGGCCGGGGTCAGCCCGTCCGCGCGGATCGTCCCGTTCCGGGGCGAGTACTACGAGTTGCGGCCGGAACGGCGGGACCTGGTGCGTGGCCTGATCTACCCGGTGCCCGACCCGCAGTTCCCGTTTCTCGGCGTACACCTGACCCGGATGATCGACGGAAGCGTGCACGCCGGCCCGAACGCGGTGCTGGCGCTGGCCCGCGAGGGCTACTCGTGGGGGCGGGTCAACCTGCGGGAACTGGCCGACGCGGTCAGCTATCCGGGCCTGTGGCGGCTGGCCCGCAAACACCTCGGGTACGGCCTGACCGAGGTCCGCCGCTCGCTGTCCCGGCAACTGTTCGCCGCCAGCCTGGCCCGTCTGGTGCCGGAGCTGACCGAGCGGGATCTCGTGCCGAGCGCGGCCGGCGTACGCGCCCAGGCGATCGCCCGGAACGGGTCGCTGGTCGACGACTTCCTGATCGTGGCCGCTCACCGCCAGGTGCACGTACTCAACGCGCCGTCGCCGGCCGCGACCAGTTCGCTGGAGATCGCCAAGCACATAGTGGCCCGGCTGCCGGGGTAGCTCCGCGCCGACCCGGAGTGGATCCACGCCAGCCCGGAGTGGATCGCTGCCCGCATGGACGAATTTCCATTCGCTGAGCGCCTTGTCCGGGTGGGGGGTTTCGCCCCTACCGCCCGACCCCGTACGGTGTCCGACGGACTCACCGGCCGCCCCCGGCCGGGCCGAGCGGGAGGTTACTGTGCGCGGGCGGCTCTTACTGATCGGTGCCGGACTGCTGGTGCTGTCCGGCTGTGGCGAGTCCGCCGCCTCGACCCGCAACGATCCGCTGCCCATCCCGCCGGTCGTGAAGCTGCCGGCCTCGGCCGGTGGTGGCGTCTGCCAGCTGCTGGACTACCCGGCGGTGGAGAAGGCGATCGGCACCCTGTTCGACGTGTCCGCCTCCACCACCTCGGGCAAGACGAGCACCTGTGTGCTCCAGTCCGAGGAGGCCAGCCGCCCCGATCTGGCGCTGTCGGTGACGCCGACCACCGCCGATTCGGCCGTCTTCGCCGACGAGATGCCCAAGGGGGGACAGAGCGTCAAGGGGCTGGGTAAGGCCGCGTACCGGCTGTCGCTGCCGGCGGGCAAGGACTACGGGGCGGGCGTCGAGGTGTCGTGGCTCTCCGCGGACGGCCGGATGATCAACCTCCGCTACACCTTCCCGGCCGGGGAGGGTAAGCCGGCGGCGGACGCTCTCGCCGGCAAGCTGGTCACCCTGGCCAAGGAGATCGACGCCGTCAAGGCCTGACGGCCGGCCACCGCGTGGTGACCGGCATGGGGTGGTCCGGGGGTGCCGGACCGGAGATCAGGATGCGGCGACGAAGACCCGCGAGGCCACCTCACGCGGCAGCCGGATCTTGTCACCGGAGCGGTCGATGGTGACCCCGTCGCGCTCCTGCGCCACGGTCACCGTGGCACCCGGGTCGACCCCGGCGGCGTGCAGCTGACGCAGCACGTCCCCGTCGGTCTGCACGCTCTCGCAGATCCGCCGGACCACGACCGGGCCGGTCAGACCGGGGAAGGCGAGGTTGCGTTCCGCGTCGGGGCTCTCCGCGGTCGCCGAGTCCAGTGCGCTGCCGAGCGCCTCCAGCCCCGGGATCGGGTTGCCGTACGGCGACCGGGTCGGCCGGTTGAGCAGGTCGTATACCTTCTGCTCCACCGCGTCGCTCATCACGTGCTCCCACCGGCAGGCCTCCTCGTGGGCCTCCTCGTAGGGCATGCCGATGACGTTGACCAGCAGCAGCTCGGCGAGCCGGTGCTTGCGCATCACGGCGATGGCCAGGCCACGACCGGACGCGGTGAGCCGCAGGTGCCGGTCGTCCTCGAGGGTCAGCAGGCCGTCGCGTTCCATCCGCGCCACGGTCTGGCTGACGGTCGGACCGCTCTGGTGCAGCCGCTCGGCGATCCTCGCGCGCAGGGCCGGCACACCTTCCTCTTCGAGTTCGAGAATGGTGCGCAGGTACATCTCAGTCGTATCGACCAGGTCGTTCACGTCAGCCGCCCTCCCGGTAGTCAATGCTACCCCGAGTTACCGACACGCAGCCGTAGCCCGAACGGGGCGTCTCGCGTTCGTATCCACCGAATGTGATGGTGTTGACTGAGTGTCATGCCCGCCACAGATGATCTTCTGGTCGACGTAGCCACCCTCGCCGGGGAACTGGCCGACCCGGAGCCGGCCGCCACGGCCGCACCCACCGTACTCGATGTGCGCTGGCGTCTCGCCGGCCCTCCCGGCCGGGACGACTACGTCGCCGCGCACCTGCCCGGAGCGGTCTTCGTCGACCTCGACGCCGAGCTGTGCGGTACGCCCGGCACCGACGGGCGGCACCCGCTGCCCGATCCGGCCGCGCTCCAGCGGGTGCTGCGCGCCGCCGGGGTCCGCACCGGCCACCCGGTGGTGGTCTACGACGCCGGTGACGGGCTGGCCGCCGCGCGCGCCTGGTGGACGCTGCGCTGGGCCGGGCACACCGAGGTCCGGGTGCTCGACGGCGGCTACCCGGCCTGGGTTGCCGCTGGTCAGCCGGTCACCGCCGACGTGCCGGCACCACCGCCGGGAGACGTCACCGTCCGCCCGGGCGGCCTGCCGGTGCTCGACGCGCAGGCGGCGGCCGCGCTCGCCGCCGGTGACGGCGTGCTGCTCGACGTCCGGGCCGCCCCGCGCTACCGGGGCGAGACCGAGCCGATCGACCCGGTAGCCGGGCACGTCCCGGGCGCGGTGAACCTCCCGACCACCGAGCACGTCGACTCGGACGGGCGGCTGCGGGCCGCCACCGCCCTCCGGTCGCGGTTCGCCGAGGCCGGCGTCGAGCCCGGCGTACGCGTCGGCGCGTACTGCGGGTCCGGGGTGACCGCCGCCCATACGGTGCTCGCCCTGCACCTCGCCGGGTACGAGGACGCCGCCCTCTACGTCGGCTCGTGGAGCCAGTGGCTCACCGACCCGGACCGCCCGGTGGCCACCGGCACCGGCACCTGATCCCGCCCTCGACCGGGGCCCGATCCGCATCCGCCCGAGAGCGGATGCGTCTGGGAGCGGGCCCCGGAGCGTGCGACGATGGCGCCATGTCGGATGGCACGGTGGTGATGTGGGACGAGTCCCTGCTCGCCTACGACCTGGGTGAGCACCCGCTCGACCCGGTCCGGGTCGAGCTGACCGTCGCGTTGGCGAGAGAGCTCGGCGTACTCGACCGGGCCGGCGTCCGGGTCGTCGCGCCGACACCGGCCGACGAGGCGGCGCTGACCCGGGTGCACCGGCCGGACTACCTGGACGCGGTCCGGGCCGCCCCGGACGACCCGTTCTTCTCCGGCTACGGCCTCGGCACCTCGGACAACCCGATCTTCGACAACATGCACGAGTCGAGCGCCCTGATCGCCGGGGCCAGCCTGGCCGCCGCCGAGGCGGTCTGGCGCGGCGAGGCCCGGCGGGCGGTCAACGTCGCCGGTGGCCTGCACCACGCCATGGCCGGCCGGGCTGCGGGGTTCTGCGTCTACAACGATCCGGCGGTGGCCATCGCCCGGCTACTCGACCTCGGCGCCGAGCGGGTCGCGTACGTTGACGTCGACGTGCACCACGGCGACGGGGTGCAGGAGATCTTCCTCGACGACCCACGGGTGCTGACGGTCAGCCTGCACGAGACCCCGCTGGCGCTCTTCCCCGGCACCGGCTTCTCCGACGAGACCGGTGGCCCCGCCGCCAAGGGCAGCGCGGTCAACGTGCCCCTGCCGCCGGGCACCGGCGACGCCGGCTGGCTGCGCGCCTTCCACGCGATCGTCCCGTCGGTGCTGCGCGCCTTCGAGCCGCAGATCCTGGTGACCCAGTGCGGCGCGGACAGTCACCGGCTCGACCCGCTCGCCGACCTGCGGCTCTCCGTCGACGGGCAGCGGGCCAGCTACCTGGCGCTGCGGGCGCTCGCCGACGAACTCTGCGAGGGACGCTGGGTGGCCACCGGCGGCGGCGGGTACGCCCTGGTCGAGGTGGTGCCGAGGGCGTGGACGCACCTGCTGGCGATCGCCACCGGCGACCCGATCGAACCGGCCGCGCTCACCCCACCGGCCTGGCGGGCGTTGGCCCGATCCCGGCGACCGGAGCGGGACGTACCACTGCGGATGACCGACAACGTCGACCCGGCGTACGAGCCGTGGCAGCCCACCGGCGAGCCGGACGGGGTGGACCGGGCCATCCTGGCCACCCGCAAGGCGGTCTTCCCGCTGCACGGGCTGGACCCGCACGACCCCAGGGACTGAGAGCCGAGCAGGTGATGGGAGGCGACCCGAGCGTGGTCGAGGGCCCACCGGACCGCTCGGCAGACGTGCTGTTGCGTGACGGCACCACCGTCCACTTGCGACCGATCCGCGTAGACGACGCGGCCGGCATCGTCGCCATGCACTCCCGGTTCTCCGACCGCACCCGCTACCTGCGCTACTTCTCGCCGTACCCGCGCATTCCGGAGCGGGACCTGCACCGGTTCGTCACCGTCGACCACCACGACCGGGAGGCGTTCGTGGTGGTCGCGGGGGAGCGGATCCTCGCCGTCGGCCGGTTCGACCGGCTCGGCCCCGGCGCGACCGACGCCGAGGTCGCGTTCGTGGTCGAGGACGCCCACCAGGGGCGCGGCATCGGACCGGTGCTGCTGGAACACCTGGCCGAGGCGGCCCGCCGGGAGGGGATCACCCGGTTCGTCGCCGAGGTGCTGCCGTCCAACGCGATGATGCTGCGGGTCTTCGCCGACTTCGGCTACCTGGTGCAGCGCCAGTACGCCGACGGTGTGGTCCACCTCAGCTTCCCGATCGCCCCCACCGAGGCGTCGCTACGGGTGCAGTGGGGCCGGGAGCACCTGACCGAGGCCCGGTCGATCGCCCGGCTGCTCGCACCCACCGGCATCGCCGTGTACGGGGCCAGCGCCACCGGTCAGGGCATCGGGGCGGCCATCCTCGGGCACCTGCGCGACGGCGGTTTCACCGGACACCTGGTACCGGTGCACCCGAGCGCGGCCGTGGTGGGTGGGCTGCCCGCGTACCCGACGGCGGCTGCTGCCGGCGTACCGCTGGACCTGGCGGTCGTCGCGGTGCCGCCAGAGGCCGTACCCGGTGTGGTGGCCGACGCTGCCGGTGCCGGCCTGCACGGCCTGGTCGTGGTCTCGGCCGGTTTCGCCGAGTCCGGACCGGCCGGCGCCGCCGCCGAGCGCGACCTGATCCGCGCCGCGCACGCCGCCGGCATGCGCGTGGTCGGGCCGAACTGCCTGGGTGTCGCCAACACCGACGAGCGGGTACGCCTCAACGCCACCCTCGCGCCCCGGCTGCCGTCCCCGGGGCGGGTCGGCTTCTTCAGCCAGTCCGGTGTGCTCGGGGTGGCGCTGCTGGCCGAGGCGGAACGCCGTGGGCTGGGCCTGTCGAGTTTCGTCTCCGCCGGCAACCGGGCCGACGTGTCCGGCAACGACCTGTTGCAGTACTGGCAGGACGATCCCGGAACCGACGTGATCCTGCTCTACCTGGAGACCTTCGGCAATCCGCGCAAGTTCGCCCGGCTGGCCCGCCGGATCGGCCGTACCAAACCGGTGGTGGCGCTCGCCTCGTCCACCCGCCAGCCCGCGTCCGTGCAGCCCCGGTCGGATTCCGTGCCCGCCGGTCCGGACGCTGCGGCGATGACCGCCCTGTACGCCCAGTCCGGCGTGATCCGGGTCGACACCGTGGCGGAACTCTTCGACGTCGGGGTGCTGCTGGCGCAGCAGCCGCTGCCGGCCGGCCGGCGGATCGGGATCGTCGGCAACTCCACCGCACTGGCCGACCTGGCCGCGATCGCCTGCCGGGCGTACGGGCTCACCGTCGCCGCCGGTTACCCGCGCAACGTCGAGCCACAGGCCACCGCGCACGACTTCGCCGACGCGCTCGCCGACGCCGCGGTGGACCCGGAGGTCGACGCCCTGCTGGTGCACTTCGCCCCGCCGTTGCCGGGTCAGCTCGTGGGGGAGGACGCCGACTTCACCTCGGCGGTGGCGAGCGTGGCGCTGGCCGGGGACCGGCCGACGGTGGTGACCTTCCCGGTCGGGCGACCGCCGGCCGGGGTGCCGTCGTACCCGTCGGTGGAGGAGGCGGTACGGGCCCTGGCCCGGATGACCGGCTACGCCGGCTGGTTACGTGAACCAATGGGTGAGCTGCCCGAACTGGCCGGCGTCGACGCCGAGGCGGCGGGTTTCGCGCTGACCGACGGTGGGACCGGGCTGGCCGAGCGGCTGCTCGCCGCGTACGGGATCCCGGTCGTGCCGTCCACAGTGGCCGAGTCCGTCGAGGCGGCGGTGGAGGCTGCCCGCGTCCGGGGTTACCCGGTGGTGCTCAAGGCGGCCAGGGAGGGACTGCGGCACCGGCTCGACCTGGGCGCGGTACGCCTGGGCCTCGCCGACGACGAGGCGGTACGCCGTGCGTACCGGGAGATCGCCGAACCGTTCGGTGCCGGGGTGCTGGTCCAGCCGATGGTGCCACCGGGGGTCGCGTGCGTGGTGGAGGCGGTCGAGGATCCCGTGTTCGGCCCGGTGGTCGGCTTCGGGCTCGGCGGGGTGGCGACCGAGTTGCTCGGTGACCGGGCCTGGCGGGCGGCACCGCTGACGGACCGGGACGCCGCCGCGCTGATCGACGGGCCACGGGCCGCGCCGCTGCTGCACGGTTACCGGGGCGCGGACCCGGTCGACCGGGCCGCGCTGGCCGACCTGCTCCAACGGGTGGGCCGGCTGGTGGACGAGCAACCACGCGTACGGTCGCTGCGCCTCAACCCGGTGCTGGCTCGCCCCGACGGGGTGGCGGTCCTGCACGCCGAGATCACGCTCGGCCCCTCGGCCACCCGTCCCGACACCGGTCCCCGCCGTCTCTGACCGATCGGCGGCCGGGTCCGGTCAACGCACCGCGCGGCCGTCGGTGTCGCTGCCCAGGCGCCACAGCATCAGTCGGTTGGCGGCGGCCAGTACCGCCAGCGCGGCGCCGAGGTAGGGACGGCCGGCGACAACCAGTACGGCGGTCGCGCTGCCGAAGACCACCCACTCCGGGACCAGGCGTACCGGGTCGGCCAGCTTCCGGTCCGATCTCGGCGCGACCCAGCGGCCCCAGATCAGCGCGGCGGCGAGCGGGAACAGCACGGCCAGCAGCAGCCGCTGCCACAGTTGTGGCTCGCCGGCCAGCCAGCCGCCGTAGGCGAGCGCGACCAGCGCGCCGAGCTCCAGCAGGAATCGCAGGCCCAGGTTCGCGATTCTCATGCCCGAACTCTCTCACCCCGTCCCCTGATCATGGCGCCGGTCGGGCCGGACACGGAAAGGACCCCTGGTCGACGCGAACCGCTGTCGACCGGAGGCCCTTCCGTACGGCCGGTGAGCGTCAGCTCGCGTACGCCTCCAGGCGGTCGGCGCGTGACGGGTGGCGGAGCTTGAGCAGGGTCACCTTCTCGATCTGCCGGATCCGTTCGCGGGAGAGCCCGAACTCCCGTCCCACCTCGTCCAGGGTGCGCTGCCGTCCGTCGTCGAGCCCGAAGCGCAGCCGGATCACCGCCTCCTCCCGTTGGGAGAGGGTGGCCAGCACGATCTCCACCTCGTTGCGCAACTGACCCTGGGAGACGGCGTCGCCCGGCTCCTCGCGCGGGTCGACCGAGGCGACGAAGTCACCGAGCGCGCTCTCGCCGTCCTCGCCGACGGCCTGGTCCAGGCTGACCGGCTCCCGGTCGTACGAGATCAGCTCGATCACCTGGAACTCCGGTACGCCCAGCGCCACGGCGACCTCGGCCACGGTGGGTTCGCGGCCGAGCGTGGTGGCGAGGTCGCGGCGGGCCCGGACCATCCGGTTGACCTGCTCGACCATGTGCACCGGGATGCGGATGGTGCGGGCCTGGTCGGCCATGGCGCGGGTGATGGCCTGGCGGATCCACCAGGTGGCGTAGGTGGAGAACTTGTAGCCCTTGGTGTAGTCGAATTTCTCGACGGCCCGGATGAGGCCGAGGTTGCCCTCCTGGATCAGGTCGAGGAAGGCCATGCCGCGGCCGGTGTAGCGCTTGGCGATGCTGACCACGAGTCGGAGGTTCGCCTCCAGCAGGTGGTTCTTCGCCAGCCGACCCTGGTCGGCCACGACGGTGAGGTCCCGCCGCAGCGCCGCGGGCGGGTCGCCGGCCAGCTTCTCCTCGGCGTAGAGACCGGCCTCGATCCGCTTGGCCAGGTCGACTTCCTGTACGGCGGTGAGCAGCTTGGTCCGGCCGATGCCGTTGAGGTAGGCGCGGACCAGGTCGGCCGACACGCCCCGCTCGTCGGTGGCGTCCAGGTCGACCAGCGTGTCCGTGGTGCTGCTGTCGACAACCAGGCTGTCGGCAACCTTGCTGTTATCGGGCCCGATGACGGCGGCCGGGTGCAGTTCGTTCTGGATCATGTTGAGGACCATCTTCAGTCGCCTCCCCGCGTCGACTAAGTGGCGCGTACCGGCAGCCCTGTGGCGCCGATGGAAACAGCTTGGCGGGCGGGGCGTGAAGCGGCGGTGAGGCGATCGTCCAGGTGGCATGAATCCGGGAGGTGATCCGGGTGACTTACCCGATTTAATGCGGTACGTCGATAATATTCTGAGCGCTCAGTCTGCGAACGAGGGCTTGCCGGGACCGGTTACTGTGCCACCGATTGGCCACCGGGCCAGCAACGAGAACCAGCAAGAGCCGAAGAAAGCCAGGGAGGACGGCGTGGTCTTCAAAAGACTGATGCAGGCGATGGGTGTAGGTGGCCCGTCCGTGGAAACCGTGCTGAACAACCCGAACTGCCGTCCGGGCGGGCAGCTCGAGGGCCGGATCCAGATCAGCGGGGGCGACCACCCGGTCGACATCGAGTACGTCGCGTTGGGCCTCGTCACCCGGGTCGAGGTGGAGAGCGGCGACGGCGAGTACGACACCACGCAGGAGTTCCAGCGCCAGCGCGCCACCGGCGCGTTCCGGCTGGAGGGCGGGCAACGGCACGAGATCCCGTTCCGCTTCGAGGTGCCGTGGGAGACGCCGATCACCGAGGTCTACGGCCAGCACCTGCACGGCATGACGATGGGGCTGCGTACCGAGTTGGAGGTGGCCCGCGCGGTGGACAAGGGCGACCTCGACGCGGTTGCCGTACATCCGTTGCCGGCGCAGGAGCGCATCCTCGACGCCCTGCTCCGGCTCGGCTTCCGGTTCACCCGGGCCGACGTCGAGCGGGGCCGGATCTACGGGGTGCAGCAGACGCTGCCGTTCTACCAGGAGATCGAGTTCTACCCGGCGCCCCAGTACGCCCGCGCCATCAACCAGCTCGAACTGAGCTTCGTCGGTACGCCCCAGCACCTCCAACTCGTCTTGGAGATCGACAAGCGGGGCGGCGTCTTCTCCGAGGGCCGCGACGCGTTCGGCCGGTTCACGGTCGACTACGCCACCGCCGACCAGACCGACTGGGCCGCCCAGCTCGACGGCTGGCTGCGCCAGTCGATGCGCCAGCGCGGCCTGTTCTTCTAGCCGTCCCACCCGGCCCGTCCCGCCCACACCTGGTGGAGCGGGCCGGGCCGGGACCGCTCAGCAATCGAGCAGGATCGTCCCCGGCCCGCTCACAGGTCGAGCAGGCTCGTGCGAGGGCCGGGACCGCTCACACGTCTAGCAGGATCGTGCACGGGCCGACGTTCACGCTCTCGACCAGCATGTGGGCCCGGAACCGGCCGGTCTCGACCGTCGCGCCGCGCGCCCGCAGCGCCTCGGCGAACGACTTCACCAACGGCTCGGCCAGCTCGGCCGGCGCCGCACCGCCCCAGCTCGGCCGCCGGCCCTTGCGGGCGTCGCCGTACAGGGTGAACTGGCTGACCACCAGCACCGGCGCCCCGACCTCCGACGCCGACCGCTCGTCGTCCAGGATCCGCAGCTCGTACACCTTGCGGGCCATCGTCTCGGCCGCCGCCGGGGTGTCGGTGTGGGTCACCCCGACCAGCACCAGCAGTCCGTCGGCGATCGCACCGACCACCTCGCCGTCGACCGTGACACTGGCCCGACTGACCGTCTGCACCACCGCGCGCACCGCGATCAGTCCGTCTCGGGGGTGATCAGACCCCGTTCCACCAGGTGCGCGATGATCGGGCCGGCCGCGTCGGCCAGGTCGTCGGCCGCCACCTCGTGCGCGATCGCCAGCACCGCCAGCTGCTCGCGCAGCGGCACCTGCCCGTCGGCTCCGCTGACCAGGGCCAGCACCAGTGGGTCCACCTCCTCGCTCCAGCGCAGCCCGTGCGGCATGGCGAGCACCTGCCGGTCCACCGCCCAGCCGTCCGGACCCATGGTCGCCTCCTGCCGCAGCTGCAACCCCTCCGCGATCCGGTAGCGGCTGGCCAGCAGCGCCTCGGTGTCGCGTACGCGCAGCCAGTCCTGGCGGTCGAACCAGCCGGCGATCTGGTCGCCCATCGGCGGCTGCACCGGTTGGCGAAGGTCCTCGACCCGGACCACCGGCTGGTCGTGCCCGCCCCGGCGCAGGTTGATCAGCCCGAAGCCGACCGCCTCCACCTTCTGCGCGTCGAACCAGTCCAGCCAGGCGGCGATCCGGTGCGGGTCGGTCGCCTCGCTCGCGTCGGCCAGCCACAGGTCGACGTACGCCATCGGGTCGGCCACCTCGCGCTGGATCACCCAGGCGTCGAGCCCGGTGCCGGCGAACCAACCGGCCACCCGCTCGCCCCAGTCCTCACCGGCGACGTGCACCCAGTTGGCGAGGTACTGCATGGTGCCGCCCTCGGTCAGCAGGTCCGGCGCTGCGGCGGCCAATTCCGCCGCGATCCCGTCGCCGACCCGTCCCGAGTCGCGGTAGCTGTGCGTGGTGGTGCCGGGCCCGACCACGAACGGCGGGTTGCTGACCACGAGGTCGAAGCGGCGACCGGCGACCGGTGCGGTCATGTCGCCGTGCAACAGCTCCCACTGCTGGCCGTTGAGCGCGGCGGTGGTCGCCGCGAAACGCAGCGAACGGGTGGAGAAGTCGGTGGCGGTCACCCGGCGTGCGTGGGTGGCCAGGTGCAGTGCCTGTACGCCGGAGCCGGTGCCGAGGTCCAGGGCGGTCTCGACCGGCCGCCGTACGGTCGCGCCGACCAGCGTGGTCGACGCCCCACCGATGCCCAGCACATGGTCGGCGGCGAGCGGACGCCCAGGTCGGGCGCTCGCCGGCACGTCGGACAGCGCCCACCAGGCGTCCCCGTACGGCTCCAGGTCGATGCCCTGGCGCAGCCCGCCGTCGGTGCGTTCGACCAGCCCGGCGGCGAGGGCGTCGGCCAGCGGCAGCGGGGCCAGGGCCGCCGCGACCGCCGCCTCCGGCTCGGTCTGTGCGCAGACGAACAGCCGGATCAGCGTGCCGAGCGGGTCCCGGTCCGCGGTGATCCGCAGCGCCGCCCGGAAGTCGTTGCGGGCCATCCCGCTGGTCGCCTGCGGACCAAGCCGGCCGGCGATGCCGCTCGACGTGTAACCGGCGTTGGTCAGTGCCGTGCGGAGCTGGTCGACGCCGGCCGCGGAGAGGAGCATGTCGTTTTCGTCCACCCCGCCATCCTGCCGGTTGGGTCCGGGCATGCCGGGCACAACCCCCGGTAGAAGCGGTTGGCGAGTCAGAGCAGCCGGAAGTCGGCGAAGTCGAAGCCCGGCGCGACCACGCAGCTCACCAGCACCGGCTGGTCACCGGCGGGCACCGCCGCCTGCCACACCCCGCCGGGGATGAGCACCTGTGGCTGCTGGCCGGCGGCCACGTCGGCGCCGAGCAGCACCTCGTCCGGGTCGGCCGCCGGCTGCTCCCCGGTGCCGCCGAAGCGCAGGGTCAGCGGTCCGCCGGAGTGCCAGAACCACAGCTCGTCCGAGCGGACCAGGTGCCAGCGGGACTCCTCACCGGGGGCGAGCAGGAACAGGATCGCGGTGGCCGCGCTGCGCGCCGCGGCGTACCCGTCGGGGTGGAAGCTGTGCGCGGACCGCCAGGTTTCGCGGAACCAGCCGCCCTCGGGGTGGCTTGCGAGGTCGAGCTGCGCGGCCAGGTCGGGCCGGTGCGGCGTGGTCACGGGTCGTTCTCCTTCTCCCGGTACGACTACCGTCCGCCACGGCCCGATGTGGGTGAGTAGCCGTGGGTGGGTCGGCGGCGGGCGCGCCGGTCGGGGTAGCCGCGACCGGACGAGCTGAGGTTAGCTGGCGGACACCGGAGCGGAGCTGCTCCGCCCGGGGCGATTCCCGGCGGACGAGGGGTGGCGTCGGAGATGGACGAATCAGACGAGGAAGGCATCCAGGCGCTCTACGGCCGCCGGACGCCGCTGCCGCCGACGTGACACCCACCCGACCGCTCGGCCGGGCATGATTGGCTCCCGGGAGGTGGACGTGGAGGTCGGTCCGCAGGCGACGCCGCGCTGGCACGTCGATGCCGCCGCCGCGCTCGGCGTACAGGTCGGCGACGGCGGCTTCCAGACGAACCTCTTCGTGGCCGCCCGCCCGCCGGTGACCTGGCCCTGCCGGGTCGGCGTGGTCCCGGCCGCGGCGGACTGCTTCCAGGACCGTGCCGTCGAGCCTTACGGCAACGGCGACTCGGACGGCACCGCGGAGCCGGTCGCCGGGGTGCGGGTGCTGGTCGGCCTGGGCGGGGTGGGCAAGACCCAGGTCGCGGCGCAACTGGCCCGTCACGCCTGGCAGGAACGCGCGGTGGACCTGCTGGTCTGGATCACCGCCCGCAGCCGGGACTCGATCGTCGCCGGTTATGCCGGGGCGGCGGCCGAGGTGCTGCCGGGCGAACGTACCGGCGGCGACGCCGACGCCCGCCGCTTCCTCGCCTGGCTGGCCCAGACCGAGCGGCGCTGGCTGATCGTGCTCGACGACCTTTCCGACCCGGCCGACCTGCACGGACTCTGGCCACCGCAACCGGTGACCGGGCACACCGTGGTGACCACCCGGCGCCGGGACACCGCCCTGGTCGGGGCCGGTCGTCGGCTGGTCGAGGTCGGTCTGTTCACCCCGGACCAGGCCACCCGCTACCTCGTCGGGAAGACCGGTCGCGACGACGAGGCGGGACAGGCCCGGCTGCTCGCCGCCGAGCTGGGTCACCTGCCGCTGGCCCTGGCCCAGGCCGCCGCCTACCTGGCCGACCGGGGACTGGGCTTCGGCGACTACCGACGCCGGCTGGTCGACGCCCGGCGCAGGCTGCCGGAACTCCTGCCCGAGCCGGGCGCGCTGCCGGACGACCACCGCGAGACGGTGGCCGCCACCTGGGCACTCTCCGTCGAACTCGCCGACCGGCTGCACCCACCGGGTCTGGCCCGGTCGATGCTCCACCTGCTCAGTCTGCTGGACCCGAATGGCGTCCCCGCGCCGGTGCTCACCACCCAGGTGACCCTTGACCACCTGCGGCACGCCCGGCCGGTCGAGCATGCGGGGGAGCGGGCCGTGGACGCCGAGGATGCCAGCGACACGCTGTACGGCCTGCACCGCGTCAACCTGATCAGTTTCGAACCCGCCCAGGCGGCTCGGGCCGTCCGGGTACACGGCCTGGTGCAGCGGGCCACCCGGGAACAGTTGCGCCCCGAACAGTTCCGGCTGGCGGCGCTCACCCTGGCGGACGCCCTCCACCGCACCTGGCCGGAGATCGAGCGGGACAGCGCCCTCGGCCAGGTACTCCGAGCCAACGCGGAAACCCTCGACCGCCACGCCGACCCGTTGCTGTGGGATCCCGAGCCGCATCCGCTGTTGTGGCGGACCGGCCGGAGCCTCAGCGAATCCGGTCTCGCCGCCGACGCGCTGGTCTACTGGCAACGGCTGCGCGACCGTGCCGAAGCGCGGCTCGGTGCCGATCACGCCGACACCCTGACCGCGCGCCACCATGTTGCGTACGCCCTGGGCCAGAACGGTGAGCCGGTGGCGGCCGTGGCCGCGTACGAGCGGCTGTTGGCGGACCGGTTGCGGGTCGACGGGGCGGACGACCGGGAGACCCTGGTCTGCCGGGGCAATCTCGCCAACTGGCGGGGCACCGCGGGTGAACCGGAGCGGGCCGCCCGTGAGTTCGGTGAGGTGTTGGCCGATTTCCTCCGGCTCCTCGGCTCGGACCACTTCGACACCCTCAACGCCCGGCACAACCTGGCCTTCTGGCGAGGCAGGGCGGGGGACCCGGCCGGTGCCCTGGTCGCCTTCGAGCAGTTGCTGGAGGATTTGTCGAGGGTGCTGGGCCCGGATCATCCGAACACCCTCAACACCCGTTACAACGTGGCCTTCTGGCGCGGTCTGGCCGGCGACCCCGCCGGTGCCCGGACCGCCTCCGCCCTGTTGCTGGCCGATCGGGTACGGGTCCTCGGGCCCGACCACCCCAGCACCCTCACCACCCGCTACAACCTCGCCCGGTGGCGGGGCGAGGCCGGTGATCCGGCGGGCGCGGTGGCGGAACTGGAGGAACTGCTCGTCGACCGGATCCGGGTGCTCGGCGCCGACCACCCGCACACGGATCGCACCCGTACCAGACTCGCCTACTGGCGGGCCCAGGTCGATGGTGCCGAGCCGGCCGTGCCGCTGGTCCAGCCGAAGCCGTACCCGGCATGATGGGGGCATGAGCTTCTCGTTGCCGATCGCCCCCGAGGCGAACGCGCTGCTGGACCGGGACCCACTGGCGGTGGTGATCGGCCTGACGCTTGATCAGCAAGTGACGATGGAGAAGGCGTTCACGTCTCCGCACGTACTCGTGCAGCGGCTCGGGCACGAGCCGACCGCGGCCGAGTTGGCCGACTTCGACCCGGACGAACTGCTCGCGATCTTCGCGACCCCGCCGGCACTGCACCGCTTCCCGAAGGCGATGGCGGCACGGGTCCAGGAGGTGTGCCGGGTCATCGTCGACCGGTACCACGGTGACCCCGCCGCGCTGTGGCGGGACGTGTCGGACGGCGCCGAGCTGTTCAAGCGGATCGTGTCGCTGCCGGGCTTCGGCAAGCAGAAGGCACAGATCTTCGTGGCCCTGCTCGGCAAGCAGTACGGCGTACAGCCCGACGGCTGGCGCGAGGCTGCCGGCGGCTACGGCGACGAGGGCGCGTACCGCTCGGTCGCGGACATCGTCGACGACGAGTCGCTGGCGAAGGTGCGCGCCTACAAGAAGGAGATGAAGGCAGCCGCCAAGGTCTGAGCGCGGCTCGCCCGACGGTGGCGCGGGTGGTGGCGGGTCAGGCGGCGGTCGGGTGGGCGAGCGCGGCCAGCGCCCGGCGTACGTCAGCCAGGGACACCGTCGCCGAGTCGTCCAGGTCGGCCAGGCCCGCCTCGATCCACTGCCGCATCAGGGTGGTGACCCCGATGCCACGGGCGTCGGCGGCGGCGCGGACCCGTTCGTAGGTGTCCAGCGGCAGCCGTACGGACCGGCTGACCATCGGCACGTCCGTGTCGGGCGTCGGCAGGTCGACCGGCTGACTGTCGTCGATCAGGTCCGCGAGCCGGTCGCCGCCCTCGTGGAAGTGCTTGGTCGCGTCGTGTCGGTTCATCGTCACCGCCTCCTCATCGTCGCCATCCCCGGATCGCCTCGTCGTAGCGCTTGGACTCGCTGTCGCTGAGGTCGCGTGCGGAGAGGACGTCCCAGTCGTTGTCGCTGTGGTCGGCCTCGGCGAGCAGGATGGCCAACCGGCGTCCGCGGCGTGCGGTCGCGTACATGACCATCACGTCGTCGCCGAGGTGTCGGATGACCCGCCGCGAGCTGTGCAGGGCCTCCCAGACCTCGCCGGGGGTGACGCCGTAGACCTTCAGGTTGCCCAACGCCTCGTCGGTGAAGCTGAACCTGCTGCCCACGGCGAGAGCGTACCACGTACGTAACACGGAAGAGAGCAGTCCGCTTTTCGTCGGCACCGTCGACGAAGTGCGAGGATGGAGCGGCATCCCCTGCGAGGAGGACCGTGGTGAAGCACCAGGCGTACCAGCCGATCCTGATCACCGACGCCTCACGCAGCCAGCAGGATCAGCTGCACAGCCGCCAGGTGCGCTACGTGGTGATGATGTCGATCCGCGTCGTCTGCATCGTCGCCGGTGCCATCCTGGTCGGCGTCAAGGCACCCCTGCTCTGGCTCTGGCTGCCACTCTGTGCCGTCGGCATGGTCCTCGTACCCTGGCTGGCCGTGCTGCTCGCCAACGACCGGCCGCCAAAGGAGGAGCACCGCTTCGGCGCCCGCCGTCGCCAGCGTCACCTGGACGACACCCCGCCACGCAGCCTCCCCGCCGAACGTCCCCACCCCGTAATAGACGCCGAACCCTAAACCCCAAACTTCCGCGTACGCGAAAAGCCGGGCCCCCTTCACAGGGGACCCGGCTTCTGTTCGCTATTCGTGTTGCTTACTTGGTCCAGACGTCCTGCACGATGTGCGCGGCCTGGTTCTCCCACTGCGCGTACGCATCCGGGAACGCCGACACCTGAACCTTCTGCGCCGCATCCGTCAGCGGCATGTCCTGCCAACCATCAACCTGCTTCAGGTTGCTCAGGAACGCGGTCGAGGCGTAGGTGGGGTCGGTGATCTGCTCAGGCGTACCCCAACCCGAACTGGGTCGCTGCTGGAACAGACCCAGCGAGTCGTGGTCGTTCATGTCACCCAGATGACCCAGGTTCTCCAGCTTCGACTCCTGCATCGAGGTCGCAACCGCGATCACGGCACCACGCTCACCCATACCCAGCTTCTTCGCCGTCTCGACAATCGCCTTGGCGTTGTCGGTCTGGTCCTTGCTCAGGTCGATGCTCGACTGCGCACCCTGCGTACCATGCGGCACGAGCTTGTCCATACCCGGCTTGTCACTGGTCACCTGCGCGACCGTGGTCATCGCCGGGGCGGCATGCTCAGCCGGGGACGCGAACACGTGACCCACAGGCCCCGCAACCGCACCACCAACAAACGCCAGGCTGGCAACACCCAGAGCGGTCTTACGAACAAACGAAGTCTTGGTAACAGCGGTGAAAGTCGTCTTCACGATGGTTCACCTTCCATTCGGGGGTACCCGACGCGCGCCCACAGGGGAAAAGGGCGCTGGCGTACGGGGAAAGAAGTACGAGGCCACAGCCGGCACGAGGCGAGAACACAACCCCGGCGCTGCTCCGGTCGTACGCGATGTATAACCGCCCCGGGCCCGCCAACATTCCGCCAACCCGCCCCCGACGAGAGTTGATCAAGCCCAAAAACCTCGCACACCCGACACCCAACCCACATGGAAACCCTGATGTAGAGAAAGAGGGGCTATCCACAACCGGATAACCCCTCATTCACTGAAAGAGCGCCCAGGTCGGGTTTCGGGGGCGGCGTGCCCCGCGTCGGGATCAAGCTTGACCGCCCAGAGCGGGGTACGCCGCCCCCGAAACCCCACCCGCGCGCCGCCCCCGAAACCAAGCTCAAACCACAGGCCGAGCACCAACCGCAGACACCGCCAACCCACCAACCTCGCCAGCCCACCTCAGCGCCTCACCCGGCCCCAAGCCACGAGTCCAAGCCGCCAGCAGACCAGCCGCGAACGCATCCCCCGCCCCGGTCGCATCCACTACCCGCACCCGCCGCACCACCGCCTCGACGGTCGGACCACCCCGAGACGCCCAGACCGCTCCGTCCCCGCCCCGTTTCACCACGGCGTGCCTGACCACACCCGTCAACGCCTCCGCCTGGGCTCGCGCGGTTTGCGACCCGGCGAGCACCTCCGCCTCGTCCGCGTTGGCGAGCAGCAGGTCGGCGTCGCGTACCCACTCCAGGAAGGCCGCCGCGCCGACCTGCCGCAGCGGCTCGGCGGACGCCGCGTCGACGCTGGTGGTGAGCCCGCGCTCGCGCGCCGCGGCCAGCGCGTGCTGGCCGGCGTCGCGGGAACCGGCGTCCAACAGCGTGTACGCGGACAGGTGCAGGTGCCGGGCGTCCGGTGCGGCGTCCAGGGCCGCGTCCAGGTCGGCCGGCGCCAGCCGCAGGTTTGCACCCCGTTCGCTGATCATCGTGCGTTCACCGGCCCCGGCGAGCACGATCACCGTGCCGGTCGGCGCGTCGGCGCAGCGGCGTACGGCGCAGTCGACCCCGGCTTCGGTCAGTTCCGCCACCCGTGCGCGCCCGGCCTCGTCGTCGCCGACCACGGCGACCAGGGTCACCGGGTTGCCCCGCGAGGCCAGCCAGGCCGCGGTGTTCGCGGCCTGGCCGCCGCCGGTGAGGCGGATGGCGGCCGGGGTGTCGGAGCCGGTCGCCAGCGGCCCGGAGAGCACCGCGAGGACGTCGGTGACGATGTCGCCGACCGCGATGATCCGTGCCGCCCCGGTCATCCGGCGCTGGTGTCCGTCCGGGCCGCCGCTGCCACCGCGATCTGGCCGGCCAGGGCCGCGTTGCGCAGGATGATCCGTACGTTGACCGCCAGGCTCGCGCCGCCGGTGGAGGAGTGGAAGTGGGAGAGCAGGAACGGGGTCACCGCCTTGCCGGTCACCCCGTCGCGGGACATCAGGGCCAGCCCGTCGGCCAGGGTCCGGTCGTGCAGGTCCGGGTCGAGTTGCTCGTCGACCGGCAGCGGGTTCGCCACGATCACACCTCCCGCCTGTACGCCGTGGTCCGCCCGCGCGGCCAGCACCGCGGCGATCTGCTCCGGCGTTTCCACCGACCAGTCCAGGGTGAAGCCGCTGTCGGTGATGAAGAAGCCGGGGAAGTGGTGGGTGCGGTAGCCGAGCACGGTGACGCCGAGCGTCTCCAGCCGTTCCAGCGTGGCACCGACGTCGAGGATCGACTTCACCCCGGCGCAGACCACCGCGATCGGGGTCCGGGCCAGTGCGGTCAGGTCGGCCGACTCGTCGAAGGTCTGCGCCGCCTCGCGGTGTACCCCGCCCAGGCCACCGGTGGCGAAGACGCCGATGCCGGCTGCGGCGGCGACCGCGCTGGTCGCGGCGACCGTGGTGGCGCCGTCCGCGCCGGTCGCGGCGGCCACGGCCAGGTCGCGTACGGAGAGTTTCGCCACCCCGTCCGTGCTGGCCAGCCGGGTGAGCTGGTTGTCGTCCAAGCCGACCACCAGTTCGCCCTCGACCATGCCGATGGTGGCGGGTACGGCGCCGGTGGACCGGACCGCCTGTTCGATCTCCCGGGCGACCCGGAGGTTGTCGGGCCGGGGCAGCCCGTGCGAGACGATGGTGCTCTCCAGCGCCACGATCGGGCGCCCGTCGCGTCGGGCGTCGGCAACCTCGGCGCCGTAGCGGATGTTGAACTTGGTCACGTTGATCACCGTACGGGGCCGGTCGGTGGGTGTTCCGGTGGACCCTGCGGCAGTGACCTGCCAAACTGGAAAGTTGCGGGGTCATTCTGGGAGGTAATGCCGACGTGAGCACCGAGGTTCTTGAGCGTCCGGAACTGAAGGACGCGGACACCGGGCCGGAGATGTTTCATTATGTCCGGAAAGAGAAGATCGCTGAAAGTGCGGTCATGGGTACGTTCGTCATCGCTCTCTGCGGCGAGACGTTCCCTGTGACCAAGGCGGCCAAGCCGGGTTCACCGGTCTGCCCGCAGTGCAAGGAGATCTACGAGTCGATGCGTGACTGACCCGCCGACCCGTTCCATCGACAGCGCGTAACATTCTGCGGTGACCACCTCCACCGCCCTGCTACTGGCCGACCTGACTGGCGTGGCCGTGTTCGCCGCGTCCGGGGCGTCGGCGGCGGTGGTCAAGCGGCTCGACCTCTTCGGCGTGGTTTTTGTCGGCTTCGTCGCCGCGTTGGGCGGCGGGATCTTCCGTGACCTGGTGATCGACGAGGTCCCGCCGCTGGCCTTCGCCGACTGGCGGTACGCGGTCACCGCCGCGCTCACCGCAGCCGCGGTCTTCTGGCTGCATCCGCAACTGGCCCGGCTGCGTACGGCGGTCCTGATCCTCGACGCGGCCGGGCTGGGCCTGTTCACCGTCACCGGCACGCTGAAGGCGCTCGCGGCCGACGTGCCGCCGGTCGGCGCCGTACTGATCGGCATGCTCACCGCGATCGGTGGTGGTCTGGGGCGGGACCTGCTCACCGGGGAGATCCCGGTGGTGCTGCGGCGGGAGATCTACGCGGTCGCTGCCCTGGCCGGGTCGATCGTGGTGGTTGCCCTGGACTACGCCGGAGTGACCGGACCGCTGCCCCTGGTCGCGGCGGTGGTGCTCATCTTCGGCCTGCGCCTGGTGGCGCTGCGCCGACGCTGGTCGGCACCGGTCCCGTTGGTCGTCGTACCGGGAACCGGACACCCGGTCCCGACCCGCCGACGGCGGTCCCGGCGGTCTACCGGTGCGTCGCACCGCACGGCCGCAACCGCTCGGGACCGCGCCGCGTCAGCCACCCCGGATCCGACCACACCAGCGCCGTCCGACCACACCGCCGCGACCATGCCGGACCAGACCGCCGCAGCGGTGCCGGATCCCAGCGCAGCGCCGGGGCGTGCCGCCGTACACGTGCCGGATCCCACCGTCGCGACGGTGTTGGACCGTGGCGCCCCCCAGGTTCCGGCCCGTGCCGCTGGTCCGGCGCCCGAGAGTGCGGGGCCGGCCCGTGCGGCTGGTCTCGCGCCCGAAAGACCAGGGCCGGCCCGTGCGGCTGGTCTCGCGCCCGAAAGACCAGGGGCGGACCGTGCGGCTGGTCTCGCGCCCGAAAGACCAGGGGCGGACCGCGCGGCTGGTCTTGCGGCCGATAGACCGGGGGCGGACCGCGCGGCTGGTCTTGCGGCCGATCGTGCCGGTTCATCGCCGTCCGAGCGTGGGGTCGAGCACCGGGGAGTGTGACCAACGGTGCGGTGGTGTCGCCTGGGGCGGTCCGGCTCCGCTGGTTATGCTGGGGCGGCCTTCGCGCGCCACCTGGGTCGCGGAGGCGTTTTCATGGTCCACCGTTACCGCTACCACCGCCGCGCCGCGGCCCTCCGGTCCGCGAGCGCGCGGTCCCGGTAGCCGAAGGGGAGATTCTCGCGTGGGTGCCCGACTGCCGGCGATCGACACCTTTCCGGCGCTGCGGGACTGGCAGCGCAAGGCGCTGGTGGGATACCTGCGACGGCGTTCCGAGGACTTCATGGCGGTCGCCACCCCCGGTGCGGGCAAGACCACCTTCGCCCTGCGGATCGCCGCCGAACTGCTCGCCGACGGGACCGTCGAAGCGGTCACCGTGGTCGCACCGACCGAGCACCTCAAGACCCAGTGGTCGCTGGCTGCCGCGCGGGTGGGTATCCAACTCGACTCCGCGTTCCGCAACGCCGACCTGCACTCCTCCACCGACTTCCACGGCGCGGTGGTGACGTACGCGCAGGTGGGCATGGCGCCGCAGGTGCACCGTCGGCGCACGATGACCCGGCGGACGCTGGTGATCCTGGACGAGGTGCACCACGCCGGTGACTCCCGCACCTGGGGGGACGGGGTGAAGGCGGCTTTCGAGCCGGCCGTACGTCGCCTGATGCTCACCGGTACGCCGTTCCGCTCCGACGACAACCCGATCCCGTTCGTCACGTACGAGCGGGGCGGCGACGGGCTGCCCCGCTCCCGCTCCGACTCGACCTACGGGTACGCCGACGCGCTCCGCGACGGCGTGGTGCGCCCGGTGATCTTCCTCGCGTACTCGGGTGAGACGCGGTGGCGTACGAACGCGGGCGACGAGCTGGCGGCCCGGTTGGGTGACCCGATGACGCCGGACCTGATCGCGCAGGCGTGGCGTACGGTGCTGGACCCGGCCGGCGACTGGATGCCGCAGGTGCTGCGGGCCGCGGATGCCCGGCTCCAGGTGCTCCGGGCGGGCGGGATGACCGACGCGGGCGGCTTGGTGATCGCCACCGACCAGCAGGCGGCTCGGGCGTACGCCCGGCTGATCGAGCGGGTCACCGGGGAGAAGGCCGTGGTGGTGCTCTCCGACGACGTGGGCTCGTCGGCCCGGATCGCCGCTTTCGCCGAGTCGGACCAGCGCTGGATGGTCGCCGTACGGATGGTCTCCGAGGGCGTCGACATCCCCCGGCTAGCCGTCGGCGTCTACGCGACCAGCGCTTCGACCCCGCTCTACTTCGCCCAGGCGATCGGGCGGTTCGTCCGGGCCCGCCGGCCGGGGGAGACCGCGTCGGTTTTCCTGCCGAGCGTGCCGCACCTGCTGGGGCTGGCCAGCGAGCTGGAGGCCGAGCGTGACCACGTGCTCGGGGAGCCCAAGAAGCGGGAGGGCTTCGAGGACGACCTGCTCGAACGGGCCCAGCGCGAGGAGAAGGCCAGCGGCGAGCTGGACAAGCGGTTCGAGGTGCTCGAGGCGACCGCCCACCTCGACCAGGTGATCTTCGACGGGGCCTCGTTCGGCACCACGGCCCAGGCCGGTACGCCGGAGGAGGAGGAATATCTGGGGCTGCCCGGCCTGCTCACCGCGGACCAGGTGTCGGTGCTGCTGAACAAGCGTCAGGCCGAGCAGGCGGCGGCGAAGCGACGCCGGGCGGCGAACGAGCCGGTGCCGGCGCCCCGCGAACCGACCGCGCCGCGCAGTGCGGCGGAGCGCCGGGTCACCCTGCGCCGCCAGCTCAACACCCTGGTCGCAGCCCACCATCACCGTACGGGCCTGCCGCACGGGAAGATCCACGCGGAGCTGCGCCGGCTCTGTGGTGGCCCGCCGAGCGCTCAGGCGACCATCGAGCAGCTCGAGGAGCGGATCGCCACGATCCAGACGCTCTGACCGGGCCGAAGACGGACTCGGAGACGCCCGCGCCGCCACGATCGGCGGTACGGGCGTCTCCGGGTACGGTGCGCCGCTTGTCCCGTCCGTACCGGGCAGGGCGTGCCCAGCCGGTTTGTCGGACGGGGATAGATAGACGACCGGAGGTGCCCGTCAGGGGCGCCTCCGGCCGACTATGTGGGGTTTCGTATCAGTTCGCCATCAGATCGGCGCCACGCCACGTGAAATCTGGGTCAGCCGCGAACCGGACCGTGATCTTCACCAGATCTTCGGCGTACTTGTTCGCGTGATGTCCACAGAACACCAGCTCGCTCCCACCCGCGAGGGTGATCCGGAGCTTGCCGGCGGCGTTGCAGCGGTCGCACCGTTCATCGGCGGCTGGGGGAGCCACCGTTGCGGGCGGCGGCGTGAGGGTCGGGGTCATCGCCTTCCTCCTCGGGTCGTCACCGATGAACACTCTCTTCGGTCGTTGCTCACCTATCGTGCAACACCCTGGCGGGGTGTGGCCTTCCCAGTGTGCCCGCGGGGGACCGAGGTCACACGTGGTAGAGACAGTGTGCCGTGCACCAAGGGTGCCACGTCAACGATCACAACCGGGAAACCGGCCGATCGCTATCGGGTGTTGTACACCTGGTGATCAAAGCGACACAACTGGTTGACGTTTTGGCTCAGTCCAGATAGTCCCGCAGTACCTGGGAACGGGACGGATGGCGCAGTTTCGACATCGTCTTCGACTCGATCTGCCGGATCCGCTCGCGGGTGACCCCGTACACCTGACCGATTTCGTCCAGGGTGCGAGGCTGCCCGTCGGTGAGTCCGAAGCGCAGTCGTACCACCCCGGCCTCCCGCTCGGAGAGGGTCTGGAGCACCTGCTGGAGCTGGTCCTGCAGGAGCGAGAAGGAGACCGCGTCGACCGCGACCACCGCTTCGGAGTCCTCGATGAAGTCGCCGAGCTGGCTGTCGCCCTCGTCGCCGATGGTCTGGTCGAGCGAGATCGGCTCCCGCGCGTACTGCTGGATCTCCAACACCTTTTCAGGTGTGATGTCCATCTCCTTCGCCAGCTCCTCCGGGGTGGGCTCGCGGCCCAGGTCCTGGAGCAGCTCGCGCTGGATCCGGCCCAGCTTGTTGATCACTTCGACCATGTGCACCGGGATGCGGATGGTGCGGGCCTGGTCGGCCATGGCGCGGGTGATGGCTTGGCGGATCCACCAGGTGGCGTAGGTGGAGAACTTGTAGCCCTTGGTGTAGTCGAACTTCTCGACGGCCCGGATGAGGCCGAGGTTGCCCTCCTGGATCAGGTCGAGGAAGGCCATGCCGCGGCCGGTGTACCGCTTGGCCAGGGAGACCACGAGTCGGAGGTTCGCCTCCAGCAGGTGGTTCTTCGCCCGTTCGCCGTCGCGGGAGATCCAACCGAGGTCGCGCGTCATCTGGATGACGAGCTTCTCCTCGCCCTCCTCGGCCGCGCGCAGGCGCTCGGCGGCGTAGAGGCCGGCCTCGATCCGCTTGGCAAGCTCGACCTCCTGCTCGGCGTTGAGCAGCGGGACCTTGCCGATCTGCTTGAGGTACGCCCGGACCGAGTCGGCGGAGGCGGTCAGCTCGGCGTCACGACGCGCCTGCTTGAGCGCCTCGGACTCCTCGTCGTCCCATTCGAAGTCGTTGTCGGTGGCGGCGCTGGCCGCGTCCGACTCGGCCGCCTGGGTCAGCTCGGCCGGCTCCTCGACGACGACGTCCTCGATCTCGGCGGCGAGCTCTTCGGGATCGATCTCGCCGTCGACGCCGCCGTCTTCGGCCGACTTCGGCTTGGCCGCGGTTTTGGTGGCCTTCACGGCCCCGGTCGCGCCCGCAGCGGCCCCGGCCGCCTTCGTGGCCCTGCCCACCCGGGCGGCGGCCTTGGCGGGCGTCTCAGCGGGTTTACCGGCCTCGCTGGCGGCGCGGGGGGCTGCCGCCTTGCGAGCCGGGGTCGCCTCGTCCGCGCCGGTGGCCTGCTTGGGGGCGGGCGACGCCTTCTTGGCCGTGGCCTTGGCAGTGGTGGCCCGCGAGGCGGGAGTGGCCGATCGAGCCGCGGCGACCCGGCGACGGGTGCTCGCGGAGCCGTCGACCACGACGGTCACGCCCGCGTCGGAGAGCGCCCGTAGGATCTTCTTGGCCTGGGCCGGAGTCACCTCAGCGGACTCGACCGTGCGCGCCAGCTCTGCCGACGTGAGCTGGCCGCCGGCGTTTTGCGCGTGGGCGATCAGGGTGTCGGTGAGGGAGCGTACGTCGGCGCCGGTGTGGCGGGGTTCTGTCACGAATGACCTTCCGGAGGCGATGAGCGAGCACGGCCGGGTCGGCCAGCGCAGCGCTAGGCGTCGTGCCGGACCGATGTGGTTGAGGGACCCCCGAGTCCCGGGCCGGCCGGTGTCGGCGGTCCGTGGCGCGTGGGCAGGCGTGAATTGTAACGCCGTCTGCGGGGTTCCTCCCGCGCCGCACGCCGAAACGGCGGCTGGAGGCCGCCGACTCGGAGCGCATGTGGACTTTGTAAGGATGATACTCGCGTCCGGCGCGGACGTCGCAGCCTGTGCGAGAAGGGGACGCCATGGGTAGCAGCCGGCCCACCGCCGAGGAACTGCTGGAGCTGGCGCTGGAGGTGGCCCGGTCGGCCGCCGACACGGCCCGCCGGATGCGCGCCGAGGGGGTTTCCGCGGTGGCCACCAAGAGCACCGCGACCGACGTGGTCACCGCCGCCGACAGGGCGGTGGAACGGCAGGTCGTCGCGGCCCTGCGGCAGGTGCGGCCGGACGACACGGTGCTCGGCGAGGAGTACGGCAGCACCGCCGGCCCCGCTCCGTCCGGCCCGGGCGCCGTCCGGTGGATCCTGGACCCGATCGACGGCACCGTGAACTACCTGTACGGGCTGCCCCAGTACGCCGTGTCGCTCGCCGCCGAGCTGGACGGCGAGGTGGTGGCGGGGGTGGTCCGGAACGCCGCGACCGGGGACGAATGGACCGCCACCCTGGGCGGCGGCGCCTGGCAGGACGGCCGCAAGCTCAGCGGCTCGACCGAGACCGATCTCGGCCAGGCGCTGGTCGCCACCGGCTTCGGCTACGACCCGGCCCGCCGGGCGCACCAGGCCGGGGTGCTGGCCGGACTGATCACCCAGGTACGCGACGTCCGCCGGTTCGGGGCGGCCGCCATTGACCTCTGTCTCGCCGCCGAGGGCAGCGTCGACGCCTACTACGAGAAGGGCCTCAACCACTGGGACCACGCGGCCGGTGGACTGATCGCGGCCGAGGCCGGGCTGCGGGTCGCCGGACTGGCCGGTGCGGCACCCGGACCGGATTTGGTCATCGCCGCACCGCCGGCCCTGTTCGATCCGCTGCACGAGCGGCTGGCCCGGCTCGACGCCGCCGGGGGACCGTGACCCGCGGGGCAGACCGTGACCTGCCGGGTCGAGCAATCCACCTGTTCGGGTGGCACTGCTCCACCCTTCGGTGGAACGAAACCGGCCCCGCCCCCCGCGGTTCGTGGGGTCGGGGCCGGTGACGGTCGGCTAGCGGCGGATCACTTCTCTTCCTTCGCCGGGCAGGTGCCCGGCTCCAGCTTCGGCGAACCGAGCCCGGTCAGGGCCTGGTTGACCTCAGTGGTGGTGGCGAGCTGCGTGTAGCTGTTGCCGATCACCACGTCCACGGTGTCGTCCTCGCGGTTGGGGTCGTACTCCGGCTCGGCCTCGTCCAGGAAGTACGCCTTCAGCAGGTGGGCCGAGGCGATCCCCTTGGGGCCGTACCGCAGCACCGCCACCCCGTCGACCCGCTTCGGGTCGTTGCCCTGCTTGACGACCTGGAACTTCCGGTTCTTGAAGTCCGTCGCGACGTTCGAGGCGAGCGCGGGCGTGTCGGTCGCATTGTAGACAGCGATCTTGACGTCCTTGGCCTCTCGCAGCGCGATGTTGGCCCGCTTGAACCCGGCCGGGCAGGCGTCTTCGGCTGCGGCACCGCTCTGCGTGTCGCGGATCAGGGCGGCACCGACGAAGACCAGGGCGAGCACCGCCAGCACCCCGACGACGACAAACGCGCGCACCCGGGCAAAACTCATCTGGTTGGCTCCCGTACAGGTGTGGACCGGTGGTACCGATCGGCCGGTGAGACCTGGCCGCCGTCGGCTACCGAGTATGCCGGTGAGGCTAGCTGTTGTCCGGCCCGGCGCGGAAACCGGCAAACCTGCCGGCGTGCCGACGCCGTTCGGACTACCGCTACCCCTATCTTCGTGTCGCCTGAGTCACATTGGGAACAACTCTGGCCGCTCGGGCGTACATGCATGCCGCGAGGGCGGTATACATGCCTCGCCCGATGGGGGGTAAGGTACCGCGCTCGCCAGGGGTGTTCTCCTGGCGGCCGTGGCCCGGGCACCGAGCCGGGGTCGGCGACCGGGAAAAAAGATGACCGGCCAGCGGGAACCGAAACAGTGTCTTCCGGCGTTACAACCGGAAGCGACTATATCGATATGGGAGAGTGAAACCGATGGCCACCGACTACGACGCCCCGCGTCGCGACGAGGTCGACCTCGGCGAGGACAGCCTGGAAGAGCTGAAGGCCCGGCGCGTCGACTCACAGTCGGGCGCCGTGGACGTCGACGAGGCCGAAGTCGCCGAGAGCTTCGAGCTTCCGGGAGCCGACCTGGCCGACGAAGAGCTCACGGTGAAGGTGCTGCCGATGCAGTCGGACGAGTTCCGCTGCGCCCGCTGTTTCCTCGTACACCACCGCAGTCAACTCGCGGTGGAGCGCAACGGCGAGCTGATCTGCCGCGAGTGCGCCTGAGTTCGACACTGTCGCCGGGGGGCGACGGTGAGGCAACGCGGCGAGGGTAGGCCGCGTTCGATTCGAGATGCGCGGGTGGCACCGACCTGCTTGACTCGATCCGACCGACTCGACGTTGGACGGATCGCCAGGGCTGGAGGTCAGCGCATGACCCGCTCCGAGCAGGCGCCGGGAACCCCTGACGGGGTGCCGGCGCCGACTGGGGGGAACGGCCCGGCGGATAATCCGCCGGACGCCGAGTTGGAGAGCGCCGAGGGGGACCTCGGTGCGACCATCGCCGCGTTGACCGAGGACGACCTCGGTCCGGCGCGGCGTCGCCGGCTGCTGGGCCGGCTCGTCGGCCAGGTTCGAGCCCGTGGTCTGGGCGACCTGTTCCGGCCCAGGGCGGCGATCCGCTGGATGAGCGACGTGGTCGGCGAGGTGGTGCCGCACATCCCGATCCGGGATCGGGAGACGCTCCGGCGGCACTACGACGGCCTCGACGGCGACGCGCTCGCCGAACGGTTGATCCGTAACGCGGCTCGGGCCACCGCCGGGGTGGGTGCGGCCGGCGGTGGAGTGGCGGCGGTGGAGTGGGCGGTCGCGCCGACCCTGCTCTCCGCGCCGGTCCTGCTGGCCGCGGAGACGGTCGCGGTGGTGACCATCGAGATCAAGCTGATCGGCGAGCTGCACGAGGCGTACGGGGTTCCGCTACCGGGCAGCAGCAGCCAGCGCGCCGTGGCGATGATCCAGTCGTGGGCGAGCCGGCGCGGGGTGAACCCGTTCCTGCCGGGGATGGGCGTCGGTGCCGTACTCGGCCCGGCGGTCCGCAAGCAGCTCCGGGAGACGTTGCTGCGGCGCTTCGGGCGCAACCTGACCACGCTCGGCCCGTTCCTGACCGGCGCCGCGGTGGCCGGTTACCTCAACCGCCGGGCGACGCTCACCCTGGGCGACGCGATCCGGACCGACCTGCGCAAGCAGTTCCGGGCCATCACCGGCCCACCCGAGCAGGGTTCCATCAGCGGGCCCGAGCCACGACGGCACTGGCCGGACAACGACTAGCCGGCCGCCGTGGCGGTGTCGCCCGCGGTGCCGGACCGACCGGTCGTCCCGGCCAGGTCGCGGGCGGCGAGAATCGCCTCGGCGAGCCGCACCGGATGCCGGGAGCTGACCACCCAGTACGGGGTCGGGTCGGCCGGATCGTCGAGTACGACCTGCACCGCGCCCGCCACCCAGGGCCGCTGCACCACGAAGGCGAGCGGGTCGGCGCCGACGCCGAGGACCTCGCGGCGCCCGTCGGCGTCCAGTGCGATGGCGTCGGTGACGTACTCGACCGGCAACCGGGCGTCGTCGACCAGCAGTTCGCCGTCGCGTACGCCGACCGTGATGCGACCCACCCACCAGAGCCCGAGCGCGGTCAACGGCAGCAGCACGACAAACGGCAACCAGGCCCGGATGCCGTTCGAGCCCATCCAGACCTCCATCGCGAGCAGCGCGCCGGCTGCCGCCCCGGCAAGCCAACCCCACCAGGGCAGGCGGAGGCGTTCCCGGTAACTGTCGACGCTCGGCACGGCCGGCGCGGCGGCGGAAGTGAGACGAGTTGGTGCCACAGTGTGAGGGTACGGCGCGGCGTGGCGGGGTGACCCGGCAGGATAGAGGCCATCGCCCGCCCCGACGGATCGGAAGAGTGACACCGTGACCCAGGCCGTGCCCGTACCCGTCCGACAGCTCGACCCGGATCTACCGCTGCCGGCGTACGCCCATCCCGGTGACGCGGGCGCGGATCTGCTGGCCGCGCGGGACGTCGAGCTGGCGCCGGGCGCGCGGGCGCTGGTGCCGACCGGGATCGCTATCGCCCTGCCGGAGGGCTTCGTCGGGCTGGTCCACCCGCGCTCGGGACTGGCCGCCAGGCTGGGTGTCACCGTGCTCAACGCGCCCGGTACGGTCGACGCCGGCTACCGCGGCGAGATCTTGGTCAACCTGATCAACCATGACCGGGAGAACCCGGCCAAGATTTCTCGTGGCGACCGGATCGCGCAACTCGTGGTGCAGCGGGTGGAACACGCCCGCTTCCACCCCGTCGACGAGCTTCCCGCCACCGAGCGGGGCGAGAATGGACACGGTTCGACGGGCGGGCACGCGGGTCTGGTCCCGCCGCGCGACGCAAGCGAGCAGCAGGCAGAAAGGTCGGCACGGTGATCTTTTCCCGAGGACGCGGCGGACGGCACGCCCGTGACGAGCGGGCCGATCGGTCCGAGCGTGCGGCGGTCGACCGGCCGGCGGACGACTCGTCCGACGCCCTGGCCAGCGACCGGGGCCCGTACGACATCTCCGAGGCCCCGGCCGGGGTGGAGCGACTCGATCTGGGCAGCCTGCAGATTCCCGCGGTCGCCGACGTCGAGATCCGGGTCCAGGCCGACCCGGAGGGCGTGGTCCAGCAGGTGGTGCTGCTGCACGGGGAGAACGCATTGCAGCTCGGCGTCTTCGCCGCGCCCCGCTCCGAGGGCATCTGGGACGAGGTGCGCCAGGAGATCCGCGAGTCGCTGTCCAGCGAGGGCACGGCGGCCGAGGAGAGCGACGGCGAGTACGGCGTCGAGCTGCGGGCCCGGGTCCGTACCCCGGAGGGTTTCACCGACCTGAGGTTCGTCGGCATCGACGGCCCGCGGTGGATGGTCCGCGGGGTCTACCAGGGCAGGGTGGCGAGCGACCCGAGCGCCGCCGGTCCGCTCGCCGACTGCCTGTACGGGCTCGTGGTGGACCGGGGCCAGGAGGCCAAGCCGGTCCGTGAGCCGCTGCCGCTGCGACTGCCCCGGGAGATCGCCGAGCGGCAGGCGGCGGAGGCCGCGGCGGCGGGCACCGCACCGGGCGGGGAGTCCGTGATCAGGGCGGACGGCGGTGGCCCCGACGGCGGCGGCCCGACGCCCGGGCCACGGATCAATGGCAGCGCTCCCGACCAGCAGCAGCCCCGTCGGGGCAAGCCGTCGCCGAGGCCGCGCGGGTAGGCCTGATCGGTGATCCGCCGGTCCGTGCCGACCCGGCCGACCGGCGTACGCTGGCAGTGCGGTCCCCGTCGGGACCGGTTGGAACTGGCCGCGACCCGGATGATCCGGGGCGGCTCGAGGAGGGTGGCACGAGGTCATGGCGACCGACGAGGGTCGGGGGTCGCTGCGCAACCTCCTGCAGCGGCTGACCGCGAGCGAGGCTGAGATCGAGGCGCAGGAACTGCGTCGCGAGAGCGCGCAGTGTGGTGGCACTCCGGCCGGGCTGTGCCGGCGGGGCGAGCTGGTGTCGATCTCCGGTCGGCTCCGTACGGTGGTCTACACGCCCCGGACCAACCTGCCCACGCTCGAGGCCGATCTCTACGACGGCACCGACGTGGTGACGCTGGTCTGGCTGGGGCGCCGGCACATCATCGGCATCGAGCCGGGACGGCAATTGACCGTTCGAGGTCGCGTGGCGATTCGTGATGACCGTAAAGTCATCTACAACCCGTACTACGAGTTGGAACTGCCCCGTTGAGTACGAGGCCGGGCAGCCGCCGCCCCGAACGGAAGACGTACAGATGACGACTGGACCACAGCCGGCTGCCAAGGTCGACACCGACCCGGCGGACGACGCACCGCTGCCGAGCATGGCCGAGCAGGTCGCCGAGCAGCTCGGCGGCTGGCGGGGGATGGTCGAGTCGAGCATCCCGGTGCTCGTCTTCGTGCTGGTCAACGTGCTCGCCGAGCTGCGCCCGGCGCTGATCGCCTCGCTGGCCGTGGCGATCGTGATCGCGGTGCTGCGGCTGGTGCAGCGTCGGCCGATCCGGCACGCGGTCAACGGTCTGTTCGGCA
The DNA here is from genome assembly GCF_040676775.1 of Micromonospora sp. NPDC049523. Classification (NCBI taxonomy): domain Bacteria; kingdom Bacillati; phylum Actinomycetota; class Actinomycetes; order Micromonosporales; family Micromonosporaceae; genus Micromonospora; species Micromonospora sp. NPDC049523. The sequence goes on along the minus strand of NZ_JBFAPP010000013.1, from coordinate 152,977 downwards.
TCGGCGTCGGGGCCTTCATCGCCTTCCGCAGCGGTGACTCGAAGGACTTCTACCTGCCCGGCATCCTCTACGGCATCGCCTACGGGCTGGCGCTGCTCGCCTCGGCCGCGATCCGGCAGCCGCTGGTCGGCTGGATCTGGTCGGTGCTGGTGGCCAAGGGCAAGTCCGAGTGGCGTCAGGATGCCCGGCTGGTGCGTACGTTCACCTGGCTGACCGTGCTCTGGGGCGTGGTGTGGCTGGCGAAGGTCGGCGTCCAGGCGGCGCTCTACCTCGCCGACCAGGACACCGCGCTGGGTGTGGCGCGGCTGGCCCTGGGCTACCCGCCGTACCTGCTGCTGCTGGCGATCACGGTCTGGACGGTGCGTCGGGTGACCCGGGACGCGCCGCCGGCCGGTACGGCCACCGCGGTCAGCCCGAGCTGACCGCGGCCCGCCTTCCCGTCAGCTCTCGCCCCTGGTCCGTTCGACGCTGTCCGCGCCGAGCATGACCGCCCGTACGGCGTCCTCGACCTCGCTCGTGCAGACGAAGATCAGCTCGTCGCCCGCCTCCAGCGGGTCGTCCGGGCTCGGCACCAGCACCCGCCGGCCGCGCAGGATGGCCACCAGGGCGGAGTCGCGGGGCAGCGGTACGGCGTGGATCGGCTGCCCGACGTAGGGCGCCGTACGCGGCAGGGTGATCTCGACCAGGTTCGCCTCGCCCTGGCGGAAGGTCATCAGCCGGACCAGGTCGCCGACCGTCACCGCCTCCTCCACCAGCGCGGCCATCACCCGCGGCTTGCTCACCGCCACGTCGACGCCCCACTGGTCGGTGAAGAGCCACTCGTTCTCCGCCCGGTTCACCCGGGCGACCACCCGGGCCACGGCGAACTCGGTCTTCGCCAGCAGGGAGACGACGAGGTTGACCTTGTCGTCGCCGGTCGCCGCGACCACCACGTCGCAGCTCGCCAGGTCGGCCTCCTCGAGGCTGGCCAACTCGCACGCGTCGGCGAGCACCCATTCGGCGGCCGGCACCCGTTCCGGGCGCAGCATCCTCGGCTGCCGTTCCACCAGCATCACCTGGTGGCCGTTGTCGATCAGCTCCTGGGCGATGGACCGGCCCACGTTGCCCGCGCCTGCGATGGCGACCCGCATGTCACTGTCCCCCTTCGGGCGGCGCGCCGGCCGCCGTGGTGACCCCGCCGGCCATGTCGTCGGTGACGAGCATGAAGAGCTGGTCACCCTCCTGCAGAACGCTGGACGCGGTGGGCAGTGTTCCGATGCCGAACCGCATGACGTACGCGGCGCGGGCGCCGGTCGCCTGCTCGATCGCCTTGATCGGGCGGCCGACCCAGTCCTTGTGTACCGGCACCTCGATGATCGACACCGTGCTGGTGGGGTCGCGGAAGATCTCCACGTTCCCCTCCGGCACCAGGTGGCGGATCATCCGGTCGGCGGTCCACCGCACGGTGGCCACGGTGGGGATGCCGAGCCGCTCGTAGACCTGGGCCCGCTTCTGGTCGTAGATCCGCGCCGCCACCCGGGTCACGCCGAACGTCTCCCGGGCCAACCGGGCCGAGATGATGTTGGAGTTGTCTCCGCTGGAGACCGCGGCGAAGGCGTCGGCGCGTTCGATGCCGGCCTGGCGCAGGACCTCGCCGTCGAACCCGATCCCGGTGACCGTGATCCCGCCGAAGTCGGGACCGAGCCGGCGGAAACTGTCCGAGTTCTGGTCGATCACGGCCACCGAATGACCGCGGGCCTCCAGACTGTGGGCAAGCGTCGAACCGACCCGCCCACACCCCATGATCACGATGTGCACGGTGCTTCCTCCTGGCGTGAACCGTGTGTGCTCCACCCGGCGGCCGGGGGACTGCAAAGAGCGTGCCATGCCGGGGGCAGCTCACGCCGCCCGACCGTACCGGTTCCCGGCCGGGGACGGTTGATCAGCCACCGGATGTCGATGGGCTGGTCCCGGTCGTACTCTTACCGGTTGTGGCCAGTCCCACCTCTCTGATGAAGCGGCTGCTGCTCGGTCGACCGTTCCGGTCCGACAAGCTGCAGCACACCCTCCTACCCAAGCGCATCGCACTGCCCGTCTTCGCCTCCGACGCGCTCTCGAGCGTGGCGTACGCGCCGGACGAGATCCTGCTGACCCTGTCGATCGCCGGCGCCTCGGCGTTCGTCTTCTCGCCGTGGGTGGCGCTGGCCGTTGTCGTGGTCATGCTCACCGTGGTGGCGAGCTACCGGCAGAACGTGCACGCCTATCCGTCGGGTGGTGGCGACTACGAGGTGGCCACGGTCAACCTGGGCCCGAAGTTCGGGGTCGGGGTGGCCAGCGCGCTGCTGGTCGACTACGTGCTGACCGTCGCGGTGTCGGTTTCGTCCGGGGTGGCCAACCTGGGCTCGGTGGTGCCGTTCGTGGCCACCCACAAGGTCGGCGTCGCGGTGGCGGCGGTGGTGATCCTGACCGCGATCAACCTGCGCGGCCTGCGGGAGTCGGGTACGGCCTTCGCGATCCCGACGTACGGCTTCATGATCGTGATCATCGGGATGGTGCTCACCGGGCTGATCCGGATCTTCGTGCTCGGCGACGACCTGCAGGCGCCCAGCGCCGGGTTGCAGATCCAGGCCGAGCACAGCGTGACCGGATTCGCCCTGGTCTTCCTGCTGCTGCGTACGTTCTCCTCCGGTGCCGCCGCGCTGACCGGGGTGGAGGCGATCTCCAACGGCGTACCGGCGTTCAAGCCACCGAAGAGCAAGAACGCGGCGTCCACGCTGCTGCTGCTCGGGGTCGTCGCGATCACCATGCTGGTCGGCATCGTCTGGCTGGCCCACCTGACCCACCTGCAGTTCGTCGAGGACCCGGCCCGGCAGATCATCGGCGGCCCCGAGGGGTACGTGCAGAAGACCGTCACCACCCAGCTCGGCGAGACGGTCTTCGGCAGCGGTTCGTTCCTGCTCTACGTCGTCGCCGGGATGACCGCGCTGATCCTCTTCCTGGCCGCCAACACCGCCTTCAACGGGTTCCCGGTGCTCGGCTCGATCCTGGCCCAGGACCGCTACCTGCCCCGCCAGCTACACACCCGGGGTGACCGGCTGGCCTTCTCCAACGGCATCGTCTTCCTCTCCATCGCCGCGATCGTGCTGATCGTCGGCTTCCAGGCCGAGATCACCCGGCTGATCCAGCTCTACATCGTCGGCGTCTTCGTCTCCTTCACCCTTTCCCAGGCCGGCATGATCAGGCACTGGAACCGGCTGCTGCGGGTGGAACGGGATCCGGAGCGGCGGCGGAAGATGATCCGCTCGCGCGGGATCAACGGCTTCGGCATGGGCCTGACCGGCGTCGTGCTGGTGATCGTGCTGATCACGAAGTTCCTGCTCGGCGCCTGGATCGCGATCGCCGCGATGGCCGTGATCTACCTGCTCATGCTGGGCATCCGCAAGCACTACGACACGGTCGCGGCCGAGCTGACCCCGGCCGAGGGCCGGCCCATGCTGCCTGCGCGCAACCACGCCATCGTGCTGGTCAGCAAGGTGCACCAGCCCACCCTGCGGGCGGTCGCGTACGCTCAGGCGACTCGACCGGACACGCTGACCGCGGTCACGGTCAACGTCGACGAGAAGGACACCCGGGCGATCCAGGCCGAGTGGGAACGCCGCGAGGTACCGGTACCGCTCACGGTGATCGACTCGCCGTACCGGGAGATCACCCGGCCGATCCTCGACTTCGTCGCCTCGGTGCGCCGCGACGCACCGCGCGACGTGGTCACCGTCTTCATTCCCGAGTACGTCGTCGGCCGATGGTGGGAGAACCTGTTGCACAACCAGAGCGCGTTGCGGCTCAAGGGCCGGCTGCTCTACGAGCCCGGCGTGATGGTGACCAGCGTGCCCTGGCAGTTGGCCTCGTCGGCAACCAAGGACCTGGACCGTTACGACGCCACGCTCAGCCGTGGTCCCGCCCGTGGCCCACGCGGTGCCAGCACGGGCGGCACCGGCCACGGTGGCACCACCGTGGGTGGTCTGCTCACCCCGGCCCCGCCACAGCCGCCGCCGGTCGCACCGACGCTGACCGACCCGGACCCGACGGCGCGGCCCCGATGAGCCGGGCCGAGGCGCCGACGGGCGTGGAAACCGAAGCGGTCGGGGCGACCCCGGCCGACGCCCAGCCGGGCGGAAGCCGGGCGGCAGGGGCGGATTCGGGACCGGGTGAGGCGGAACTGGTCGAGCTGACCATCGACGCGGTCGCCCCCGGCGGGCACTGCGTGGCCCGGCTCGACGGGCAGATCGTCTTCGTCCGGCACGCGCTCCCCGGTGAGCGGGTGATCGCCGAGATCACCGAGGTGAACCGGGGATACCTGCGGGCCGACGCGGTGACCGTGCTGGAGCCGTCGGCGCAGCGGGTCGCCCCGCCGTGCCCGTACGCCGGGCCGAACCTCTGCGGCGGCTGCGACCTGCAACACGTCGCGCCGAGCGCGCAGCTCGACTGGAAGGCCGACGTCGTACGCGAGCAGTTGCGCCGGCTCGGCCGGCTCACCCCGGAGGAGATCGACAACCTGGGCGTACGGGTCGAGCCACTGCCTGGTGGTCCGCTCGGCTGGCGCTCCCGGGTCCGGTACGCGGTCGACGCCACCGGACGGGCCGGTCTGCTCAAGCACCGCTCGCACGAGGTGGTGCCGGTGGACCGTTGCCTGATCGCGCACCCGGCGATCCAGTCACTGCCGGTGCTCTCGGCCGACGGGCAGCGGTGGCCCACCGCCGAGGCGGTGGAGACGGTCGCCTCCACCGGCGGTGACGTCGCCGTGCAGCTCGTCGTGGACGGCACCCCGGTCACCGAGCGGGGCCCGGAGAAGGTCCGGGAGCTGGCCGCCGGACGGGAGTGGCAACTGCCGCCGGACGCCTTCTGGCAGGTCCACCCGGCCGCCGCGCAGACCCTGGTCGACGCCGTACTGGAGCTGCTCGCGCCCAGGACCGGCGAACGGGCCTGGGACCTCTACGGCGGGGCTGGGCTGTTCGCCGCCGCGCTCGCCGAGCGGGTCGGGCCGACCGGGCGGGTGACCATGGTCGAGGCGGCACCGTCGGGCGTCGCGGCGGCTCGGGAGAACCTGGCCGACCTCGGTCAGGTGGAGGTGGTGTCGGCGAAGGTGGAGACGGCACTGGCCCGCCGCCGGATCACCGGTCCGGTGGACCTGGTGGTGCTGGATCCGCCGCGTACCGGTGCCGGCGCCGACGTGGTCCGGGCGCTGACCGGGACCGGAGCGCGGGCGATCGGGTACGTGGCCTGCGACCCGGCGGCCTTCGCCCGGGACGTACGGGTCTTCGCCGAGGCGGGTTGGCGGCTGGTCGCCCTGCGCGGGTACGACATGTTCCCGATGACCCAGCACGTGGAGTGCGTCGGCCTGTTCACGCCGGCCTGACACCACCGGGCGGCTCAGCGGAGCAGCGGCGCGTGCGCCTCAGCGCAGCAGCAGGTTGTGTACGAGCGCGGGCGGGCTGCCGGCGACCCGTCGGGCGGCCCGCCGTTCGGCCCGCGCCTGCGCCCGGTCCCGGAGCCGGATCCAGGCGATGATCAGCAGGAGCAGGGGGAGCAGCGGCAGGCCGATCAGGACGACGACGATCAGCGCGAGGAGTTGGCCGGTGGCGTACCGGCCGGACATCCGGCCCGGCCGGGCGTTCGGGCCGGACCAGTGCGGGCGACTACCGGGAGCTGACATCTGGACACCTCTGGAAGAGGAGGATGTTACCGCCATATTAACGTCGTACCTGCTCGCGGTACCTGCGCCGTTACTGCCCGGAGTCGCCGCTGATCCGGTAGAAGCCGTTACCTGATCGGCGGGCGAGCTGAGCCGGACGTCAGCCGCCCCGCCCGTACGGCGTTTCGGGCTCGGCCTGCCGACGTTTAACAAAGCACGATCTCGGCCCGGGCTGCAGTCGCCGTCGGGGCCGATAGACTCTCCGGTCATGAGAGTTGAAGAGGGTGCGGCCAACCCGGGCCGGCTGCTGGCTACCGTCCGCGGCCCCCAGGACGTCAAGCGGATGTCGGCCGAGGAACTCGACCTGCTCGCCGCCGAGATCCGGGACTTTCTGGTCGCCAAGGTGTCCCGCACCGGCGGCCATCTCGGCCCCAACCTCGGCGTGGTCGAGCTGACCCTCGCCATGCACCGGGTCTTCGACTCGCCCCGCGACCGGTTCCTGTTCGACACCGGACACCAGGCGTACGTGCACAAGATGGTGACCGGGCGGCAGGACGGCTTCGACAAGCTCCGCCAGCGCGGCGGGCTCTCCGGCTACCCGAGCCAGGCCGAGAGCGAGCACGACCTGATCGAGAACTCGCACGCCTCGACCGCACTCTCCTACGCGGACGGGCTGGCCAAGGCCTACGCCCTGCGCGGTGAACGCCGCGACGTGGTCGCGGTGGTCGGCGACGGCGCGCTCACCGGGGGCATGTGCTGGGAGGCGCTGAACAACATCGCCGCCGCCCGCAACCCACTGGTCATCGTGGTCAACGACAACGGCCGGTCGTACGCGCCCACCATCGGCGGCCTCGCCGACCACCTCTCCACGCTGCGGCTCAACCCCGGCTACGAGCGGGTGCTCGACGTGGTCAAGGACGCCCTCGGCTCGACGCCGCTGGTCGGGCGCCCGATGTACGAGGTGCTGCACGCGGTCAAGAAGGGCATCAAGGACGCGGTCACGCCGCAGGCGATGTTCGAGGACCTCGGCATCAAGTACATCGGCCCGGTCGACGGGCACGACGTGGCCGCGGTCGAGTCGGCCCTGCGCCGGGCCCGTGGCTTCGGCGGCCCGGTCATCGTGCACGCGGTCACCCGCAAGGGCTACGGCTACCGGCCGGCCGAAGAGGACGAGGCGGACTGCCTGCACGGCCCGAGCAGCGCCTTCGACGTGGCGACCGGCAAGCTGCTCGCCGCGCCGTCGGTGAAGTGGACCCACGTCTTCGCCGACGAGCTGGTTTCGATCGCCGACGAGCGGCCGGACGTGGTCGGCATCACCGCCGCCATGGCCGAGCCGACCGGCATCGCCTCGCTGGCCCGGAAGTACCCGGAACGGGTCTACGACGTGGGCATCGCCGAGCAGCACGCGGCCACCTCGGCGGCCGGGCTCGCCTTCGGTGGCCTGCACCCGGTGGTGGCGGTCTACGCGACCTTCCTCAACCGCGCCTTCGACCAGGTCCTGCTCGACGTGGCGATGCACAAGCTGCCGGTCACCTTCGTGCTGGACCGAGCCGGCATCACCGGCCCGGACGGACCGAGCCACTACGGCATCTGGGACATGTCCGTCTTCGGGGTGGTGCCCGGCCTGCGGATCGCCGCCCCCCGCGACGCCGCCACGCTCCGCGCCGAACTGCGCGAGGCGGTCGCCGTCGACGACGGCCCGACCATCCTGCGCTTCCCGAGCGGTTCGATCGCCAAGGACCTGCCGGCGGTCCGCCGGGTCGGCACGGTCGACGTACTGGCCGAGTCGGCGCGCAAGGACGTGCTGCTGGTCGCCGTGGGCGCGTTCGCACAGCTCGGCGTCGAGGTCGCGGCCCGGGTGGCGGAGCAGGGCTACGGGGTCACCGTGGTCGACCCGCGCTGGGTCCGCCCGATCTCCGAGGACCTGGTCACCCTCGCCGGTTCGCACCGACTGGTGGTGACCGTCGAGGACGGCGTACGCGCCGGTGGTGTGGGTGACGCGCTGGCCAAGGCGATGCGCGACGCCGACCTGCTGGTGCCGCTGCGTGACCTCGGTGTGCCGTCGGTCTTCCAGCCGCACGGCACCCGCGCGCAGATCCTCGCCGACCTGGGCCTGACCGCCCAGGACGTGGCCCGCGACGTCACCGGCTGGGTGTCCCGCCTCGACGCGCCGATCGAACCGGTACGCATCCCCGCCACGAACGGGGACATCCCGGCCACCGGGGAACGGGCCAAGGGCCGCAACGGCCGGGCCTGACCCGCAAGGGCTCCACCGCCGGTGGGGACGACCGGTCACCGGTCGTCCCCACCGGCGTTTCCAGCGGACCGAGCCGGTCGGCGGGACCTGTCGATTCCTCGTTCCCCACTGTTCGGTGTCGCGTCGACTCGGATCGTTAGCGTGCGGTGGCCGCCACCGACGGCGGCTCGTGTGGAGGGAAGCCGATGCGTAAGACGACACACTGGTCCACCCGCTCCCTGGGCGCTCTCGCAGGCGTGGTTGCGCTGGTGGCGGCCCTGCTGCCGGCCACACCGGCGGCCGCGGCGAACGTGGCCTTCAAGGCGGCGACGCTGAACATCTACAACGGACTGAGTCAGGCCGACTTTGTGCACGACCTGAATCTGATCGCGTCCAAGGCGGACCTCGTCGGTCTCAACGAGGTCGGCAACCGCAAGGCTTTCCTGGAGAGCTGGGCCGCCGACAACGGCTGGTGGTTGTACGCGCCGGGCGGGACCAACCAGGCTGGCGAGGCGCTGATCGCCAAGAAGGGCATGTTCGACGTACTCGACAAGGGCTCGATTTTCGTGTGTGACACCAACGGCCCGGGCGAGGTGCCGCCCGCGCGGTACAACAACTGGGTCAAGTACCGGCACAAGGCCAGTGGCCGCGTCGTGACACATATCAACGCCCACGCGGTGGCCAGCATCGAGACCGCCGGTCGGCCGGAGGACCTGCCGCGCACCAGGTGCGCCGAGGCCCAGTTCCAGGGCCTCAAGGAGCTGGCGGTCGACAAGCAGGGCGAGGGCCAGGTCATCGTCAGCGGTGACCTCAACGTCGACTTCAGCGCCGACCGGAGCTACGGGTACGCGAAATTCCCGTGGCAGGTCTTCGAGGCCAACGAGCTGCCGAACCTGCGCTCCAACTACAACCTCTACGGCGAGAAGGGCACCGGAACGCACGGCAACCGGCACATCGACTACGTCTACTTCTGGAAGCGCCTGCCGGCGTACCAGGTCATGTGGATGACCGGCTACGACATCGTCGGCGGCACCAGGTCCGACCACAGCGGTGTCGTCGCGACGTTCTCCATCCAGAACTGACGCTCTCGGCCGGGCGTCACGAGCCGGTGAAGAAGCGGACGATGTCGTCCGCTGCGGTGGGGGACAGCATCATCGCCTGGACTCGTGCGGACATTTCGGCGATCGCTTGAGTCCTGGTGAACATCGCCTCCTCGTACCTCCGGATCGCCGAGTCCGGGTCGGCGATGTGGGCGGCGAGTTCGTCGGCGAGTACGGCGGCGTCGAGCATGGCCTGGTTGGCGCCCTCGCCGACCGGTGGCATGAGGTGCGCGGCGTCACCGACGAGGGTGATGCCCGGCTGGTTGTCCCAGCGCGCACCGATGGGCATCGCTTCGATCCTGCGTGGGATCGGCGTGCTGTCGCCGGCTTCGACGAGTGCGGTGAGGGCTGCGTCCCAGCCCTCGAACAGGTCCAGCAGGGCACGTTTGCTGCGGTAGGTGTCGATGTCGCGATCCTCTGCGCGCAACGAGATCCCGACTCGTATGCTGCCGTCGCCGAGGCGTTGCGCCGCGAGGATCTGGTTCACGCCGACGCACCACAGGTTTCCGGGGCCGACCAGCTCGGCGAGATCCGGGTGGCGCCGGTCGGCGTCGCCGATGTTCAGCTCCACCAGGGTGGCCACGTAGGACAGTTTCGTGTCGGTCAGCAGCGAACGGACAACCGAGCGCGCGCCGTCCGCGCCGACGAGGACGTCGCAGTCGGCTCTGTGACCGTCCTGGAACGTCAGCCCGAAGCCCCCGCCAGGTCGTGGCGTCGCCGCGACGAGCCGGTGTTGCCAGGCGACCGCGTCGACGGGGAGCGAATCGAGCAGAAGATCACGCAGTACCCTCCGGTCGATCTCGGGGCGTCCGGAGAATGAGCCGGGTTGTGGCTTGTGGTGCACGAGCGTACGTCCGGACGGGTCGAGGATGCGATGTTCCTCGCCCTCGGGCCGCGCCTGCGACCGGAACCGGGTGGTGAGGCCCGCATCGGCCAGGGCCTGTTGTCCGGACTCCGGGTGCAGGTCGAGCATTCCGCCCTGTGATCGCGCGGATCGGCTTGCCTCGCGTTCGTACACCACCGCGTCGATGCCGTGCCGGTGCAGGATCCGGGCCAGGGTCAGGCCGCCGAGGCCACCACCGGCGATCGCGATTCGCATCTCCATCTCCCTTACCGTACGCTGTATTTCGTGGATACACCGTACGGTAGCGAAGGTTTGCCCGTTTGGGAACGGCCCGAGCCCCAGCCTCGGGCGGCGCCGGTGCCGTTGAGCCGGGCGAAGATCGCCGCTACGGCGATCCGGCTCGCCGACGTACACGGCCTCGACGGGCTGTCGGTCCGCAAGATCGCCAAAGAACTCGGTATCGGTCCGATGCGGCTCTACGACTACGTGGTCAACAGATCCGAACTGCTCGACCTGATGGTCGACGCCGTGTACGCCCGGATCGCCGAGGCTGGCCAGCGCTCAGAGTGGCGTGCCACGGTGCTGGCCATCGCCCACGCGACCCGCGACGCCGCCCTTGACCATGAGTGGTTCGCCGACCTGCTCGGCGGAAGGCCGCACCTGGGACCTCATGCGCTCGCGGTGGGCGAATCGACCGCGGCGGCGCTGAGCCAGGCCCCTGGCGTACGCGGCATCGACGACCTCCAGCGGGCCTTGGGTGCCATCAACGCCTTCGTCATCGGAGCGGTCCGCAGGGAGGTGACCGAGCGACGCACCGCCCGTTCCACCGGCACCGACCTGACCGCCTGGCAGGCCACCCTCGGGCCCTACCTGACACGCATGCTCGAAACGGGCCGCTATCCCACCGTCGCCCGGCTCGTCGTCGACGGTGCCCACCTCGACGCCGAGGAAACCTTCGACCACACCCTGACCACCATCCTGGACGGCATCACCAGCCAGCCCCGGACGTGACCTACCTGCCAGACCGTCCGTCGAACCGTCCCGCCGACGCACCACGCTGCCCCGGGCGCGGGCGCGCTGCCGGCGAGCGCCTAGCGGCCGCCCATCTGGCGCTGGTAGGACTTGTCCGCCGTGGTGAGGGTGAACGTCACCCGGGTGGCCGGTTTCTCGACCACGGCCAGGCCCGGCCGGTCCACCAGGCGGGTCACCCCGGCCGGCAGGGCCAGGCTGGTCTCCGAATTGGCCCGCCAGACCAGCACCACCAGGGTCCGGTCCGGCGTGGGCAGTTCGTAGGCCTGCAACGGGTTCACCCGGTCCGCCTCGGAGGCCACCGGTGCCCCCTGCGCCGGCCGCAGCACCACCGCGTTCATCATGCCCGCGTCGGTGTGCCAGGAAAGCTGGTCGAGCCGGCCGGCTTTCTCTGTACCGAAGCGGACCTGCCCGAGTGGTTTCGTGGCGACCCGGTCGGCCGGCCAGGAAGTCGGCACCGAGCCGAGGTGGACCCGGTCGTGGATCTGGCGCGGCACGCTGCCGAACGGGCCCGTCAAGGTGGCCAACGCACAGGTGTCCAGCCCCTGCAGGGCACTCAACCCGGACCCGGACTCGTCGACCACCAGCGGGTAGCGCGGCCCGGCGATCCCGGTGCCCAGGTCGATCAGCCGGTCGTTCGCCTTGCCCTGCGGCAGCGACGCGGTGCTGCGCAGCCGCGCGGTGATCGGCACCGCCCCACAGCGCGGTACGGCCACCGGCGCGCTGACCCCGTCGGCCACCGCCAACGGCTTGCCGTCCGGGCCGAGTAGCCGCTCGACGCGGGTGGAGGTCAGGTATCGACGGCCCTCCGGCACCACGACCGGCAGCACGTCGGAGTAGATCAGGTAGCCCGGGTCGGAGTAGTCGACGGCGTTGGTGACCTCGAACTTCGCACCCCGCCCGGTGAGCTGGAGCAACCAGGAGGCGGCGTCGCCCGGCACGTCCGCGGCGACCAGGGCCAGCGGCGCGCCGCCGTCGAGCTGCCCCAGCCAGAGGATGCCGGACGAGGAGATGTGCACCCGGTCGTCGACCGGGGAACGCCAGTCTGTCACCGCCTGGGTGACCGCGGCCGTCGCCTGTGGATCGCCGATCAGGCCGCCTCGGGCCGGCCAGACCTCCAGCGAGCCGTCGCGGGAGTCGGCGCCGATGCGCAGCGGATCGGACGGCTCCACCGTGCTCGGGCCGCAACCGGTGATGAGCAGTGCCGATGCCAGCACCGTGGCCAACACGCCGCCACGACGGAGCGAACCCACCTGAAAGCCCCCGATCCCGTCGGCGTGCGGAAGCCACATCCTACGAGATCTCGCGCGGGGCTCGGGCGTCACCTGGCAAAGCCGTCCCAGCTTTTGGTGGCCCACGCGTGGCGGCCGGATCTCGTTACGCAATCCCGTACGTGCCGTCCGATACGTCCGTGACGCTCCGGTAGACTCCGCCGACTGTGACGCTTGCCGAGCCACGTCTCGAAACCACACCGGATCCGGAGGCACCCGGGTCCGGCGGGCCCGCTGCCATTGATCCGACCGGTGAGCAGGGCCCGGTTTCCGTCGATGCGGACGGTGGAGCCGTCGCGACGGGCGGCGCCGCCGGTACGACACCGACGCCTCCGCCCTCCGGCTCGGACCGGGGCACCGCGGACCGTACCGGCGACCCGGGTACGCCCGTGCGCCGCTGGCCGACCCGCCGACGCGACCTGCTGGTCTTCGGCGCGTTCCTGCTCGCCGCGTTCTGGGTGACCAGCCAGATCTGGCTCGACCCGGCCGGTCGGGTGGCGTCGCTCTACAGCAGCGACCCGGCCCAGGTGCAGTTCTTCCTGGCCCACTCCGTACGGGTGGTGTTGCACGGCGAATACCCGTTCTTCACCGACCGGTTGAACTATCCTGACGGGGTCAACCTGATGGCGAACACCGCCATCCTGGGGCTGGGCATCCCGATGATCCCGGTGACACTGCTGTTCGGGCCGGCGGTGTCCTTCGTGGTCCTGGTGACGCTCGGCCTCGCCGGCACCGCCTCGGCCTGGTACTTCGTGTTGTCCCGGTACGTCGTGCGCAACCCGATCGCGGCGATCGTCGGCGGCTGGTTCTGCGGGTTCTCCCCGGCGCTGCTGTCACACGCCAGTTGGCACCCGAACATCATCTCCCAGTTCCTGCTGCCGTTCATCGTCTGGCGGGTCATCCTGCTGACCCGCTCCACCCGGGTCGTACGCGACGGCATCATCCTCGCGCTGCTGGTCAGCTACCAGGCGTTCATCAACGAGGAGATCCTGCTCTTCACCGCCCTGGCCTGCGGCGTCTTCCTGGCGGCCGTACTGGCGCAGCAGCCCGGCCGGTTCCGCGCCGCCTGGCGACCGCTGGCCGGTGGACTGGCGGTGTGCGCGGTACTCGCGGTCGCCCTGCTGGCCTACCCGCTCTACGTCCAGTTCGCCGGGCGGCAGGCGTACCACGGGCTCAGCGACGCGGTCCGCGACTACGGCAACGACCTGGCCGCGTTCGTCAGCCCCGGCTCGCCGACCCTCGGCGGCAACGAGCGGGCCAACGCCAACCTGGCACCGAACTACTCCGAGGAGAACGCGTTCTTCGGCTGGGGTCTGGCCCTGCTCACCGTGGGCATCGTGATCTGGCTGCGGCGCGAGGTGATCGTACGGGCGCTCGCCTTCACCGGGCTGCTCTTCGCCATCCTGTCGCTGGGCGAACGGGTCTCCTACTGGAACCGGGACCTGTTCTGGGGGCCGTGGGAGTGGCTGGTCAAGCTGCCGCTGCTGGACGCGGTGGTGCCGACCCGGTTCGGTCTGATCACCACCGTGGTGATCGGCATCCTGCTCGCCCTGGCCGTCGACCGGGCCTGGTCCCTGGAGAGCGTCGACCGCCGGGTCCGCCGGGTCGGTGTGGTCACCGCGCTGGCCATCGTCCTGCTGCCGCTCGTACCGCTGCCGTTGAAGATGACCTCCCGGCCGGCCGTACCGCACTTCATCTCGTCCGGGCACTGGCGGCAGTTCGTCGGACCGGACCAGTCGCTGGTGCCGGTGCCGGTCCCGGCGATGGGGCACACCAACGGCATGCGCTGGGCCGCCTCGACCGACCTCGACTTCAAGATCCCCGGCGGCTACTTCCTGGCCCCGCGCAACGGCAACACCGGTGACCCGGGCCGCTTCGGCGGGCGGCCGAGCGGGGTCAGCGAATTGCTGGACCAGGTCTCGACCACCGGTCGGGTGCTCACCCTGACCGACCGCGAGCGGCGCCGTTCCATGGACGAACTGCGGCACTGGCAGGCGGCGATCCTGGTGCTCCCGGTCCGGGAGAAGAACGCGGAACCGCTGCGCCGGACCGTCGAGCAGATCGTCGGACCCGGCCGACGGGTGGACGACGTCTGGTTGTGGGACATCCGTACCCTGACCGCCCCGAGCAGCTGATGCGGCGAACCGGAGCCGGCCGGGCCGGCGGAACACCGGTACCGGTCGGATGAACCCGACCGGGGGAGCGGAACCGGCCCGGACCGCGGTGGTCACCGCGGGTGCGGACACCTCTCCCGGTACGCCGGACGGCAGCGCCCCGCCGGCCGGCTCGCCCCCGACGGCGGTACGGCGTTTCCGTACCCGGATCGTCGCCGCCTGGCGCGGACGCCCATGGCTGGTCGACGTCGCGGTGGTGGTGGGATACCTGCTGGCCGGCGGCTACCTCACCGCCCGGCTCTGGCTGCACCGGGACCACAGCACCCGGGCCGGCAACGACCAGGTGCTCTTCGAGTGGATGCTGGCCCGCGCCGCGCACGCGGTGACCAACCTGGAGAACCCGCTCTACAGCACCGCGCTCAACGCCCCCGACGGCATCAACCTGATGGCCAACACGTCGGTGCTCGGCCTGGGCATCCCGCTGACCCCGGTGACCCTGCTGCTCGGTTCGCAGACCACGTTCCTGCTGGCCATCGTCGGTTCGCTCGCCGGCACCGCCACCGCCTGGTACCTGTTCCTGTCCCGCCGGCTGGTCCGCTCCCGGTTCGCCGCCGCCGTCGGCGGGCTGCTCTGCGGCTTCGCCCCGGGCATGGTCTCCCAGGCCACCGGCCACCTGCACATGATCTCGCAGTTCCTGGTCCCGGCGATCCTGGCGCTGGTGTTCGGCCCGGCCACCGACCGGGTGGTACGGCGCGGCGTGCTGCTCGGGCTGTTCGTCACCTACCAGGTGTTCCTCGGCGAGGAGGTGCTCGTCTTCCTGGTGCTGGCCTGCGGCCTGTTCACGGTCGCGTACGCGCTGGCGAGCCCGGCCACCGTACGTCGGCTCGGCCGGGCCTTCCTCGGCCGGCTCGGCATCGGCGCGCTGGTCGCCGGGGTGCTGCTGGCGTACCCGCTGTGGTTCCAGTTCCTCGGCCCGGGCCACTACCGCGGCCTGCCCTTCGACCCCGGCGCGTACGCACTCGACCTCAGCTCGTTCACCTCGTCCGCACGCCAGTCGCTGACCGGCCACGACTCCGTACCGGGGCTGCTGTCGCCGAACCCGACCGAGGAGAACTCGTTCTTCGGGCTGCCGCTGCTCGTGCTCTGTGCCGTGGTGGTGGTCTGGCTGTGGCGCCGGCCGCTGGTGAAGGCGCTCGCGATCGGAGTGGTCGTCTTCGCCGTACTGTCGCTGGGCGACGAGATCCGGCTGGACGGCAAACTGACCGGGCTCACCGGGCCGTACCGGCTGCTCGCCGAACTGCCGCTGATCGACCTCGCGGTGCCGGCCCGGTTCCCGCTGATCTGCCTGCCGATGCTGGCGGTCCTGCTCGCGCTCGCCACCGACGAGGTCTTCCGCCGTGGCCCGGCGGCCCGCACCGGTGGGCTGCCGGTCCGGCTGATCTGGGCCGGGGCGCTGCTCGCCGTCGCGCTGCCGGTGGCGCCGCTGCCGCTGCGTACCTCGCCGACCTGGCCGGTGCCGGAGTTCGTGGCCACCGGCGAGTGGCGGTCCTACGTGCCGCCGGGGCGCACGATCGTGCCGGTGCCGCCGACCCGGGGCGGTGAGGCGACCGCCGGCATGTACTGGTCCGCCCGGACCGGGTTGGCCTTCACCGCACCGGGCGGCTACTTCATCGGCCCGCTCAGCCCGACCGACCGGCAGGCCGGGTGGGGTGCACCGGACCGGCCCACGGCCGTGCTGCTCGACCGGGTCGCGTTCACCGGCGAGGTGCCGCCGATCGGCGACGAGCAGCGACGGCAGGCGATCGAGGACCTGCGGTACTGGCGGGCCGCGGTGGTGGTGCAGGGCGGCCTGCACCGGGGCGGCCCGGTCAAGGAGACCGTCGACCTGCTGCTGGGACCGGGCCGGATGATCTCCGGGGCCTGGGTCTGGGACGTCCGCGCCCAGGTCCCGTAGCCGGCCCGGTCCCGGGGTCAGCCGACGAGGGCGCGTACGTCCCAGAGCCAGACGTCGTCGACCCGCTGGGGCGGCCCGATCAGCGCGGTCATCAGGCCGCGTAGCGCCTCCACCTGCGGGTGGTCGCCGAGCACGACCACCGAGGCACGCCAGAACCGCAGGTCCTCGACGGCCCGGGCCCGCTGTTCCGGGGTGATGTCGGGGACCTGGCCGGTGTCGATGGTGACGTACATCAGCATGGCGGTGGGCAGGGTGGTGGCGCCGAAGACGCCCTGACCCTCCGCGTTCGGGCCGATGAAGTAGCCGCCGGGCACCGGGAACGCGTGCTGGGTCAGCGCGCTCCAGCGCAGCGTCGACAGGCCGTGCACGTTGCTGGGCACCGGCACCGGCACCAGGGTACGGTCGGCCGGCACGTACGGCTTCCACTCGTCACTGGTGATGAAGTGCGGTGGCGGGTCGATGTGCATCGCGGGCAGGGGTTTCGGCACCAGCGGCAGCAGCGCGAGCGCGATCGCCGCGTACGCCAGGATCCTGACCCGGCGCCGCTGCGGCCCGTCGCCGGCGGCGGTGGTCGCCACGGTGTCCCAGGCGAGCGCGATCAGCACACCGACCACGGCGGCGACGACCAGGCTCAGCCGGGTCGGCATCATCATCTCGACCAGCGGCAGGTCGTCCGGGATGAAGCTCCACGGGCCCCGGACCTCGGTCTCGACCCCACCGACCCGGACGAACGGCCCGATCGAGGCGACGCCGAAGACCAGCGCCAGTACGGCGGCCGTCCGCGCCGCCAGCGAGGTACGCCAGAGCAGCACGATCACCAGCAGGGCGAGCCCGACCAGCGGCCAGCCGAACCAGGTGTTCTGCTCGGTCATGCCGATGGTCTTCTCCACCGCCTCGGAGCCGGCGATGGTGTCCCGGGAGTAGGTGACGAACGCGGACAGGTCCTCGCCCCAACTGTGGAAGATCCCGCCCTGCAGCCCCCGGTAGGACTGGGGACCGTTGAACTGGTACCAGATCGGGTACCCGGCGAGCAGCAGGGCGAGCGCACCGCCGACGCCGATCGAGAGCAGGAACGGCACCACCTGGGCGCGTACCTCGGACCACCGCTGCACCGCGTACGCGGCCACCACCACCAGCAGGGCGAGTGCCGTGAGCAGCAGCATCTCCTCGTTGATGAAGATCTGGTACGCGACCAGCAGCCCCAGTACCAGCCCGTTGCGCAGCCAGCGGCCGGGCTCACCGAGGCGCAGCACCCGGACCACGATGATCGGCAGCAGGAAGTTCGAGACGAAGTTCGGCTGGCCGTTGGCGTGGTGCACGATGCCCGGCGCGAAGCCGAGGAACGCGCCGCCGACGAACGCCGCCCCGCGCGAGGTCACCAGGTGCCGGGAGAGCATCCAGTACGACGTGCCGGCGGTGGCCGCCAGCGCCCCGCCCAGGTAGAGCGCGTAGGTGACCTGTGGCCCGAACAGCATGGTCAGCGGCGCCAGCGGCAGGCTGATGCCGAGCACCGAGGTGTTCGCCATCATGTTGACCCCGTCCGGGGCGTTCTGCCGGGCCGAGAAGAGCGGGTTCTCCCAGTGCCGGACCGAGTAGGCGCCGTGTGAGAGCAGCCACTCGAACCAGCTGTGGTCGGTCGGCAGGTGCGACGACACCCGGTACTGGATGTCCACCCAGTAGTTGGCGCAGACCACGACCCCGAGCAGGACATATGCCCCGATGGCGAGCACGTCGGCGCGGGCCGGCTTCCGGTACGGTCGGCGTACGCGGGGTTGGTCGGTGGTCGCCCGCGCGGGGGCGTCGTCCGACCCGGTGCGTGCCTCCGACGCGGGATCCGTGTCCGAATTGTTATTTACTACCGGGATTGCCACGACGCGACATCGTACAGGCGGGCGCCGGAGCGACTCGGGCCAGCCGGTTGAGAATGGACTCGCAGGGCCCCGGGCCCGACCGCCGGTAGGACAACCGCTCCGGACGGCAGCGCGAGGTTCGGACGGAGAGGTGGCCGGTGGTCGACATCGAGCTGGGTGAGCGGCTCAGCGAGGAGCCGGTCGAGGAGCGGCCACTGGCCCGCACCTGGCTCGCCAACCGTTGGGCCCGGATCGGCGCCGTGCTGGCGGTGCTGCTCGCCACCATGACCGGGGCCGGGGTCGGGCCGCCCGGACTGTCGGCGGCGACCATTCCCGCCCGGCTGGGCGCGTCGGTGGTGACCGGCACCGACCGGATCTTCGTGATCGACCCCGTCGACCCGTCCGCCGAGGCACGACAGCAGGTAAGCGCCTTCCGGCTGACCGACGGCGCGCTGCTGTGGCAGGTGCGGATGCCGGTGCCGGGCCCGCTGGGCGGGCACACCCTGATCGGTCACACGCTGGTGCTCACCTCGGACTGGGGCTCGGTGGCGCCCCGGCAGACGGTGGGGGTGGACACCGCCACCGGGGCCATCTCCTGGCACCGTACGGCCACCTACGAGACCGCCAGCGCTGGCGGCGACGTCCTGCTCTGGGCACCGGACACCGACGTCGGTGCCGGCGAACCCGGCTGGGACGACTCCCCGAACGGCTGGGGTGTGCTGGCCGCCGGCACCCTGGAGGCGGTGGCACCGGACACCGGCGCGGTGCGCTGGTCGCTCGCCCTGCCCGCCGGGGTCGTACGCGGCTACGCCGGACCGCCCGAGTCCGCCGACACCGGACCCGAGGGGCCCCTGCCGGAGGTGGCGGTGACCCGGGGAACCACCGGCCGGATCGAGGTACGCGACCTCGGCTCCGGCGCGGTGGTCCGGTCGGCCGACCTGCCCCGCCCGCCCGCGCTCGGCAGCGGGCAGTGGCCGCCACAGGTCGTCGGCGACCTGCTGCTGGTCCCCGACGGCCCGCAGAGCCTGACCGCGTACGGGTTGGACACGTTCGACCGGCGGTGGACGGTCGACTGGGACGTCGACCGGGAGCCCTGGCCGCAGCCGTGCGGCCCGGTGCTCTGCACGTTCCGCCCGCAGGGCGGTGTACGGGTGCTCGACCCGGGCACCGGGGTCGTCCGCTGGAGCGATCCCCGCTGGAGCAACCTGCTGCCGGTCGGGCCGTACCTGCTCGCGAGCAGTGAGGCGCGACCGATGGTGGCGGCCGGGCTGAGCGTGCTCGACCCGGCCACCGGTCGGGTGCTCGGCGACCTCGGATCCTGGCAGGTGGTCGGCCGCTCGCCGGGTCACGGGAACGCACCGGGCAGCGGGAAGCCGGCCGACCCGGTCCGGTTGATCGGCGTACGGATCAGGTCGGACGGCCGTACCTGGGTCGCCGACCTCGACCCGGCGTCGGCCTCGACCCGGCCGCTGGCGGTGCTGCCCGACGTCTCCGGTGACTGCCGTGCCACCGACGGGCTGCTGGTCTGCCGCCGGCTCAGCGGCGCGATCGGCATCTGGCGCCTGCCGAACTGATCGGCACCCGGATTCCGGTCGGGTCGACCCGCTTCCGGCCGGGCGGCCTGAGCTGCGGTTTGGTCGGCGCGGCTAGGTTGTTCCTGGACGGGCGGAGGACGGGTCGAGCTGCGGAGGTCGCGATGCGGGTACTGGTGGTGGAGGACGAGCGGAATCTGGCCGACGCGATCGTTCGCGGGCTACGCCGCCGGGGCATGGCGGTCGACGTGGCCTACGACGGCACCGCCGGGCACGAGATGGCGATGGTGACCAGGTACGACGTGGTCGTACTCGACCGGGACCTGCCCGGTGTGCACGGTGACCAGATCTGCGCCGACCTGGTCGAGTCCGGGGCGCTGACCCGGGTGCTCATGCTCACCGCCAGCGGTACGGTCGCCGACCGGGTGGAGGGGCTGCAACTCGGTGCCGACGACTACCTGCCCAAGCCGTTCGCCTTCGACGAACTCGTCGCCCGGGTGCAGGCGCTCGGCCGGCGGGCCACCCCGGCCGCGCCCCCGGTGCTCAGCGTCGCCGACCTGGTCGTCGACCCGGCCCGCCGGGTGGCCACCCGCGCGGGCGCACCGGTCGACCTGACCCGCAAGGAGTTCGGCGTGCTGGAGGAACTGCTGAAGGCCCGGGGCGCGGTGGTGTCGAGCGAGGAACTGCTGGAACGGGTCTGGGACGCCAACACCGACCCGTTCACCACCACCGTCCGGGTCACCGTGATGACGTTGCGTAAGAAGCTCGGTGATCCGCCGCTGATCGAGACCGTGGTCGGCGCCGGTTACCGGGTGCCGGAGCGCTACCTGCCCGAGCAGGTCGGCGCATGACCGTCTACCTGACCCGCCGACGACCCCGGTTGCGGCCCACCCTGCGGCTGCGGCTGACCCTGCTCAACGGCGTACTGCTGGTCGGTGCCGGTGCGATCCTGCTGCTGCTCGCCTGGCTGCTGGTCACCGCCGCGCTGCGGCCCGCCGACGACCTGCTGCCCGGCACCACCGTCGTGCTCGCCGACAACAGCCAGATGGACGCCCAGCAGTGGCAGGAGGAGGTGGCCTCCTCCGCCACCCGGCAACTGCTGGCCAAGGGGTTCGTCGCCCTGCTGGCGATCAGCGTGGTCGGGGTGGCCGGCGCGTACGCGGTGGCCGGTCGGGCGCTGCGCCCACTGCACCAGGTCACCTCCACCGCCCGCCGGCTCGGCGAGGCCACCCTCGACCAGCGGATCCGCTACTCCGGGGCGGACGACGAGGTGGCCGAGCTCGCCGGCACCTTCGACGCCATGCTGGACCGAATCGGCGGCGCGTTCGAGGCACAGAAACGCTTCGTCGCGAACGCCTCGCACGAGTTGCGTACGCCGCTGGCGGTGATGCGTACCGAGATCGACGTGACGATGGCCGACGACGAGGCGGACGTGGCCGAGTACCGCCGGATGGCGACCGTGGTCCGGGACGCCTCCGAACGGGCGAACGGCCTGGTCGACTCGCTGCTGGTGCTGGCACGCAGCGAGGCCCAGTCGGGGCGCCGGCTGAGTCGCAAGGCCCCCACCGACCTGGCCGACGGAGCCGCCGCCGCGCTGTCCGCCATGGGCTCGGAGGTGAAGCGGCTCGGGCTGGACGTGAGCGCGTCGCTGGAGCCGGCACCGGTGGTCGGCGACCCGAGCCTGCTGGAGCGGCTGGCCGGGAACCTGATCGAGAACGCGGTCCGGTACAACCACCTGCACGGCCGGCTCTGGGTGCGTACCAGCTCGGATGCGGCGCAGGTCCGGTTGGTGGTCGGCAACACCGGCTTCGAGGTGGACCAGGCCGACGTGCCGGGCCTGTTCGAGGCGTTCCGCCGGGGTGGCCGGGAACGGACCGGTGCCCGTGGCTCCGGGCTCGGGCTGTCGATCGTCTCCGCGGTCTGCGACGCGCACGGGGGAACGGTGAGCGCGCTGGCGCAGCCCGGTGGCGGGCTGGAGGTCACCGTGACACTGCCGGCCGCCGACGCGACCCCGGTGGTGGCGGCCTCCGCCGTGGTGGTGCCCGCACCGCCGGCCGCGTCACCGGCTCCGGCCCCGAGGACCGTCCCGGCCTCGACAGCGGCTCCGGCGGACGGTGGCACGGCGGACGTGCCGACCCCACCGGTCCGGTAACCGGCGACCCCGGGCCCTGCCGGCCCGGCAAGGACGTCACCCAGCAGTTGCGCGGACCCGTTCGCGGCGGGGGCCGTCCACCGCGCGTGCGGCGAACGGCCCCCGTGGATCAGGAGGGATCAGGCCGGCAGACTGGCCACGCCGTACGGCAAGAAGCGCTGGCCGGTGACCCGCTCGGAGGTGCCGGTCCGGTCCAGGTACGGCGTCACACCGCCCAGGTGGAACGGCCAGCCCGCGCCCAGGATCAGGCACAGGTCGATGTCCGGCGCGGCGGCCACCACGCCCTGGTCCAGCATCAGCCGGATCTCCTGCGCGAGTGCGTCCAGGGCGCGCTGACGTACCTGTTCGGCGTCCAGCGGCTGGTCACCCACCTGGAGCAGGGCCGCGACCTCGGGGTCCACCTCGCCGTCGACCAGCAGCGGACGCCCGGCGTCGGCGATCCGCTTCAGATTCTCGCTCACCCCGAACCGGTCCGGGAAGGCGCCGTGCAGCGTCGCCCCGGTGTGGTACGCCACCGCCGGCCCGACCAGTTGCAGCAGCGCCAGCGGGCGCATCGGCAGCCCGAGCGGGTCCAGCGCGGTGTTCGCCACGTCGAGCGGGGTGCCCGCGTCGACCGCCGCGAAGATCTCCCCGAGGAAGCGGGTGAGCAGCCGGTTGACCACGAAAGCCGGTGCGTCGGAGACCAGTACGCAGGACTTGCGCAGTTCCTTGCCGACCGCGAACGCGGTGGCCAGGGTGGCGTCGTCGGTCCGCTCGCCCCGGATGATCTCCAGCAGCGGGAGGACCGCGACCGGGTTGAAGAAGTGGAAGCCGACCACCCGCTCCGGGTGCTCCAGGTCGGCGGCCATCGCGCCGATCGACAGCGACGAGGTGTTGGTGGCGAGCACCGTCTCGGGCGAGACGATCTTCTCCAGTTCCGCCCAGACCTGCTTCTTCACCCCGAGGTCCTCGAACACCGCCTCGATGACGAAGTCGGCGTCGGCGAACACGGACTTGTCCACCGAGCCGCTGACCAGGCCGCGCAGCTTGGCTGCCGTACCGGCGTCCATCCGGCCCTTGCCGAGCAGCTTCTCGATCTCGCCGTGCACGTAGGCCACGCCCTTGTCGACCCGGTTCTGGTCGAGGTCGGTGAGCACCACCGGCACCTGCAACCGGCGGGCGAACAGCAGCGCGAGCTGCGAGGCCATCAGACCGGCGCCGACGATGCCGACCTTGGTCACCGGGCGGGCCAGCGTCGCCGGAGGAGCACCGACGGGCTTGCGGGCCCGGCGCTGCACCAGGTCGAAGGCGTACAGGCCGCTGCGGAGCTCCTCGCTGAGCACCAGGTCGGCCAGGGCCTCGTCCTCGGCCGCCGTACCGGCCTCGAACGGTGCGTCCTTGGCCAGGCCGAGCAGTTCCAACGCCCGGTACGCCGACGGCACCGCGCCGTGCAGCCGCTCGTCGAGCGTCTGCTTGGCGAAGAACATCACCCCGTCCCACATCTCCCGGTCGACCTCGGGGCGGGTCACCGTGACCGTGCCCCGGACCACGCCGGCCGCCCACTCCAGCGACCGTTCCAGGAAGTCGGCCGGTTCGAGCAGTACGTCGGCGATGCCCATCTCTGCCGCCTGCTTCGGCTTGAGCATCCGGTTCTGCGTCAGCGGGTTCTGGATGATCACCTGGGTGGCCATCGGGATGCCGATCAGGTTCGGCAGGAGCTGGGTTCCGCCCCAGCCGGGCACCAGGCCCAGCGACACCTCGGGTAGCGCCAGCGCGGTCGCGCCGCCGGAGAGCGTCCGGTAGTGGCAGTGCAGGGCCAGTTCCAGGCCACCGCCCATCGCGGCACCGTTGACGAAGGCGAAGGTCGGCACGGCGCTGTCGCGCAGCCGGGCGAAGACCCGGTGGCCGAGCCGGCCGAGTTCGAGCGCCTGCTCCCGGTCGGTGACCAGCGGGATGCCGGTCACGTCGGCGCCGACACAGAAGATGTACGGCTTGCCGGTCACCGCGACCAGCGCCGGCTCGGCGGCCAGCGCGGCGGTGATCGCCTCGTCCAGGCTGGCCAGTCCGGCCGGACCGAGGCTGTTGGGCTTCTTGTGGTCGAAGCCGTTGTCGAGCGTGATCAGCGCGGCCGGCCGGTCCAGCCCGGGTACGTTCACCAGCCGCAGCAGCGCCTTGGTGACAACCTCGTTCGGGTTCTGCAGCTGACTCATGACGCGGCCCCGTTCCAGTGCGGGTTCTCCCAGATGACCGTGCCGCCCATGCCGATGCCGATGCACATGGCGGTGATGCCGTACCGGACCTCGGGCTGCTCGGCGAACTGCCGGGAGAGCTGGGTCATCAGCCGTACGCCGGAGGAGGCGAGCGGGTGGCCGATGGCGATCGCGCCGCCCCACTGGTTGACCCGCGGGTCGTCGTCGGCGATGCCGAAGTGGTCCAGGAAGGTGAGCACCTGGACCGCGAACGCCTCGTTCAGCTCGAACAGGCCGATGTCGTCGATGCTCAGCCCGGCGATCCGCAGCGCCTTCTCGGTGGACGGGATCGGGCCGATCCCCATCACCTCCGGCTCCACCCCGACGAAGCCGTACGACACCAGGCGCATGCCGATCGGCAGGCCGAGTTCGTGGGCGACCTCCTCGGCGGCGAGCAGGCTGGCGGTGGCGCCGTCGTTGAGTCCGGCGGCGTTGCCCGCGGTGACCTTGCCGTGCGGGCGGAACGGGGTCTTCAGCCCGGCCAGCTTCTCCAGCGAGGTGTCGCGGGGCGCCTCGTCCACCGTGGCCAGGCCCCAGCCGGTCTCGGGGTCGCGGATCGCGACGGTCACCAGGTCGTCCTGGAGCTTGCCGTTGGCGTACGCCTTGGCGGTCTTCTGCTGGGAGGCGAGCGCGAAGGCGTCCGAGCGCTCCTTGGTGATGTGCGGGACCCGGTCGTGCAGGTTCTCCGCGGTGGAGCCCATCACCAGGGCGGACGGGTCGACCAGCTTCTCGGCCAGGATGCGTGGGTTGGGGTCGACGCCCTCGCCCATCGGGTGCCGGCCCATGTGCTCGACCCCGCCGGCGATGGCCACGTCGTACGCGCCCATGGCGATGCCGCCGGCCACTGTGGTCACCGCGGTCATCGCCCCGGCGCACATCCGGTCGATGGCGTAGCCGGGCACGGTCTTGGGCAGTCCGGACAGGAGCGCGGCGGTACGGCCGATGGTCAGGCCCTGGTCGCCGATCTGGGTGGTGGCGGCGATGGCCACCTCGTCGACCCGCTCCGGCGGCAGTTGCGGGTTGCGTCGCAGCAGCTCGCGGATGCAACGGATGACCAGGTCGTCGGCGCGGGTGTTGGCGTACATCCCACCCGCCTTGCCGAACGGGGTGCGGACGCCGTCGACGAAGACGACTTCCCTGACTTCTCGGGGCACTTGAGCCTCCTTGGCGGCGGGGCGTGTACCCCGGATGCTACTCGCCGGTAACTAGAGCTGTCAGTGCGCCGTCTGTGGTCCGGGCCACACCACGTCCGCCCGGCCCGCAGGCGCGGTCCGGTAGGTTGATCGGGACCGGGCGGGGCGACACGGAGGCGGCGTTGAAGGTACTGGTAGCGGGCGGTGCGGGCTTCATCGGCAGCACGGTGGTGTCAGCCTGCCTCGACGACGGCCTGGTGCCGGTGATCCTGGACAACCTCAACACCGGCCGGCGGGAGTTCACCCGGGACCGGATCTTCTACCAGGGCGACATCGCCGACGGAGCGCTGATCGACCGGATCTTCGCCGAGCACCCGGACATCACCGCCGTGGTGCACGCCGCCGCGCTGATCGTGGTGCCCGAATCGGTCGCCCAGCCGCTGCGTTACTACCGGGAGAACGTCGGCAAGTCGGTCGACTTCCTCGACCACCTGCTGCGCAACGGCTGCCAGCGGGTCCTGTTCAGCTCCTCGGCCGCGATCTACCGCCCCGGCGAGGACTTCTCGGTGGACGAGAACTCGGACCTGGAACCGACCAGCCCGTACGGGCGGACCAAGGCGATGCTGGAGACGATCCTCGCCGACACCGCCGCCGCCACCGAACTGCGGGCACTCTCGCTGCGCTACTTCAACCCGATCGGCGCCGACCCGACCATGCGTACGGGGTTGCAGCTGCGCCGGCCCAGCCACGCGCTCGGCATGATGATCAGCGCGCTGGAGAACGACAACGAGTTCCTGGTCACCGGCGTCGACTGGCCCACCCGTGACGGCTCCGGGATCCGCGACTACATCCACGTCTGGGACCTGGCCCGGGCGCACGTACAGGCGCTGCGCCGGTTCGACGACATCCTGCCGGTCGGTGCGCGGCGGTCGTACGAGGTGATCAACCTCGGTACCGGCAACGGCACCACGGTCAAGGAGTTCGTCGCCGCGTTCAACGCGGTCAGCGACCGCCCCCTGCGGGTACGCGAAACGGGTCCCCGCCCCGGCGACTCGGCCGGCTCCTACACCCGTACCGGTCGGGCCCGGCAGTTGCTGGACTGGAAGGCGGAACTGACCCTGGAGGACGGGATCCGGCACTCCCTGGCCTGGGCGGCGCGGCGCGACACCGTACTCGGAGACTGAGGTCGCCGGGAGACAGAGTGCCGCCACCGCCCCGGCGTACGTGGGGCGGTGGCGGTGTGCTCAGGCCGGTTCGGGCAGGGCCCGGGTCAGTTCTTCCCCGATCAGGGTGACCTGCCAGTTGCGGGCGCCGTAGCCGCGCAGCGTCTCGACCACCGTCGCCTCGTCGATCTCGTCGGGCGGCGTCCAGGCCAGCCGGCGGACCGAGTCCGGTGTGATCAGGTTCTCCGGCGGCAGGTTGTGCTCCGCCGCAATCCGGGTCACCACCTCACGGCAGCGGGCCAGCCGGGCCGCCGCCGTCGGGTCGCGCTCGGCCCACCGGTGCGGTGGTGGCGGCCCGTCCACCGACGGGCTGACCGGCAGCGCGTCGTCGGGCAGCGCCCGAGCCTCGGACAGCGCCTCCAGCCAGGTCCGGGCGAGCCGGCGGACCGAACGGCCACCGAAGCCGGGCAGCATCAGCAGCGTCCGCTCGTCCTTCGGGTCCATCTCGGCGGCGGCGATGATCGCGGCGTCCGGCAGGACCCGACCCGGTGCCGAGTCGCGCCGGGAGGCGATGGCGTCGCGGGCGTACCACATCGACCGGACCCGGGCCTGGGCGCGCGCGCCCCGGACCCGGTGGATGCCGGAGGTACGACGCCACGGGTCGGGTCGCTGCCGCAGCGGCTGCGCCCCCCACAGCACCAGTGCGGCGAACTCCTCCGCCGCCCAGTCCTGCTTGCCCTGCTGCTCGAGTTCGAGGGCGAGACGGTCGCGCAGGTCGGTGAGGAGTTCCACGTCCAGCGCGGCGTAGGTCAGCCAGGAGTCCGGCAGCGGTCGGCTCGACCAGTCGGCGGCCGAATGGTGTTTCTCCAGGGTGTAACCGAGCAACTGCTCGGTCAGCGCGGCCAGGCCGACGCGTTCGAAACCGGCCAGCCGGGCGGCCAACTCGGTGTCGAACAGCCGGCGCGGTCGCAGCCCCAGGTCGGCCAGGCAGGGCAGGTCCTGACTGGCGGCGTGGAGCACCCATTCGGTGTCGGCGAGTGCCTCGTCGAGGGTGCGCAGGTCGCCGAGGGGCAGCGGGTCGATCAGCACGGTGCCAGCGCCGGCCCGGCGCAACTGCACCAGGTAGGCGCGCTGGCTGTAGCGGTAGCCGGAGGCGCGCTCGGCGTCGACGGCAACCGGGCCGGTGCCGGCGGCGAAGCGGGCGACGACGTCGGCGAGGGCGGCAGGGGTTGCCACCGGCTCCGGTGTGCCGTCGCGGGGGGCGAGGAGCGGAACGGGCCCGCCAGGCGTTGGGTCGGGCCCCACGGTCTCGGGTTCCGGCGCGGACGCCGGCAGGCTGTGCGGCTCGTTCCCTGCTTGGCTTTGCGCGGCCCGACGGCGCAGGGGTGGTTCGTCGGTCACCTGACAACCCTAGTGGTCGCCCGCATCCGCCATAGGCAGCCGGGCCGGCGCGGCGGTTTGTCCGCCCGGTCGGTGCGTACATTTGTCGGATTGGACGAGTCAGACATCGGGGAAGACAAAGCTCAGCACGGCCGGTACGGTCCCTCCTTGCCGCAGATTCCCGGGCTGGTCGCCCGACGGTACGACTGTGGCACGAACGTCTACGGGAGGACGTCGATTCATGACCTCTGGCTATGACCCGCACCCCGCGTCCGGCCCCGAGCCGTACCCCGGCGCACCGGTGCCCGGTCAGCGGCAGCCGACCGAGGACGGACCGAACCGGACCGCGGCCGGCCCGGGACAGTGGTCCGGTGTGCCGGGATCGCCGCAGGTGGAGCCGGTAGCCGAGGCCAGGCCGGGTCCGCTGCCACCGCGGATGGAGCCGCCCCGGACCGACCCTGCCGCGCCGATCCTCCCGCCGCCGGCATCGGTCGACGGCTACGGCCCGGCAGCGGCACCGGTTTACGGCCCGGCGTCCGGCCCCGTCCCCGCCCCGGCTCACGGTCCGGTGTCCACGCCGGCTCAGGGCTCGGCGCCGGAGCCCGGTCACGGTCCGGCGTCGGCTCCAGCTCACGGATTGGCGTCAGGGTTCGGTTACGGTCCGGCATCGGTTTCCGTACCCGGCTACGGGCCGGCTTCGGCGGCTCCCGCACCGGGCTACGGGCCGGTGTCGTCGGCTCCCGTGTCGGACTACGGGCCGGTGTCGTCGCCTTCCGCACCGGGCTACGGGCCGGTGTCCGCGCAGGCGGCCTACGGCCCGGCGGCGGGCACCGGTTACGGGCCGCCCGGCCAGCCTTCCTTCCCGGTCGGGGCCGGGCAACCGGTGCCGAGGGTCCGGCGTCGGCTTGCCTGGCCCGGCGTGACCGCGCTGCTGCTGGTCCTCGCGCTGGCCGGGGCGGTGGGATTCCAGGCGTACCAGATCGACCGGCTCACCGGCCGGCTCGCCGACACCGACCGGCGGTTGGCCGAGGCGCAGCGGGCCGACGGCGCACGGCTGGACGGCATCGAGGGACAGACCCGGGACCTGGAGGACCGGGCCGGTCAGGTGTTCAATCCCGAGGCCATCTCCAGTGCGGTACTGCCCAGCGTCTTCCGGGTCCGGGCCGGGCAGTTCACCGGCACCGCTTTCGCCGTCGGCAAGCCGACCGCGAACGGCGGCACCAACCTCTTCACCAACTTCCACGTGGTCGAGGAACTCTGGGACGGCGGCGGCAGGCAGGTCTTCCTGGAGCGTACGGACCAGCGCTTCCCGGCCACCATCGTGAAGGTCGACAAGGCCAACGACGTCGCGCAGCTCAGTACGGACGGCAAGTTCACCGGCCTGGTCGCCGCCCCCGAGGTGGTGAAGTCCGGCCAGCAGATCGTGGTGGTGGGTGCGCCGCTCGGCCTGGAGGACAGCGTGACCACCGGTGTGGTCAGCGCCTTCCGCGACAACGAGGACGGCCCCGGCAAGGTGATCCAGTTCGATGCGCCGATCAACCCGGGCAACTCGGGTGGCCCGGTGATCAACGGGGCGAAGCAGGTCGTCGGCATCGCCACGGCCAAGGCGCGCGACGCCGAGGGAATCGGTCTGGCCGTACCCATCAAGACCGCCTGCGACGGCTTCAAGATCTGCTGAGGTCGGCCGGACAGCCCGCACCGGGTCAACCCATCGGTCGCAATCACCGGCGTGGGCCGTTCGCGCCCCACCGTCACATCCGGTCCGACCGGATAATCCAGCGCTCAGCCATAGCCACGGAGGAAGCCCATGTCCCAGCCCCTGAACGGTCCCGACGACGCGCCACTGGTCGATCCGACCACCCCGCTGCCGCCGGTGACCGGGTCGGGCGCTGCTCCCGCACCGGCCGGGCCGACCGGTCCGGGGCAGCCCACGGTGGCCTTCCCGCCCGTCCCGCCCGCCCCGGCCGGGCCGGGCGTGCCGCCGCCGTACCAGGCGCCGGTTTCCGGGGTTCCGGCGTCGGGAGTGCCGGTCGGTGGCCCACAGCCGTATCCGGGGGTGCCGATGTCGGGCGCACCGTACGGGCCGCCGATGTCCGCGCCGCCGGGATCCGGCCTGCCGTACGGGACTCCGCCGCCGGCCGGTGGCAAGCGCCGTACGGTGCTGGTGCTGTCGATCGTCGTCGCGTTGCTCTTCGCCGTCGGCGCGGTGATGACCGGGCTCTTCGTGACCAGGTCCAACGAGCTGACCCGGACCGAGCGGGAACTCACCGGCCAGGTTGCCGACCGGGACACCCGACTGGCCGCGAACGCACGCGACATCGAGCGGCTCAACCGGGCGCTGGAGGCTGCCAACGACCGGATCAAGGTGGTGGAGCAGGACCTGACCGGGACCAAGAACGACCGGGACGAGCAGGCCCGGCAGAAGGCGGTCATCGCCAACTGCCTCGACCTGGTCGGCAAGGCGATGACGGCCAGCAGCGAGTCCGCGTTCAAGAAGGCGCTGGAGGAGGCGGACAAGGTCTGCGCGGAGGCCGACGGCTACCTCTGACGGTTGCGCGAGTTCCGGCTCGATCGGAATCACCCGCGGCCGGCCGCGAGCGGTGGGTGACCGGTGACTACGGCCGGTGGACGAACGACCGGTGACGGACGGCCGGCGACCGGTGGTCCCCCTGATGCGGGGGTCAGGCGGCGCCGGCCGGGCGGCGGTCCGACAGCGCGGTGACGCCGGGCGGGGGGAGCCCGGCGGTCGAGGCCAGCAGGGTGCACCAGGCCAGCAGGTGGGCGTGCAGGTCGGCGCCGAGCGGGGTCCAGGAGGCCCGGATCTCGATGTCACCGGCGGCGGGTGGCCCGGCCAGGTCGCCGAACCTGGTGGACATGGTCTGGGTCACGGTGCCACCGAGGGCCCGGTAGTCGGCTCCCTGCGCGTCGAGCGAGTCGGTGAGCCAGGTCCAGCCGACCGAGGGCAGCAGCGGGTCGGCCGCGAGGTCGATCTCCAGCTCCGCGGTCACATACGTGACCAGGCGTAGTGTTCCTTCCCACGCCTCGTGACCGGCGGGGTCGTGCAGCAGGATCAGCCGGCCGGTGGCCACCTCGTCGCCGTCGCGCAGCACGGTGGCGCTCAGCGCGAAGGCGTACGGGGCGAGTCGTTGGGGGGCGCCCACCTCTTCGAGCAGGATCTCGTCCCGGGGGGCGGCCGCGCGCAAGCCGGCCACCGCGGAGGTGAACGTCTCGGGAAGCACGATCGGGGCGGCCATGTTCGCAGCCTAAGCCGACCGGTGTCGTGGTGGGGGATCGCCGCGCCGTCCGCGTTCGTGCTCACAATCGGCCCGGCCCCCTCCGCTGCCCCGGGTGGGCGTGGCACGATTGCGCCGATGACCACCACGACTGCCGGAAACGTGAGCCGGAGCGGGGATCCCGCCCAGGCCGGCCCCGCCGACTCTCCGTTCGTCCGTGCCTGCCGGCGGCTGCCGGTACCGCACACCCCGGTCTGGTTCATGCGCCAGGCCGGCCGCTCGCTGCCGGAGTACCGCGACCTGCGGGCCGGCGTGGCGATGCTGGAGTCGTGCCGGCGGCCGGAACTGGTGCGCGAGATCACCCTGCAACCGGTACGCCGGCACGGGGTGGACGCGGCGATCCTGTTCAGCGACATCGTGGTCCCGGTCGCCGCGGCCGGGGTCGATCTGGAGATCGTTCCGGGCACCGGCCCGGTGGTGGCCGAGCCGGTGCGCGACGCCGCCGACGTGTCACGGATCCGGCCGATCGGGCCCGACGATCTCTCCTTTGTGGACGAGGCGGTCCGGCTGCTCGTCGCCGACCTGGGTGACACGCCGTTGATCGGGTTCGCCGGGGCACCGTTCACCCTCGCCAGCTACCTGGTGGAGGGGGGCCCGTCGCGCAACCACGTCAAGACCAAGGCCCTGATGTACGGCGCACCCGAGGTCTGGCACGCGCTCTGCGACCGGCTGGCCGAGATCACCGGGGAGTTCCTCCGGGTTCAGGTGGACGCGGGTGCCTCCGCGGTCCAGCTCTTCGACTCCTGGGCCGGTGCGCTCTCCGAGGCCGACTACCGGCGGTTCGTGCTGCCGCACTCGGCCCGGGTGCTGGCCGGTCTGGCCGACGCGGGGGTGCCCCGGATCCACTTCGGGGTCGGCACCGCCGAGCTGCTCGGGGCGATGGGGGAGGCCGGGGCGGACGTGGTCGGGGTCGACTGGCGTACGCCGCTGGACGCCGCAACCGTACGGATCGGGCCGGACAAGGCGGTTCAGGGCAACCTGGACCCGTGTGTGCTCTTCGCTCCGTGGTCGGTGATCGAGACCGAGGTGCGGCGGATCCTGGCCGAGGGGGAGTCGACGCCGGGACACGTGTTCAACCTCGGTCACGGCGTACTGCCGGAGACCGATCCGGACGTACTCACCCGGGTGGTCGCGTTGGTGCACGAGGCCTCCGCCCGCTGATCATGAAAGCTAGCTGATCATGGAAACCGGAACGCGCGGCGACGCCGGGGATCAACCGGTGCGGATCGCGGTGGTCGGCGGCGGCATCACCGGCCTCGCCGCCGCGTTGCGACTGCGCGACCGGGCACCGGCCGGCACCACCATCACCGTGTACGAGCAGTCCGGCTCACTCGGAGGCAAGCTGCGCACCGGCACCCTTGCCGGCGCACCCTTCGAACTCGGCGCCGAGGCGTTCCTGACCCGCGACCCCGCCGGTGGTGAGTCCGCCGCGATCGCCCTGGCCCGCCGGCTGGGGCTGGGCGAGGACCTGGTGCACCCGGCGACCGGGCAGGCGGCGATCGCGCTCGGCGGCCGGCTGCTGCCCGTACCCGGCGGCACGCTGGTCGGCGTACCCGGAGATCTGGAGAAGGTGGCCGCGCTGGCGCAGCCGGCGGCGGACCGGGACACCGACGCCGGCCGCCCGCTGCTCGGCCCGGACGAGGACGTCGCCGTCGGCGAACTGGTCCGGCGTCGGCTCGGCGACGAGGTGGTCGACCGGCTGGTCGACCCGATGCTCGGCGGCGTCTACGCCGGCCGGGCGGACAACCTCTCGCTGGCCACCACCATGCCCGCGCTGGCCCGCACCGCCCGACTGGAGAACACCCTCGCCGGTGCGGTCCGGGCGGCCCAGGCCGCCGCGCCCCGCGCACCCGGCCGGCCGATCTTCGCCACCGTCGAAGGCGGGCTGAGCCGACTGGTCACCGCCGCCGCCGAGCAACTGGTGGCACCCGCCGGGACCGGCGGCGGCACGGCCGTCGGCGGGGTGCAGATCCGGCTCGGCGCGGCCGTACGCGAACTGACCCGCACCCCGACCGGCTGGCGGCTGGTGATCGGGCCCACCCGTGACCCGGAACTGGTCGAGGCCGACGCGGTGATCCTGGCCCTGCCGGCGCGTCCGGCCGCCCGGCTGCTCGCCGGGGTCGACGTCGGCGTCGGTGCGCTGGTCGGCCGGCTCGACTACGCGAGTGTCGCGCTGGTCACCCTGGTCGTGCCGGCGGCGACCCTGCCGGACCTCTCCGGCTTCCTGGTGCCGGCGACCGAGGGCACGCTGATCAAGGCGGCCACCTTCTTCAGCACCAAGTGGGCGCACCAGCGCCGGTCGGACGGGCTGGCGCTGCTGCGCACCTCGGTCGGCCGGTACGGCGAGGAGCACCTGCTGCAACGCGACGACACCGAACTGACCGCCGCCGTACACCGGGAACTGGGACAACTGCTGCCCGGTGGCGTACTGCCGGAGCCGGTGGCGAGCCACGTGCAGCGGTGGGGCGGGGCGCTGCCGCAGTACCAGCCGGGACACCTCGACCGGGTCGCGGCGGCCCGGAACACCCTGCGGGCGAGCCACCCGACGCTGGCACTGGCCGGCGCCGGCTACGACGGGGTCGGCGTGCCGATCTGCGTACGCTCCGGCGAGACGGCCGCGGAAGAGATCGTCAAGGCGTTGGGAGGAGCCACGGGATGAGTACGGAACCTGGTGCGGAACAGAGCAACGCGGCCCGGCTGCGGGAGCTGAACGACACCGTTCGTTACACCATGTGGTCGGTTTTCCGGGCCACCGGCCCGTTGCCGGCCGACCGGGACCAGTTCGTCGCCGAGGTCGAGGCGCTCTTCGCCGACCTGGCGAGCAAGGACGTGGTGATCCGGGGCAGCTACGACGTCTCGGCGTTGCGGGCCGACGCGGACGTGCTGATCTGGTGGCACGCGAGCACCCCGGACGCGCTCCAGGAGGCGTACGGGCTGTTCCGGCGTACGGCACTGGGCCGGCAACTGGCACCGGTCTGGTCGCAGATGGCGCTGCACCGCCCGGCCGAGTTCAACAAGAGCCACGTGCCCGCGTTCCTGGCCGGTGAGCCGGCCCGCGACTACATCTGCGTCTACCCGTTCGTGCGCTCGTACGAGTGGTACCTGCTGCCCGACGCCGAGCGCCGGGAGATGCTCGCCGAGCACGGCCGGATGGCCCGGGGTTACCCCGACGTACGGGCCAACACGGTCGCCTCGTTCGCGCTCGGCGACTACGAGTGGATGCTCGCCTTCGAGGCCGACGAACTGCACCGGATCGTCGACCTGATGCGTGACCTGCGCGCCTCCAGCGCCCGCCGGCACGTACGCGAGGAGGTGCCGTTCTACACCGGGCGCCGTCGCTCGGTCAGCGAACTGGTCGCCAGCCTGCCGTGAAACGCGGGACGGGGGCCGGGCGTCGTCTGCCCGGCCCCCGTCCCGCCACCCCGGATCAGGGATAGTTGACCAGGGTCGAGACGGTGGTGGTCGAGTTCGCCGGACCACCGGCGTTGTTGATGATGTTCCGGATGCTGCCGGTGCCACCGCCGAGCGAAACCGTGACCATGTTGTGGAACCGGACCCCGGCCTTGTTCGGCACCTCGAACGAGTGCCCCAGCACCACACTCGGGTTCGCGTTGAAGAAGCAGTAGCTGCCCAGCCCCCACGCCTCGTGGGTGTTGACCGAGTCGGCCACCTTGTACGCCGCGTACCCCTGTTGCGAGCCGTTCTGCCAGCTCGCCTGGTTCGGCACGTCGTACGGGATCTCGTTCTGGTAGAAGTACGTCCTGCCCCGTTCGCCGTTCCAGATGGTCTGGTACTTCTGGTAGTGCTCGACGAAGAGTCCGTACATGGTGACGTCGGCACCGTTGACGATCAGGCCGGTGTCGGCGGTGTTGACGTTCCAGCCGACGCCGTACGTGTGGTCCCCGCGCCAGATCCACAGGTGGTCGCCGATCACGTTCGAGCTGTTCACCCGCAGGCTCACGGTGGCCTTGCCGACCGCGGCGCCGCCGACCCGGAAGTAGAGGTCGTGCAGCGAGGTGGGGTTGGCCGAGTGGTTGGCCGACGAGCCGGTCGGGCCGACCTCCATCAGCACCGGGGAGTTGGTCGGGCCGGCGTCGAAGAGCAGCCCGGCGACCTTCACCCCGTCGACGTCGGCGACGCTCATCGCGACCACGCCGTTGTCCGGCATCAGCGTGGCCAGGCCGAGGCCGAGCACCACCGTGTCCGGTCGGGTCACCCGCAGGGTGTCGTTCAGGTGGTAGATCCCCGGCGTGAACAGCAGGTGCCTGCCCTGGGCCAGGGCCGCGTTGATGGTGGCGGCGGTCGCGCCGGGCTTCACCACGAAGAACTGGCTGATCGGCAGGGACGACCCGGCCGGGTTTCCGGACGCCCAGCTCGTCCCGGTCGTGTTGGACCGCACCGCGGGCACGAACACCTGGTAGTTGCCGGCCTGGTCGACGTAGAGGAACGGCTTCTCGCGGACCACCGGGGTCTGCCCGACGGTGGTGTAGGGCGGGTTGGGGAAGCTGTTGGCCGGCGCGTTGACCGCGCCGACGAAGACCATGTTCCAGTTCGAGCCGGTCCAGCTACCCCACTGGGTGTTGCGGGAGAGCCACTGCTGCTGCGAGCCGGAACGGACCTGGCCGTCCACCCGGGTGTCGGCGAGCAGGCCGCCGCTGGACCAGCCGCCGTCGTCGAGCTGGAGATTTCCGCGTACGTGCATCCGGCGGTACGCCGCGGCCTGGGAAACCGCCCACCGGTCGGTGCCGGAGGTCGGGTTCACCGACAGGTTCTCCGCGCCGCGCCAGAAGTTGTGCGTGGCGTTGCCCTGGAACCAGTCCGCCTCGACGTGCACCCCACCGTTGATCGTGACGCTGTCGGGCAGGTAACCGAGCCCGGCGACCTGGGTGTAGAAACCGACGTTGACGTCGACGTTGTACGTGCCGGGCTTGAACAGCAGCGCGTACCGGTTGTTGCCGAACTGGTTGCTCTCCTGCTGGCTGAACACGGTGTTCAGGCGGCTCTGGATGGTCGCGCTGGACATCGACGGGTCGAAGACGGAGACGTTCGGCCCCAGGTCCACGTTGCCTCCCGGTGGGGGTGTCGGTGCCGTCGGCGTCGGCGTCGGGTTGCCGCCGCCGGTCGGCAGGACCCATTGTTGGTTGGGTCCACCGAAACACTCCCAGATCTGCAGCGGCGTGCCGTCGGCGGAGGAGGGGCCGGTGGCGTCGAGGCACTTGTTCGCCTGCGGGTTGCGCAGCAGCCCGGCGCTGGCGGTCCACTGTTGGGCGCCGCTGCCGTTGCAGTCCCAGATCTGCACCCTGGCCCCGTTGGCGGTGGATCCGCTGGCCACGTCGAGGCACTTGCCCAGCGACCGGATGGTGCCGTCGTCGCCGACGATCCACTGTTGCGCGTTGCTGCCGTTACAGGTGTAGAGCTGCACCTGGGTGCCGTTGGCGTTGCTGGCGGCGGCGACGTCGACGCACTTGCCGCCGTACCCGGTGATCGCGCCGGTGGTCGCGGCCAGGGCGTTGGTGGCACCCACCACGCCCACCGCGCCCGCGGCGAGCCCGACCGCGACGGTGGCGAGTACGGCGACGATGCGGGGCCGGACGCGGCCCCTGGTCCTACGGCTGGGGGTCATGGCGCTGCTGGGGGTCATGGCGCTTCCTTACTCGCCGGGTGACGGCAGGACAGTGACTGACGTCGATCAGTTCACAAACTTTACAGATTGGCGGAAGGCTATTCCCGGCCAGGGGGGAAGTCAACATATGACCGAAAAAGCTCCCCAAGTCAGCGAGCGCCGACAAGCCGGATCCAGCCCGTGTAATGCCTGGTCCGGTGGGTAGTCGGCAGTCGCCACCGGCCCAGTCGTCCACGGCCAGCCGGCGGCGGCCCAGCCGCGTCAGGCGGTGAGCTCCGCTGGAGAAGGAGTCTGGAGATGTCTCACATGTCACGCCCGGCCCAACCCATGCGCGGCAACGACGGTCATGACGGCCACGACGGGCACGACGGCGAGTTCCAGTTCTGGCGCAACCACGCCACGATCTCGCTGCAACCGGTGGCCGCGCCCTCGATCCTCGGGCTCTTCGGCTTCGCCGCCGCCACCTTCGTCGTCGGCGCGAACCTGGCCGGCTGGTTCGGCAACTCCACGACCCCGCAGTTCCTCTTCCCGTTCGCCGCGTTCCTCGGCGGCCTGGCCCAGTTCCTGGCCGGCATGTGGGCGTACCGGGCGCGGGACGGGCTCGCCACCGCCATGCACGGCATCTGGGGCGCCTTCTGGCTCGCGTACGGGCTGCTCTTCCTGCTGATCGCGATCGGCGTACTGACCCAGCCCACGCCGTTCGTGGCGCTCGGCTACTGGTTCGTCGCGCTCGCCGCCATCACCTGGTCCGGCGCGGCTGCCGCGCTGGCGGTGAACCTCGGACTCGCCGGGGTGCTGATCGCGCTCGCCGGTGGGGCGACCACCTTCGGCGTCGGCCAGATCGCCGACAGCTCCGCCTGGCGGACGACCGGCGCCTGGTTCTTCGTCGTCTCCGCCCTGATCGCCTGGTACGTGGCGACCGCGATGATGCTGGAGGGAACCTACCGCCGGGTCATCCTGCCGATCGGAAAGCGCGGCGGCGTGAACGTACCCGGCCGGGAACCCCGCCAGTCGATCCAGTTCGTCGCCGGGGAGCCGGGCATCAAGGTCGGCCAGTAGTGGCATCCGCTCCGGCGTCGAAACGGGGTTGAACCCGGACGGCGCGCACGCTGGGATGGGGCGATGAAGATCCGCCGATTGGCCAACGAGGAACGCCCCAGCACCAGCTGGCGCCTACAGGAGTACGCGTTCGAGCGGTCGCCGATGCCGCCGGAACAGGCGGCGAAACTCCGCGAGTACCTGCCGTACCACGAGGGCAACGTCACGCTGGTGGTGCAGGACGGGGCCGAGACGCTCGCGGCGGTCAGCATGATCCCGATGCGGCAGAACGTCCGGGGCACCGTACACACGATGGCGGGCGTCTCCGGCGTGGTCAGCCATCCGCTGGCCCGCCGCCAGGGCCACATCCGTACGCTGCTCACCCAGCTCCTCGGCGAGCTGCGCGACGAGGGGTACGCGGTCAGCGCGCTGTATCCGTTCCGCCCCTCCTTCTACGGCCGGTTCGGTTACGCCGCGCTGCCGCACCCGCGTACGGTCAGCTTCTCCCCGGCCGACCTCGGTGGCTGGCTCCGCGCCGACCTGCCGGGGGAACTGCGCTGGCAGCGGATCCGGGACGGCTACGACACCCACCGGGGCTTCACCGAGCGGCTGTTGGCGTCCCGGCACGGCTTCTCCCTCCTGCCCGACTACCGGGACGTCCAGCGCCGCGAGGACGACAAACGCTGGATCGTCAGCGCCCGGCACGACGGCGAGGTGGTCGGCGCGGTCACGTACACGATCGACGGGCACGGCGGCACCCTGCACGCCGACGACCTGCTCACCGTCAGCCCGCTGGGTCGGGCGCTGCTGTTGCAGTTCTTCGCCCGCCACGTCGACCAGGTGGCCCGGATCAGCACGGTCGTCGCCCCCGACGAGACCCCGGAACTCTGGAGTACCGACCTCGCCACCCACACCGAGAGCAGGCTCTCGTTTCCGAGTTCGGTCGCGCCGATGGCCCGGCTGCTCTCGCTCGACGCCCTGCACGGCCTGTCGACCGCCCCCGGCCGGGTACGCGTCGACATCGTCGACGACCCGTTCGTCGCCGGCAGCTACCTGCTCGACGGTGCTGACGGCCGATTGGAGGTCACCCGTGGTTCCGGCTCGGGGTCCGCCGCCACGTCTGCCTCCCCGCCCACCGCCACGCTGACCGCCGCCGGCATCTCCGCTCTGGCCTACGGCGTACTCGACCCGGACGAACTGCCGCTACGCGGCTTCGGCACCGTCCCACGCGAGGCCGCCGCCGAACTCCGCGCCCTCTTCCCCCGTGCCGTCCCCTACCTCTTCAGCGACTTCTAACCCGCCCCTTTTCCCTACCCCTCCCCGCTCCAGCACCCGCACCGATGTAGAGAAAGAGTGGCTATCCCGCCTCGGATAGCCACTCTTTCTCTGTAGGAGTCGCCGCGACCGGCGTCGCGGTGGGTGATCAGCGGCGCACCCCGTAGCGCAGGTGAAGCACCCGGTTGCTCTGGATCACCACGTCAGGATCTTCCAGCAGGTGCTGCGCGGGGACCGACCCGAAGTAGCGCTTGCCGGACCCGAGCACGACGGGTACGACGTCCATGCGTACCTCGTCGATCAGGCCCGCGGCAAGCACCTGGCCACCGACGTCGCCGGCGGCGACCTCGACTATGCGGTCACCCGCAAGCTCCTGCGCCTTGGCCACGGCTGCCTCGACGCCGTCGACGAAGTGGAACGGCGCCTCGGGGTCCCAGCCCTCGGGCGCCGGCCGGTGCGTCACGACGACCACATGGTCGATCCCGCCCGGAGGCTTCCCGTCCCAGCCGTCCGTCAGGTCGAAGACGTGGCGGCCGACAATTGTCACCCCGATCTGGTCCCAGTACGCCCGGGTGTAGTCGTAGGACGTCTGCGACACCTTCACCTCGCCGCTCTCGTCCAACGGGACGTCACCGCCGGACAACCAGTCGAACAGCGGTCCGGGCTGGTCATTCTCGTCGGCGACGAAGCCGTCCACCGACACCGAGCTGTACATGACCACCTTGCCCACGGGGCTCTCCTCTGCTTGGGGTGCCCCCAAATTAGCGTGCCGTGAGCTGTCGCTCTGGTACGAAATGCCGCCGGAATTCGACGTACCGGGTCGGCGGGGTCAGCGGATGAGTCCGGTGGTCGATGTCCGTCATCGGGCACGGCAGAACTCGCCCCGACACCTTCGCGGCTCAGCCGGGGACGCGGCGCATGGGGAGGTGGGGGATGCCGTCCTCGACGTACTCCGGGCCGGTGGGGGAGTAGCCGTAACGGGCGTAGAAACCCGCGAGGTGCGCCTGCGCCTCCAGCACGCTCGTCCGGGCGCCGATCACGGCCAGCGCCTCGGTCATCAGCCGCCCGGCGTGGCCGTCGCCGCGTGCCTGCTTGGCCACCACGACCCGGCCGATCCGTTCCACGCCGTCCGGGTCGGCCAGGATCCGGAGGTACGCCACCGGCACCCCGTCCTGCTCCAGCCATAGGTGCCGGGTGCCGGGCTCCACGTCCCGCCCGTCCAACTCCGGGTACGGGCACTCCTGCTCGACCACGAACACGTCGATCCGCAGCCGGAGCAGGTCGTGCAGCGTACGGGCGCTGAGGTCGGCGAACGAGGCGAGGTGGAGGGTGCTCTGCCGCGGATGCATCCCGCGATCGTATGCGGGTGTCCGTCAACCGATCATGGGGGTCAGGCGGGGTGGGCGCCGACGGTGTCCTTGATCGCGGCGCCGCGGTCGCCCTCGACGGCGCGGGCGCAGTGCGCGCAGCAGAAGAAGCGGCCGGACACCTCCACGCCGTGCCCGACGATCCGGACCTGACAGTGTTCGCAGATCGGCGCGAGGCTCTGGATCGCGCATTCGAACGAGTCGAACGTGTGCGAGTCGCCGCTCACCGTCCGTACCTCGAACGCCAGCCAGTAGTCGTTGCCGCAGACTTCACAGGTTGCCATGACAATCCCCCCGTTTCGGACACTGCATCCAGCTTGACGGGATGGACCGGCGAAGGCGGCCGAAACCGGTAAAACGGGCCCGCCACTCGTCCGCCGGCTGGCCCGTTGAACCGGGCAGCGGATGACATCACCGCAGGCCAGTGGGCTGGAGGGGCGAAATGATCAAACGGAACCGACTGTTCGGGAACCAGACCCGGGTGACCTTCTCGCTGCCGAAGGACGCGCCCACCGGCACGGTGAGTGTGGTCGGCTGCTTCAACGGGTGGGAACCCGGTCGGCACGAGCTGGTCCCGCGCCGGGACGGCAGTCGTACGGTGACGGTCCGGCTCGCTCCCGGTGAATACCGGTTCCGCTACCTGGCCACCGGAGGGATCTGGCTCGACGACGACCAGGCCGACCAGGTGGACCAGCAGGGCGGCCGGCTGCTGCTGCGCTGAAGCCGGGCTCGGCCGCCACGAGCGCCTACGGCCCAACTCTGCCGGGACGGCCGCCGCTTGACGGCCGTCCGCCGGAATCAGGGTCGGTCAGTGTACGTCGTTCGGGTCGAGCCGCATCGACACCGAGTTGATGCAGTACCGGGCGTCGGTCGGGGTGAAGCCCTCGCCGTCGAACCGGTGTCCGAGGTGGGAGTCGCAGTTGGCGCACCGCACCTCCACCCGGACCATGCCCATGGAGCGGTCTTCTATGTAGCGGATCGCGCCGGGCAGGGCCTGGTCGAAGCTCGGCCAGCCGCAGTGCGAGTCGAACTTCGTGTCACTGGCGAAAAGTTCCGCGTCGCAGGCGCGACAGCGATATGTCCCCGGAGTCTTGGTTTCGACGTATTCGCCGGTCCAGGCCCGCTCGGTCCCGGCCTGGCGCAGCACCCGGAACTCCTCGGGCGACAGGCGTACCCGCCACTCGTCCTCCGTACGGGGAAGCTCCTTCTTGTCAAGAGTCATACTCCAACGGTACGACGGCCGCCGAACGGCTGATTACCAACTGCCCACGACGATCGTTGGAAGGGCATGCGGGCGGCCACCAGGCCGGGCGGGGACCAGGACGGCAAGCATCAGCTAGCGGTGCTGGCCAGTTTCCGGCCGACCTGGCGCCAAGCGATTGTCAGCGGGCTCTGGGCCGGCGTCGTGGGCACGATAGTGCTCGCCGCGTCGGCGGTGACCGGGCCGACCCTGCTGGCCGTACTCGTGGGTGGGACCTGGAACCTGCGCGCCCCGCCGCAGTCCGTCCTGGTGGCGGTGCTGGTGCCGGTGCCGCTCGGCCTGATCTACGGCCTGGCCGTCCGGCGCCGGATCGGGGTCCGCCTGGACGAACTGGGCGTACGCAGCGTCCCGCTCGGGCTGGACGGCTTCGCGCCCTGGCGGCTGGTCGTCGACATCCGGGCGGAACGCCGCCACGGACGCACCCTGGTCGCGGTCTACCTGCACAGCGGCGCCACCCTGCGGCTGCGCGCACCCTACGACGGGGCGCTCGGCCGGGATCCGAAGTTCGAGCGCAAACTCTTCCTGATCTGCCACGTCTGGGAGACCCACCGGGACTGGCGGGTGCCGGCCTGCACCCCCGAACCGAGAGCGGGCGACGCGACCGACGACGGAACCTGAGGTTGCGGCGAGCCGAAGTATCGGCCCGGACCGGCCCGCCGGGGCCGTGCGGGGCCCGCGGTTGGCATATGGTCGCGGCATGGTTGGCAGCGCGAAGGCAGCGGCCGTCGAGGTCGAGGTGGCGGGACATCAGGTACGGCTGAGCAGCCCGGACCGGATCATGTTCCCGAGCCGCGGCTACACGAAGAAGGACGTCTTCGACTACTACCTCTCCGTCGGCGACGGGATCATGCAGGCGCTGGGATCGCGTCCCACCACCCTGCAGCGCTTCCCCGACGGCATCGAGGGGGAGATGTTCTTCCAGAAGCGGGTGCCGGCCCGGGGCGTACCGCCGTGGATCCAGACCGCGGAGATCAAGTTCCCCAGCGGTCGTACCGCCGACGAGCTCTGCCCGGCGGACCTGGCCCACGTCGCGTGGGCCGCGCAGATGGGCACCGTGGTCTTCCATCCCTGGCCGGTACGGGCCGCCGACGTCGACCGCCCGGACGAACTGCGGATCGACCTCGACCCGCAGCCGGGCACCGACTTCGCCGACGCGGTGACGGTGGCCGGCGAGGTCCGCGCCCTGCTCGACGAACTCGGCGCGACCGGCTGGCCGAAGACCTCCGGTGGTCGCGGCGTGCACGTCTACCTGCGGATCGAGCCCCGCTGGACCTACACCGAGGTACGCCGTGCCGTGATCGCCTTCGCCCGCGAGATCGAGCGGCGCCGGCCCGACCTGGCCACCACCGCGTGGTGGAAGGAACAGCGGGGCGAGAAGGTCTTCCTGGACTACAACCAGATGGCCCGCGACCGGACCATCGCCTGCGCGTACTCGCTGCGCGCCAACGCGCGGGCCACCGTCTCCACCCCGGTCACCTGGGACGAGCTGCCCGACGTGGAGCCGGACGACTTCGACCTGCGCACGGTCCCGCCGAGGGTGGCGAAGATCGGCGACCCGCACGCCGGGATGGACGAGGCACCCTGGGACATCAGCCCGCTGCTGGAGTGGGCGCAGCGCGATGACCGGGACGGCTCGGGCGACCTGCCGTACCCGCCGGACCACCCGAAGATGCCGGGCGAGCCGAAGCGCGTCCAGCCCAGCCGGGCCCGTCAGACCGACGGGAAATCCGAATAACGACGGGTTGGCCGACCTGGTTGCGGCTCGGCGTGATCGCAAAATGTGCCATCCTTCCCGCCGGCACGAAACCGCAGGTCAGGGTGGTCGTTGCTTAGGGTGACGACGTTGTCGGCAGGTGGTTTCGGACGGAGTGATGTCCCCCCTGGCCGGCCCGCACCGGGACCGGTGTGAGGCACCCGTCGGCACGTCGGCCGGGCAATGCGGCCCGGCACCGGTCGGCCAACG
This sequence comes from Micromonospora sp. NPDC049523, assembly GCF_040676775.1. NCBI lineage: Bacteria > Bacillati > Actinomycetota > Actinomycetes > Micromonosporales > Micromonosporaceae > Micromonospora > Micromonospora sp. NPDC049523. The sequence goes on along the minus strand of NZ_JBFAPP010000013.1, from coordinate 109,503 downwards.
CGGACCGATCGGAGGAGTCCTCGCCACGTCGAGGAGATCATCGAACAAGCAGACCACGAACCGGCCATTCGACCTCTCGGGCGGGCACCGCTCGCCGCCGCCGGCGGTACGCCCCACCCTGCCCACGAACAGGTCGGTACGTGTTCGGGAAGCGGTGCCTACATGGCCACGCAGGCAGAATTCAACGCCGATCCCTGGGTACGTCGCGAGATCGTCACCGCCGAGCTGGACTGGCTCGGGGACGAACTGTGCCGGCGTACCGGTCGCCCCCGCGCCGCCGCGGGAAGCAAGGGCGACTACCTGCACCTCAGGGGTGCACACCGATCGCAGGAATTCGTGGAGAAGAGTCCACTCTGCACTAATCGCACGTACACCACCCAGACCGGGCTGACCGCCGAACAACTACGGCACGTCGCCGGGTTCGACTTCACCCCCGGTGCCACCGAACCCATGATCGCCCAGTCGAAGCGGCTGCTCACCGCGATGAAGGCCGGTGTGTTGGAGGAGGTCCGGGAGATCTACTGCAACGTCGACGGCGACAAGGTGGTGGACGGCTGGGACAACGTACGCAACGTGTCGGCCACCTCGGACAGCTCACACCTGTGGCACTGGCACCTGAGCCTCGACCGGCGCCGCTGCGCCGACCGCCCACTGATGGAGCGGATCCTCTCGATCGCGCTCGGAGACCCACCGAAGGATGAGGAAAGCGACATGATGACCCCGGCGCAGGATGGTGCGTTGTCCGTGGCCTGGCAGGCCACCGACGCGCTGCTCGACATGCAGGAGACCACGGACGGCGGCGGTCGGGAGATGCGCTTCGTCCGTGAGTTCAACCAGCTCCGTCGCGACGTCACGGCCGTGTTGAAGTTCCAGTCGGAGGCGGCGGTCAAGCCGACGCCGATCGACTACGACAAGCTGGCCGAGGCCATGCTGCGACGGATCGCGACCACCTCGCGCACGACCTGACCACTGCTCGCGGGGTAGCCGGATCCGCCCCGCGCGCCGACGGTCCGCCGTGTTCGGCGGCGGATCGGGCGGCGTCCCCAGGGCGGCGGGCCGGCTGTCCGACGCACCCCGGCCCGGCCCGCCGCCCACCCGCCGATCGACGCCCACCCACCGCTCTGAGCTGCTGAAACGCGACACAGGGCGGATCGGTGCAGGCTCGTCGGCCGTGCTACCACTTGATCCCAGGGGGCAATCATGATGCGTACCGCCCACCGCTCGCGCGGGCACACCTCGACCGACCACAACCGACCCGACCGCGTCTCGACGTGTTGCCGCCGGCCCCGATCGCGGGGGAGTTCACCATGCGCCCCGTAATGATCGTCTCGGGCCGGCATCCGTTCGAGGTGACCCTGTTGCTGGCCGCGATCGTCTGTGGCGCGGGCCTGCTGCTCGCCGACGCCCGGCCGCGGTCGGTGACCGTCGCGATGCCGACGGCCGTACAGGCGACCTGGGAGGTGGGACTGATCATCGCTGGCGTGGCCGGTCTGGTCGGCATCACTTGGCGCGGCCAGCTCTCCACCGGTCTGGGCGTGGAACTCGGCGCCATCGTCCTGTTCGGCACCTTCTCCGCGATGTACTCCCTCGCCGTGTTGGCCATCACCGGCCTCACCGGCCTGACCGCGGGCACCTTCGTCGGTGCCGTCGCCGTCGCCTCGTACTGGCGCTGCTACCAGATCGTCCGTGACCTTCGTCAACTGGCGGGGGTCGGCACCACCTGCACCGTCGTCGAAGTCCCCCTGCTGATAAAGGAAGATTCGTCGTGATCACCGCCGCCGAACCCCCGTCGGCCGGTCCGCCCTGGATCCAGATCCTGCTCTCCGTGGTGGGACTGCTGGGTGGCACCGGCGGGGTGACCGCAATCGCCACCGTCGCACTGCAACGACGCAAGTTCCGGGCCGACGCCGCCGAGGTGCTGACCGACACCGCCCTGACCCTGGTCGACCCGCTCAAGACCCGGGTGGGTGAGTTGGAGGCGGAGATCCAGCGGGCTCGACGGCAGGCCGCGGTCGCCAGCCGGGAGATTCGGGAACTGCGCGACGCGGTCCAGGAGTTGACCGCCCTCATCCGTCGGTGGCAGCGTGCGATCTTCGCCGCGGACGCCACCATCGAGCGGCTGCGGGAGTACATCCTCGCCAGTGAGTCCGGTGGTCCCGGCTCCCGGATCCCTTGACTCCGGCCGCCCGTGGCGGCCTGCGACATGTGCTGACTACAGCGAGAGTTTCAAACCCTCGTGGCTGGCCCGGAAACCCAGCCGGGCGTAGAAACGCTGCGCCGCCGTACGTTGTTTGTCAGTGGTCAGTTGGACCAGCCCGCAGCCGCGTTCCCGGGCCTGCTCCACTGCCCAACCGATCAGCAGTTGGCCGAGGCCGCTGCCCCGGCGGTCGGCGCGTACCCGTACGCCTTCGATCTCGGCGCGCTCGGCACCGCCGCGGGTGAGCGACGGGATGAAGGTGAGCTGCAACGTGCCGACCACCTCGCCGCCCTGCTCGGCCACGACCAGCACGTTGCGCGGGTCGGCGTCGATCGCCTCGAACGCCGCCCAGTAGGCGGCGTCGGTCCCCTCGCCGACCATCTCCCGGGTGGCGCCGAGTTCGTCGTCGGCGAGCAGCGCCACGATCGCCGGTACGTCGGTTCGCCGGGCGGCCCGGAAACTGGTCTGCGTCACACCGGCCAGCCTGACACAGCCCGTCACGGGGTCAGCGGGGCGGACAGCGCAGGCCGGCGGCCGGCACGGTGAGGTCGAGCAGGTACGCGTCCACCGCCCGGGTGATGCACGCCGTCTGCGGGTAGGCGGTGTGCCCCTCGCCCTCCCAGGTCAGCACCTTGCCGACGCCGAGCATGCCGGCCAGTTTCGGCGTCTGTGCGTACGGGGTGGCCGGGTCGCCGGTGGTGCCGACCACCAGGATCGGTGGTGCCCCGGTCGCCGCCCCGGTCGGGTACGGGTCCCGCTGCCCCGGCCAGTACCGGCAGCTCAGCAGACCCACCGCCAGCGGCGCACCGAACAGCGGGTACTTCGTCCGCCACTGCGACTGGAGTTCACGGATCCGGGCCAGGTCGGGGACGCTGTCCTCGTCCGCGCAGTTGATCGCCAGGTTCGCGTCGAACAGGTTGGAGTAGTGACCGTCGGCGGTGCGCTCGGCGTACGAGTCGGCCAGCTCGAACACCTGGGTCGGGTCGCCGGCGGCCAACTCGTCGATCCCCTTGGCCAGCTCCTCCCAACCGGACTCGGTGTAGAGCGAGGAGATCACCGCGTACATCACCCAGCCGCCGGTGGCGGTCCGGCCGTTGCGTCCGCGTACCGGGGAGATGTCCGCCTTGGCCAGCGCGTCGGTCACCGCGCCGCGTGCGTCCGGCGCGATCGGGCAGCGCGCGGGTGTGCGCGCGCACCACTGGGTGAAGTTGGTGAACGCCAGCTCGAACCCCTTGGCCTGGCTCTCCGAGCCGGCCACCACGTCCTGTTCCGGGTCGACCGCGCCGTCGAGCACCAGCGCCCGGATGTTGCGCGGGAAGAGCTGGGCGTACGTCGCGCCGAGCAGCGTCCCGTACGAGTAGCCGAGGTACGTCGTCTTCTCGTCGCCCACGGCCGCCCGGATCGCGTCCATGTCCCGGGCCGCCTGCTCGGTGGAGAAGAGGCGGAGCTGGTCGCCGTACTTGTCGCCGCACTCCTCGCCGATCCGCTGCGACAGCGCCACCGCGGCGTCGAACTCGGCCTGGGTCTGCGGGTCGGGGTCGTACCCGAAGTTCGAGTCCAGGTCGGCGTCGGAGATGCACTTGACCGGGCTGGACCGGGACACCCCGCGCGGGTCGAAGCCGACCAGGTCGAACCGTTCGGTGATGTCGTCGGGCAGGCCGCCGAAGGCGGACCCGAAGGAGAGGTAGACGGCGGTGTCCACGCCGGAGCCGCCCGGCCCACCGGGGTTGATCAGCAGCGAGCCGATCCGGTCGCGCTGTTTGGTCGAGCGGACCCGGATCAGGGCGATGTCGAAGGTCGCGCCGGCTCCGCCGGGAGTCGCGGTGGCGCCCGCGCTGGCACCGGCCGCCTGCCAGTCCCGGGGTACGGCGATCGTGGCGCAGTCGTAGCGCATGTCCGGTGCGCTCCGGCCGACGAGTTCCTTCGGCGTCTCCGGGCAGGGCTGCCAGTTCGCCGCGGCGCCGACCGGCCCGGCCGGTACGCGCTCCGAGTCGCCGTCCGTACGCGGTGCGAAGACCGGCAACGTGCAGCCGCTCAGCACCAGGGTGGCGGCGACGGCGGCGGCGAGCGCCCGCCAACGTCGGGTAAACCTGCGGCGCAGCGGTGGGCGGGGCGTGCTGGTCACCAGAGGTCCTCCCGATCGGCTCACCGGCCAGGCTACGCGGTCGTCCGCGTACCGGATCGCCGGTCACCGTGCTCCGACCGCGGTCCTCCTGATCTCCGATACCATCCGCCCGGCCGGCGCGCCGATGATTTCGTGGACACGGCCACACCGCAGCGGGGACGATGGCCGCATGGATCTACCGGTGATGCCACCCGTCGCGCCCATGCTCGCCAAGCCGATCGCGGACATCCCCGCCGGGCAGCTCTACGAACCGAAGTGGGACGGTTTCCGGTCCGTCATCTTCCGCGACGGCGACGAGGTGGAGATCGGTAGCCGCAACGAGAAGCCGATGACCCGCTACTTCCCCGAGATCGTCGAGGCCGTACGGGCGAACTTCCCGGCCCGCGCGGTCATCGACGGCGAGATCATCGTCGCCGACACGGACCGGAACACCCTCGACTTCGAGGCGTTGCAGCAGCGCATCCACCCCGCCGCCAGCCGGGTGAAGCTGCTCGCCGAACAGACCCCGGCCAGCTTCGTCGCCTTCGACCTGCTGGCACTCGGCGACGACGACCTCACCGACCGGTCGTTCGCGCAGCGGCGCGAGCTGCTGGAGCGTTGCCTCGCCGATGCGAAACCGCCGATCCACGTCACCCCGGTCACCGAGGACGAGGCGACCGCCCGGCGGTGGTTCGAGGAGTTCGAGGGCGCCGGACTCGACGGCCTGATCGCCAAGGATCCCGGGCTGACGTACCAGCCGGACAAGCGGGTCATGACGAAGATCAAACACAAGCGCACCGCGGACTGCGTGCTCGCCGGCTACCGGGTGCACAAGTCAGCCGACAACAGGATCGGCTCGCTGCTGCTCGGCCTCTACGACGACCGTGACGTACTCGTCTCGGTCGGGGTGATCGGCGCCTTCTCCATGGCCGTACGGGAGGAACTGTTCGTCGAGTTGCAGCCACTGGTCACCTCGATGGACGGGCACCCGTGGAACTTCGCCGCGCACGAGCAGGGCGAACGCACCCCGCGCAAGAACGAGGTGAGCCGGTGGAACGCCGGCAAGGACCTCTCCTTCGTGCCGCTGCGCCCCGAGCGGGTGGTCGAGGTCCGCTACGACTACATGGAGGGCGTGCGGTTCCGGCACACCACCCAGTTCGAGCGCTGGCGACCGGACCGGGACCCGCGCACCTGCACCTACGCCCAGCTCGAACGGGCGGTGCGGTTCAACCTGGCCGACGTGCTGACCAGCCGGTGACCTGTCCCTCCCGTCACCGGCGCCCCGGCTGCCCCTCCAGCCTCGTCCTGACCCGGGCGGGTCGGCGTTTTCGCAGGTCAGGGCTATGTTCGCCGGGTGCGAGGTTGGGTTTGCGTCTGCTGCGGGCGGTGGCAGGTGAGTGTCGAGCGGATCCAGGGGCGGTACCTGTACCGGCTGGTGCGGTGCTATCCGGCCGAGGTCGGCGGGGGCCGGAACGTGCTGGGCGAGGTGGCGACCGTCGACGCGCTCGACCGGCTGCTGCGGGCCCGTACCCCGCTCACCCTGGCGGACCTGCGCGAGGCAGCCTGAGGCGTACGCGGATGATCCCGGCCGGGTCGTACCCCGCCGAGCTGACTGCGGCGGGAGGTCGGCCGGGATGGACGCACTGACGTACGACGAGGTCGGCGCGACCCGTACCGGCCGGCTTCCGCCGGGTTACCGGCACCTGCGGTACCGCACCTCGATCGGCCGGGTGGACCTCGCGGCGGCCGGCGAAGCCGTACTCGACTGGCGGCTGCACCGGGCCGCCGGGGTCAGGATCGAGGCGTCCGAACCCCGCGCGGCCGAGGGCGTCACCGTGGTCTCCGGGCTCGGTCTCGGCCCGCTGCGGCTGCACGCGCCCTGCCGGGTGGTGTGGGCGGTGGCCGACGGGTCGCGCGCCGGCTTCGGCTACGGCACCCTGCCCGGCCATCCGGCCCGGGGCGAGGAGGCGTTCCTGGTCGAGCGGGACGACCGGGGCGAGGTCTGGTTCAGCGTCACCGCGTTCAGCCGCCCGGCCGGCTGGTTGATGGCCGCCGCCGGGCCGTTCGGGGTGGCCTTCCAGCACCTGTACGCCCGGAACCTCGCCGCCGCCCTGCGCCGCCTCACCCGCTGACGGGCAGCGGTCAGAAGCGGGCGAAGGAGCGGATCGGCATCCGGGGCCCGAAACGGGGTGCCTGTACGCCGGCAGCCGCCAGCAGTACGCACACCCGCCCGCGATGTCCCCGGAACGGCTCCAGCAGCTCGAGCATCCGGGCGTCGTCCGCCCGCGCCTGCCCGGCCAGCGCCCAGGCGACCGTGTTCGGGATGTGGTAGTCACCGACGCTGACCGCGTCGGCGTCGCCGTACCCGATCCGGACGACCTCGGCGGCGGTCCACGGTCCGATGCCGGCGATGGCGGTCAGCCGCCGGGTGGCCTCGGCCGAGTCCGCGCACCGCTCCAGCCGGTCCGCGACCGCGGCGGCCCGGCGCAGGGTGTCGGCCCGCCGTTGCTCCACCCCGAACGGGTGGAACACCCAGTACGGCGCCGCCGCGACGTCGGCCGGGTCCGGTGGTGCCCAGAGCGACGCCAGCGGCCCGGGGGCCGGGGTGCCGAAGTGCCGGACGGTGGCGGCGTAGCCCCGGAAGGCCTCCTTGCCGGTGACCTTCTGCTCCATGATCGTGCGCAGCAGCCGGGGGAAGACCTGCCCGGTGGCGGGCAGCCGTAGTCCGCGGTGCACGTGCGCGAGTTCGGCCACCACCGGGTGCCGGGCGGCGAGTTCGGCAAAGCCGGTGAGGTCGTCGCGGAGCCCGGCGACCGCGTCGGCCCGCTCCACCACCCAGTCGGCGCCGGGTCCGTAGCCGGTGGCCAGCAACTCCCCACCGGTACGCCGCAGCGCCAGCGTCGCCGGCCCCTGCGGGGTACGGGTGGCCCACCAGAACGCCCCGTCCGCGAACCGGGCACAGGGGTCGTGTCCGCCCATCGCGAGTAGCCCGACCGAGGCGGCGAGCGCGTAGCCGTCGGGCGGACGGATCGTCCGCGTCGCCGTCGGCCCGGTCTCGGTCACCGGCCCACTCTAGGACACCGCGACGGACAGGCACCGGGACGCCCGTGCGCGTCCCGGTGCCTGTCCTACCCGGAGCAGGTCAGCTGTCCTGGCTGGTGGGGCCGTCCTTCCTGTCCGTCCGCATGGTCGCCGGACCAGCTGTGGGGGATGGTTGGGGACCTGTGACACACCGAGGGTGGAGGGGACCGTCGTCGGTGTGCCCGCGCCTGCTCCGGGAAGTCCCGCCCCCGGCGCCGGGATCGGCGCCGGGGGAGCCGGATCACCTGGTGACGGTCACCCGCACCACGTCGAAGGCCGGGATCTGGTTGGCCCGCTGCATCATCGGCACCCGGTGCGAACCGTCGCCGGCCCAGGAGGCGCACTGTGCCTCGCCAGCGGCCGGCAGGCCGGGCACGGTCACCGTGACCTCGTCGGCCTGGGCGCCGCCCTTGCCGTCCTCGGTGGCGACGAAGAACGCGGGGACCGGCGCCGGGTCGGGCGCGGCCCGGTCGCTGGTCAGCATCCGGCAGGCGGTGTGGAAGTGGCCGCGGACCAGCCCGTCCTCGTTCAGGAACGAGCTTTCCTTGTAGTAGCCGCCCTGGCCGGCCGCGAGGAACCGGTCCCGGACCAGGTTGCGGGTGCTGACCCGGATGGTGAACGACTGGTTCACCCGTACCCGGCGCGGCGCGTTGGTGATCAGCAGCGAGGGGTTGTCCTCGGCCGTGGCAACCTCACCGAACTCGGTGCTGACGCAGCGGTCGCCGTTCTGGAAGCCGTCGTGCGGCTGCTTCTGGCTCTGCTCGCAGCTGTTGCCGAGGATCTCCAGCGGGGCACCCGGGTTGGCCGGGTTGCCGACCGGGGGAGCGGCGGTCGTCGTACCGGGGCGGGGGGTGCAGTTGCGGCCCCGGTTGCGGTCCTGCTGGCGGTTCTGCGCTCCGGCGATCGGTGCTTCCTGGCCGTCGCCGGGGTGCTGGATGGCACCGTGGTCGTGGTACGCCGCGGCCGGGTTCGCCGGGTTCGGTGCGCTGCCGCTCGGGGCGGCGCCACCGGGGCTCAGCGTCGCCGCCGGAGCGCTCGCGCCGGGTGAGGCGCTCGCCGGGGGCTGTTGAGCCGCGCTGGTCGCCGGTGGGCATGGCGCGCCTCTACCGCGCCAGTTCGTGCCCGCCGACGAGACCTGGGTGACCGCGACGATGCCGCCGAAGACGACGACGGTGGCGATGACGGCGATCAGCCGGGTACGGCGGGGCGGGCGGGGCGACCGGCGTTGCCGGGCGTTACGGGCGGGGGTGTCGTACACGTGGAGCCACCTCTTCCTTCGAGGGTTGATCAGCGAGGGCGGATCAGGCGGACCATGCTGTAGGCGCCGGCGATCAGCGCGGCCAGCAGCACGAGCCAGACGACGGTCGGGTTGATGCCGCCGGTGGCGGCGCGGGTGTCGACGCCGCTGAGCAGCGAGCCGGTGCCGACTGCCGCTGCCGCGGCCGCCCCGGGGGCGGGCGCCGGAGGCAGCGGGAGGGATTCGTAGTCGACCAACCCGGTGCTCTCCAGCAGCGTGATATGGGTCAGTACGAACGCGTTGGCCTGTGCGGCGAGCTCACGGACCACTTCGTTGCGGGTGCCGGCCCGGACGGCGCCGATGGCCGGGAAGATCTTGCCGTGGGCGGCCCGGAGCCGGTCCACGAAGACCAGGTCGAACTGGGGGCCGGAGGCGCGCTGCATCTCGGCGAGCCAGCCCTTTTGTTCGGGCGTCGGTTCGGTCGGCAGCGGCACGCCCAGCTTCGCCGCGGCCTTGTTCACCAGGTCGTCCAGCGTCATGTGCTGGGGGCCGATCTTCCCGCCGACCTCCTTGACCTTCGCCGAGGCGCCCTTGGCCACCGCCATGTCGCTGGCCGGCATCTCCCAGAGCCCGGCCAGCTTCACCTTGACCAGCAGGTCCCGGTCGGCCGGACCGACCGGCCCGGCGACGGACGGCTTGCCCGGCAGCTCGGCGAGCGGGTTCGGCACCTCGCCACTGACCGGGGCGCCCGACGAGTGCGGGACCGGGGCCTGCACCGGCTGGCCGGTGAGTGGGGCGGCAACGGCCGCCATCGGCGCGACGAGGACACCACCGAGCAGGGCGCCGGCAATTCCGGTGATCATCGTCACCGGCCAGTTCGACCGGCGCCGCGAACGAGGCAGTGCGGTCAACATCGGCTCACCTCCCCTGACAATCAGCAAATTTTCGACTGCCCGGAAACCGTACGGATCGTATTGTCCGGTCGTCAATCCGGGGTCAACAAGATAGGGAATTCTTAGGTCTTACTTAAGTGGAACTTATGTCGGCGAAGGTCAACCCCGGACATCGTCCGTTCGGCCGATGGGTACGGTTCAATGCCCAGGCCACAACGTTGGTCAGGGTCGCCTTGACTTTTGCGCCCAGGTCACCATACTGGCTGGTAGCCCGGAATGATATAGACACCTACCGCCGGGTTGGTGCCATCGGAAATAGGAGGACCGCAGGCGTGCGCAGTGCGCAGGAAAGTGTGCATCTCATCGCCGCGACCGTGGGATTTATTTCATTCTTCCTGCTCTGGCTCGCGGTGTTGTCCGGCCTGGTCCTGCGCAACGGCTGGGCGCTGACCCGGATCCGCCATTCGACCGCACACGCCACCCATTCCACGATCGCCCTGCTGGGGCTCTGTCTCGGGCTGGTGCACGCCCTCGTCCAGCTCGCCTCAACCGGTGGCCCGGTCCGGCTGGTCGACCAGTTCATCCCCTTCCTCAACCCGGACGACCCGATCGGCATCGGGGTCGGGGTGATCGCGCTGGAACTGCTCCTCGCCACCACGTTGTCCGTACTGATCCAGCGTCGGCTGGGGTACTCCCGGTGGCGGGCGCTGCACGCGCTGACGTACGTGGCGTTCATGCTGCTCGTCGCACACGTGCTGATCTCCGGCTCGGATGTCGGGCCGCCCGCCGTCTGGGGCAGCGTACTGGTTGCCTGGTTGTCCACTGTGGCGCTCTGGTTCACGACCACACCCTGGGCCAGCGACCTGCGTCGTGACCTGGGCGACCGGTTCACCGCCCGGCGGCGCGGGCAGGAGGTCACCATCGACGTGGACGCCAACCGGTGCGCCCGGTTCGGCTTCTGCGAACACGAGGCGCCGGACGTGTTCACGCTGCGCGGCGACGGGCGGTTGGCGTACAAGGCGATGGTCCCGGCGGACCAGACCAACGCGGTGATCCGAGCGGTCGAGGTCTGTCCCGCGCGGGCGATTACCCTCAACCGCGTGCCGACCACCGTGCTGACCCCGCTCCCGGTCGACCTCGACCTCGAACCGCCGTCCAATCCCGACACCGAACCGGCCCGGCCCAGCCGCGCCGCCCGGCGACCCCGGCCCCGTCCGGGTCCGCGATCCGTACCCTCGGGCAGCGCCACGGGGGTGCACCGCCGCGACGGTGCGCCGTGAGGCGGCGTGGACCACGCTCGGCGTACGACCGGGTGGTGGTGGTCGGAGCGGGCCGGGCCGGTGTGGCCGCGGCCGAGGAACTGCGGCGGGCCGGTTTCCGGGGCGACGTACGGGTGCTCGGCGGCGAGCCGGAAGCCCCCTACGACCGACCGGCTTGCTCGAAGGGTCTGCTCACCGGACACCGACGGCCCAGCGACGTACGCATGCCGGTGCTCGACGGCGCCGACATCACCTGGCACCTGGGCCGGCGTGCGGTGCACCTGGACCCGGACCGCCGGATCGTCACCACCGACACCGACGAGCGTTTCGGCTACGACGGCCTGGTGATCGCCACCGGCGCCCAGGCGGCCCTGCCGCGCGACTGGCCGGTGGGCGAACCGGGGCTGCACACCCTGCGCACGCTCGCCGACGCGTGGGCGCTGCGCGCCGCCCTGCGCGACGCCGACCGGGTGGTGGTGATCGGGGCCGGCCTGACCGGCTGCGAGGTCGCCTCCGCGGTACGCACCCTGGCCCGCGACGCCGTGCTGGTCGACTCGAAGCCGTACGTCCTGGGGCGCGCGGTCGGCGAGACCGTCGGCCGGCTGGTCGGCAAGGAGGTGGCCCGCGACGGGGTGCAGTTGCGGCTCGGCCGCCGGGTCACCGGGTTGAACCGTCGGCGTCGGGGCTGGCTGGTCGAACTGGACGACGGCGACGAGATCCAGGCCGACCTGGTGGTGACCACCACCGGTGAGCGTCCCGACGTCGACTGGCTCGACGGCGCCGGTCTCGACATCACCGACGGGGTGCTCTGCGACGAGAGCCTGCGGGTGCTCGGCGCCGAGGGAATCGTCGCAGCCGGCACCGTCGCCCGCTGGCCGAACCTGCGCTACTCCGACCGCCCGGTCCGCTGCGGACAGTGGATCGCAGCGCTGCAGCAGGGACGCGCCGCCGCGCACACCCTGCTCGCCGGGGACCGTGCGGTGGAACCGGTCACCCTGGTGCCACGCTTCTGGTCCGACCAGTACGGGCTGCGCATCCAGGTCTGCGGCGAGTTGCCGGGCAACGCCGAGGTGACCGTCACCGAACTCCGTCCGGGGCGACGTGACGTGGCCCGGGCCGGAGTGCTGGTCGGCTACCACGACGAGGGTCGACTCGTCGGACTGGTCGCGGTCAACGCCCCGCACGCCTTCACCTCCATCACCCGGACCATGCTCGCCAGCACCACGATCACCGTGCCCGCACCCGTTTCCGTGTCCGCCTCCGCACCGGTTCCGGTGCCGGCGGTCGAGCCGGCCGCCCCGCGGCGGCTCGCCGCGGCGAGCTGAGCGGACACGCTCCGACCGACCACCGGCGACGGCCGGCCGCGCCCTGTCGGCAACGGCCGGCCGCCGCGTCGGTGGCCACCGGTCAGTACGAGTACGAGTCGCCGCCGGTGCTCTCGGCGGCACCGCCCTCACCGTCGGCCGGCGGCAGCGGAACGGGCTTCGGGGTGCCCTCGGGCAGGCAGCTCAGGTTCTTCTTGCCGTCCGGCGCGACCACGAACCAGGTGCCGCCGACCTTCTGGCCCTTCCACTGGCCCGGCTTCAGGTCACCGATGTAGCGGTAGACCGGCCAGCCGCCGATGGTGAGCTGACGGGTGCCGTCCTCGCGGGTGACCTCGCCGACCTTCTCCTCGTCGACCCCGGTCACCTCGGTGTTGCCGTCGGTCAGTGCCGGCGGCCAGAGCCGGGCGCAGTCACCGTTGCAGTTGCTGGTCGGCGGGTTGGCCGAGTCCTTGTCGAACCGGTAGAGGATCCAGCCCTTCTGGTCGGTCACCACCGAACCCATCTTGGCGACCTTCTTGCCGTTCAGTTCCGTGGTGAGAGGCGCGTTCGACGGCGGGTTCGGCGCGGCGGAGGCCGACGGTTCCGGGGTCGCACTCGGCGCTGCCGCCGCCTCGGCCGCCGCGTTCGCCACCGGCTCGGTGTCGGCGGCGGGCTGGGTCGGGTCGTACCCGGCCGGGGCGCAGGCCGTCAGTGCGGCCACCACGGTCATTGCGGCCAGTGTGCTCGCAATGGTCGCGGTTCGCTTGATCAGTGCCACGTGTCCTCCTCAGCTTGGCAGGTCACGGGGAAGTACGGCGATTAACGGCCGGCGGATGAGGTGATAGACGGTGGACAATTTCACAGCAAATCGTTGAACTGTTCCCTCCGGTTTCCCGTACCCGTCCTGATGGATGGCTCTACCAGGGCAGTACGCCGTACGAGTTGCTGCCGTCCATCAGGAAGCCCCACAGCAGCCCGGTGGGCCCGTCCTCACCCAGAGTGGCCAGGTGGACGCTCACCTCGGCGCCCTGGTCCGGCGTACGGAATCCGCTGTTGCCGTTCAGGTCGGTGGCGCAGTAACCGGGATTCGCCGCGTTCACCCTGATCGGGGTGTCCCGCAGTTCCTTCGCGTACATGGCGGTGACCATGTTCAGTGCCGACTTCGACGACGGGTACGCCACCGAGGCGATCGGGAACAGCGGATGCGCCGGATCGGTCATGATGCCGATCGACCCGACCTCGCTGGAGACGTTGACGATCCGCGCCGCCGGGGCGGCCAGCAGCAGCGGGAGCAGGACGTTGGTGACCGTGACGACACCGAACACGTTCGTCTCGTACACCTCGCGCAGGGTCGCCAGCGTGGTCTCGCTCGGCCGACCGGTCCCGTCGCCCCGGGCGATCCCGGCGTTGTTGACCAGTACGTCCAGGTGTGCGTATTGATCGGAAATCCGTTTCGCCGCCCGGGCCACCGAATCCTCGTCGGTGACGTCGAGTTCCACGGCGTACGCGTCGGCACCGCCGTCGCGCAGTGCCCGCTCGGCCTCCCGGCCCCGCTCCGGGTCACGGGCGCCGACCAGCACGGTGTAGCCGCGCTCGCCGAGCTGCCGGGCGGTGGAAAGTCCGATTCCCTTGTTCGCCCCGGTGATCAGGGCGGTCATGTTGGTGGTCATGACCCGAGCGTGCCGACGGGCGCGGCCGGGCGGGAGAGACCGGTCGGGGCTGGTACCGGCGGTACCACCCACGCCCGGTGCGGCGGGACCGGCATCGGGAGCACCATGGAAGTCATGAACACGGGGAACGGGCGGCTATGAGCACGGCGAACGGGTCCGGGCTGCGGCGCGACGAGCTGGCGGCGTTCCTGCGCAGCCGGCGGGCCCGGTTGCGGCCCGGTGACGCCGGCCTGCCGGAGGGCATCGGTCGCCGTACGCCGGGGCTGCGCCGGCAGGAGGTGGCACAGCTCGCCGGGATGTCGATCGACTACTACATCCGGCTGGAGCAGCGGCGGGGCCCGCACCCGTCCCGGCAGGTGCTGCTGGCGCTGGCGCGGGCGCTGATGCTCAACCGGGACGAGCGCGAGTACCTGTTCCGGATCGCCGGGGAGAACCCGCCCGCGACGGCCGGACCGAGCCGGGAGGTGACGGCGGGCGTACGGCACCTGATCGACTCGATGGTCGAGACCCCGGCGTACGTCGTCGACGCCAAGTACGACGTACTGGCCTGGAACCGGCTGGCGACGTACTTCGTCGGGGACCTGACGGCGGTGCCGGAGTTCGACCGCAACACGATCCGCTGGATGTTCCGCCGGCCCGCCAACGACCAGCACTGGGAGGACGCCGACGCGGTGCGGTTCGCCCGCAGTTCGGTCGCGGACCTGCGCGCCGCGTACGGGCGTTATCCGGGGGACCTGGGCATCGAGGAGCTGGTGACCGAACTGCTGGCCAGCTCGTCCTGGTTCGCCGAGCTGTGGGCGGACCACGACGTCGAGGTCCGGCGGCGGATCGTCAAGCGGGTGGCGCACCCCGAGGTCGGGCCGCTCGAGTTCGAGTGCCAGGTGCTGCACCTGGCCGACTCCGACCAGCGGATGATCGTCTACGTGGCCGAACCCGGTTCCGCCACCCACGACACCTTCCGCCGCCTCGGCGGCCGGGCCGACCTGCCCGCCGCCTAGGGTTCCCTTCCGCGAACCGGGAATCTCCGTCGTGGCCGGCGACCGCCAGCAGAGTGGTCGCGGCACCACCACGCCCCCCATCGGTGGTGGGGCCAGCCCCCGGTTCAAGCCTCCGGTCAGCGGGATTTCCCGAGCGCATCACGCTGCGTAGCGTCGGTCCGGCAAGGTCGCCACCGAGCACGAAGGAGACACGTCCATGGGGGATCACACCAGGCGGAGCCTGTTACGCAGTACAGCCATCGCCGCCGCGGCCGGCGTGGCCGTCCATCAGGGACTGGCGGCGTCACCCGCGTCCGGTGCGCCGGGACCGGCGTGGCCGCCACCGCTCGGCCCGATCCGGGTCACGCCGGACGACCCGCGGTACCAGGACCTGGTACAGCGTCGCTACAACCTGCGGTTCCAGGGCACGCCGGAGCAGGTACGCGTGGTGGGTACGACCGACCATGTCGTGCGGGCGGTCCAGGAGGCCGTACGCGCCGGCAAGCGGGTCGCGGTGCGCAGCGGTGGGCACTGTTTCGAGAACTTCGTCGACGACCCGGCCGTACGCGTGGTCATCGACATGTCGGGCATGACCGGCGTCTACTTCGACCCTCGGCACAACGCGTTCGCGGTCGAGGCGGGCGCGACGCTGGGCGAGGCGTACCGGAGGCTCTTCCTGGGGTGGGGGGTGACCATCCCCGGCGGTTACTGCCCGGAGGTAGGTGCCGGTGGGCACGTCCAGGGCGGCGGATACGGGCCGCTGTGCCGGCTGCTCGGCCTGGTCGTCGACTACCTGTACGGGGTCGAGGTGGTAGTCGTGGACCGTGACGGCACCGCACGGAGCGTGGTCGCCACCAGGGAGCCGTCGGACCCCAACCGTGAACTCTGGTGGGCGCACACCGGTGGCGGTGGCGGGAACTTCGGCGTCGTCACCCGCTACTGGTTTCGTACACCGGGCGCACGCGGCGCCGACCCGACCCGACTGCTACCCCAGCCGCCGGCCTCGGTGCTGACGTTCGAGATGGAGTGGTCGTGGGAGGGACTCGGCCCGGACGCGTTCGCGCGGCTGGTGGGCAACCACGGGCGATGGTTCGAGCGACACAGCGGACCGGGTACGCCGTACGCCGGCCTCTACAGCGAGCTGCTCCTCTTCCGCCGCCAGTCCGGCCGGCTCATGATGCTCGGGCAGGTGGCCGGCGCCAATGCCGAACGGCTGCTCGACGAGCACGTCGCCGCGCTGAGCGCCGGGTTCGCTCCGCCCTCGGCCCGCACGCAGCAGCGACTACCGTGGCTCGCCTCGGCGCTGCGCGGTCCGGGCGAGGACCCCGGCCGGTGGCGGCTCAAGACCAAGGCGGGGTACCTGCGGCGGCGCCTCACCGACCGACAGGTGGAAGTCGTACACCGCCACCTGACCAGGGACGACTACGACATCGTGGGCGGGACGCTGAGCCTGAACTCGTACGGCGGTCAGGTCAACGCCGTCGCGCCGGAGGCGACCGCCGCCGCCCAGCGCGACTCGATCCTGAAGCTCTTCTACCTCGTGGCCTGGGCGGACCCGAAGGACGAGGCCCGGCACCTGAGGTGGATCCGCGAGTTCTACCGGGACATGTACGCCGACACCGGCGGCGTGCCGGTGCCGGGCCCTGTCAACGACGGCTCCTTCGTCAACTACCCGGACACCGACCTGGCCGACCCCGGGTGGAACACGTCCGGGGTGCCCTGGCACGCCCTGTACTACAAGGGGAACTACCCCCGCCTGCGCCGGGTCAAGGCCCGCTGGGACCCCCGCGGCGTCTTCCACCACACCCTGTCCGTCCGCCCGTAACCCGGATCGGCAACCGCCACCGGCCATCGCCCGGGCTGGCCCGCCCAGAGGGGGGTCGGCCCGGGCCGAACGGGTACGTGTCGCCGAACTCGCGTACCCCGGCGACGTCGAGGGTGATCCGGTGGTTCGCCGCGTTCAGAGGGGAATGGTGACCAGCGCCGTCGCGGCTCCCTTGTCGTCGAGCGCCTGGATCTGCATCCGGTCGATCTCGGTACGCGGCGCCGAGGTGGTGCTCTGCAGCAGCAGCGGTTCCGGGCGGGCCGGCGTGCCGTAACCCTCGGTCGGCACGGTCCAGCTCGACAGCACCTCCGGATCACCGTTCTTGCGCAGCACCACCAGCCGGCAGACCCGCGGGCCGGTGAGGTTGCGCAGCGCGAACGAGACCTGGGTGCCGAACGGCCGGGCGTCGAGCAGCAGGTCGGCGCGGACGCCGGTGTCCTTGTCGGTGACGGTCACCTTCTCCCCGTTCGGTACGTCCGGGAAGCTGCCGTTGGTCCACGGTGGAGCGCCGACCTGGGTCACCGGTCCGGACGGACCGGGCGTCTTCGAGTCACCGCCGACCCAGTTCGCGCCGGCCACCAGGGCCAGCCCGCTGAGCAGCGCCACCACCACGACACCCGCGGCCAGGCTCAGGATCCGCTGGCTGCGGGCCCGGCGCCGGTCCCGGCCGACAACCGTCAGCGCGCGGGTGACCATCGTGTCGTCGGCGGTCGCCCGTTCCATCACCGCCAGGTCGTCCCGGTCGACCTCGGCGAGCAGGTCCACCACCGGCAGCATCGACTCCAGTTCACCGGCGCAGGCCCAGCAGTCCGCCAGGTGCTCCTCGAACCGTATCGTGTCCTCTTCGTCGAGCACGCCCAACGCGTACGAGGCGACGTCGAAGTGGTCGGACCGGCTCATTCGGTCACCCCCCGCTGTTGCAGCGCGGTCCGCAGGGCGCGTAGCGCGTAGTAGACCCGGGACTTGGCGGTGCCCAGCGGCAGCCCCAACTCCTCGGCGGCCTCCGGGACCGTACGGCCCCGGAAATAGGTGGCGACGAGGATCTCGCGATGCGAGTCGCTCAGTGTGCGGAGTGCGTCGGTAACCGTCATCAGGCGTAGCACCCGTTCGGTTTCGTCGGCTTCGGCAAAGGTTTCCAGGTCGCGGTCGTAGGTTTCCGCCGGCCGGGCCTGCCCGCTGCGATGTTCGTCGATGACGATCCGGCGGGCGACGGTGACCAGCCAGGGCCGCAGGGACGTCTGCCCCTGGGCACCGAGTCGGTGCGCGTTTCGCCAGGCACGCAAAAGCGTTTCCTGTACGACATCCTCGGCCCGCTGTCGGTCCCCGCCGGTAAGCCGGAGCACGAACATCAACAGAGGGCCGGCATGCTGCTCATATAGGAGCCGGACCAGATCGTCTGAACGGTTGGCCTCGGCTGATCCGGATTGGTGGCGGCCGGTAGCCGATCGTGGCGTCACGCGAACATCATTGCGGGCCGCGATCCGGGCGTCGATACCGCCCCCGGCTTCGATATCCCGTCGCGGTTGGGGTGCGCGCACCCAGTCCGCCCGGACCAGGTCGGCGGGCCGTTCTTCGGTCACCGTGTGCATTCACCCCTCCGCTTCCGGTCATCCAGCCACCGAGGGGTACGGATTCGGACCGGGAACGGATCAACGGCATTGCACCTGATCCGTGGCGACCGGAAATCAGCCCGGTGCGGAGCGGCTCACACGTCGCGCAGTGGCGCGGATCACCCGGCGACGCCGAAGGTGCCGGCCGGCGGCGCGGCGGAACCGGTCGCGGTGGCGTCCACCACTATCTTGGCGCCGCCGACGAACCGTTCCAGCTCCTCGTCGGCCAGCACCCGGCCGGGAAACCAGTCACCGGCCGCACGGCGGGTCAATTCGGCCACCGGCGGTGGCACCCGCCCGGCGACCAGCACCAGGTTGCCGTACCGGCGACCGCGCAACACCGCCGCGTCGGCGACCAGGCAGGCCATCGGCAGCACCGACCGGATCGTGGCGACCTGACCCCGGATGTGCTTCAGCGGCGGCCCGTCGGCGACGTTCACCAGGTAGCTGCCGGCCGGGCGGAGCACCCGTGCCACCTCGGCGGCGAACTCGACCGAGGTGAGGTGGGCCGGGGTCCGGGCACCGGCGAACACGTCGGCGACCACCAGGTCGTAGGAGTCCTCCGGGGATCCGCTCAGCGCCTCGCGGGCGTCGCCGACCCGTACCTTGAGCCGGGCCTGCGGTGGCCACGGCAGTTCCCGGCGGACGAGTTCGACCAGGGCGGCGTCGATCTCGACCACCCGCTGGGTGGAGCCGGGGCGGGTCTGTGCCACGTACCGGGGCAGGGTCAGGGCGCCGCCGCCGAGGTGCAGCACCCGCAGCGGCGTACCGGCCGGGGCGACCAGGTCGATCGCGGCGGCCATCCGGCGGATGTACTCGAATTCGAGGTGGGTCGGGTCGTCCAGGTCGACGTGCGACTGCGGGGTGCCGTCGAGATTGAGCGTGAACGATCGCGGCCGGTCGGGGTCGGGCACCAACTCGGCGAGCCCGGTGTCGACCCGTACGGCGAGCCGGTCCGGACCTCGCTTGCGTGCCATACCGCCAGTATCGTCGGTCGACCCCGCGCCCGTCCGGCGGCTGCCCCAGCGGCAGGGCCGGCTCAGCGGTACGGGCGGTTGGCGGCCATGGTGAGCGTGCGGTGCAGCAGCCGGGCATCGCCGAGCAGGGCCCGCAGCCGGCGCTCCAGCCCGGCGATCGGGATCAGGTTCTGCGGTGCCCGAGGGTCCTTGTACGGCGACGAGGCGAACCGGGGCAGCGTCACCAGGGACCGGTCGGCGAGCCCGATCGCCTCCGGCACGCTCAGTTCGGCCGAGCACTCGACCCGGACGATCCCGGCCCACGGCGCCCCGGTGGTGCCCGGCAGCCGCAGGTACCAGGAGTAGCCGCCCCAGGCGGTGCCGAGCTTGAACACCGGGGACCGTTCCCCCGGCGCCAGCCGGGTCACCACGGCGGTCAGCCCGGCGTCCAGGTATTGGCTGTGCTGGGTCTTGATGTAGCCGATGGTGCGCGGCAGGTGGCGCCGGTTGCGCAGTGGCCCGTCGAGCACCAGCAGGTCGTCGTCGGTCCTGGCCGCGTCGGAGACCTCGACCTCCAGCGCGGTCAGCGGCCCCTGCACGGCCGCCGGCAGCTTGCTCAGCTCGCCGCTGCCGCCGACCCGGTGCAGCGTGTAGCGGACCTGTCCGGCGAGTACGTCCCCGGCCGACGGGCTGGCGGTGAACAGTCCCCGGGCGACCCGCGTACCGGCCAGTTCGGCTGCGCCGCGCCGCAGGTCGCAGCGGACCACGCCAGCGGCGTACGAGGCGGCGATGCCCGGGTACGAGGCGCCGTCGTCCTCGCGGGTCCAGACGCTGGCGTCGATCCGGCGTACCCCGTCGACCAGCAGCACCACGTCCGGCGCCGCCAACCCGTCCGGTACGCCCACCGCCCGCCACTCGTCGGCGGGCAGCTCGACGTCCGGCTCCACCTTGGCACTGCTCGGTGCCGCCGGCCCGCCGGCCGCCTCGAACGAGGCCCCGTAGGAGGGATCCCAGCCGTCGACGTAGTACCGGGGCGGTGGCGCCTGCACGCCGGTCATCCGATCCGCTCCACCCGTGCGGTCCGGGCGTCCTTGCTGACCTCGTAGCGGACCGGCACCCGTTCGGCCAGCGCCGGTACGTGGGTCACCACGCCGACCATCCGGTCACCGCGGGCGGCCAGGGTCTCCAGGGTCGCCGCGACCGTGTCCAGGGTGGCCACGTCGAGCGTGCCGAAGCCCTCGTCGAGCAGGATCGACTCCAGGCTGGCGGTGGTGGTGGAGAGGCCGGCGAGCTGTTCGGACAGGGCCAGTGCCAGGGCCAGCGAGGCCTGGAACGTCTCCCCGCCGGACAGCGTCCGTACGCCCCGGCGCAGCCCGGCGTCGTGCTGGTCGACGACGTAGAACTCGCCCTTGTCGTGGGTGAGTTCGTACTGGCCGCCGGTCAGTTCGCGCAGGATCCGGGAGGCGCCGTCGACCAGCAGGTCCAGCGCCTCGGCGAGCAGCCACCGTTCGAAGTTGTTGGCCCGCAGGTGCCCCGCCAACGACCGTGCCGTACGGGCGGCGCGTTCATGCTCGACGCGTTTCTGGAGAAGCTGTTCGGCCTGCTCCCGTCGCTGGGCCAGGCGCCGCTGTTCGGCCTCGGCGGCCACCACCGCGACCGCCGCGGCGGCCACCGGGTCGGTGCCGGAGCGGCCGGTTTCGCTGCCGGCGGGCACCCCGGCGGCGGTGAACAGGGCGGTGATGCCGGCGGCGACGGTGTCGGCGGCGGCCCGTGCCTCGGCCACCGCACTCGCGGCGTCGACCCGGTCGGCCCGGCGGCGGTCCGCCTCCCGCCGCGCCCAGTCGCGCAGCACCTCCCAGGCGGCGGCGAGATCGTCCCGGTCGGCGGCGGGCGGGCCGAGCCGGGCGATCCGGTCACGGGCGGTGTCGAACTCCCGCCCGGCGAGCCGGACCCGCTCCTCGGCCGCCTCGACGCCGGTCCGGGCCCGACGCGAGGATTCCCGTGCGGTACGTACCGCCGTGCCGGCCTGGTCGAGTTGGCCGCGCAGCTTGTCCAGGGTGGCGAGTTCGCGGCGCAGGGCGGCCGGGCCGGGTGAGTCGACCAGCCGGGCGTCGAGTTCGGACAGTGCGGCGGCGAGCTGGTCGTG
Organism: Micromonospora sp. NPDC049523; assembly: GCF_040676775.1. Classification (NCBI taxonomy): domain Bacteria; kingdom Bacillati; phylum Actinomycetota; class Actinomycetes; order Micromonosporales; family Micromonosporaceae; genus Micromonospora; species Micromonospora sp. NPDC049523. The sequence goes on along the minus strand of NZ_JBFAPP010000013.1, from coordinate 88,244 downwards.
CCGGGCGCGGGCCCGGTCGAGGTCGCGTTCCAGGGCGCGGGCGGCCCGCTCGCGTTCGGTGAGGACCTTGGCGGCGGCGTCCGCGGTGGTCCTGGCGGTGTGGCCGGCGGCCTCGGCGGCGGTCACCGCGGAACCGGCCGGCACCGCCGGCACCACGTGCACCTCCTGCTCGCAGACCGGGCACGGCGCCCCGGCGGTCAGGTGTCCGCGCAGCGCGGCGGCCCGATCCGCGGTCTGCGCCTCCTGGTACGCCTTGCGCGCCGCCTCCAGCTCCAGCGCCGCCCGCTCGGCGTCGGCGCGGGCCCGGTCGAGTGCGGCCAGCGCGGCGGTGTGGTCGACCTCCGCGCTGGTCAGCCCGGACCCGAGGGCTTCCGCCTCGGCGGCCACCCGGTCCCGTTCGGTGTGCGCCTGCAACAGCAGCCGCAGCAGGGTCGGGTCACCCGCCGAGGCCAGCTCACCGCGTACCTTCTCTTCGCGTTCCTCGGCCAGGGTGACCGCCGCGACGGTTTCCGCCGCCACGGCCCGCGCGTCGGTCACCGCCCGCGCCACGGCGGCGACGTCGGCCGGCGGGTGGATCCGGTCCAGTTCGGCGAGTTCGCCGTCGAGCGCGGTCAGCCGGGCCGCCGCCGCGTCCGCCGCCGCACGGGCCCGTTCCAGTTCGGGTACGGCGGCCCGCACGTCGTCGGCGAGCCGGTGCATCGCGTCGACGTGCTCGGTGGCGGCGGTCAGGGTCTCCTCGTCGGCGTCGGTGAGCCCCTGTAGCACCTGGTTGACCGCGGCGAGCTGTGCCTCGGCCCCGACCGCCCGGCCGGTCGCGGCCTGCTGCACCCGTTCGTAGACGCCGAGCCCGAGCAGGTTGACCAGGATCTGCTGCCGGGTGGCCGGCTTGGCGTGCAGGAAGTCGGCGAACTGCCCCTGCGGCAGCACCACACAGCTGGTGAACTGCTCGTACGGCAGGCCGACCGCGGTCAGCACCGCCGCCTCCATGTCGGCCGGGGTGCCGGCCAGCGCCTCGCCGAGATCCTCCGGGCTCATCCCGGTGTCGAGCTTGGTCACGTCGAAGCCGTCGGGCATCCGTTGCAGGCCGGCGTTGCCGGTCTTGACGTTGCCCCGGCTGTCGCGCCGCACCACCCGGGTGGCCACGTAACGCGAACCGGCGGAGTCGAAGACCAGCCGGACCCGTGCCTCGACCGCGGACGGGGCGAGGGCGTTGGCGATGCCGCGTACGCCACCCCAGCGGGGCACGGTGCCGTAGAGGGCGAAGCAGATCGCGTCGAGCACCGTCGACTTGCCCGAACCGGTCGGACCGACCAAGGCGAAGAAGTCGGCGTCGGTGAAGTCGATCGTGGTGGGCTCCCGGAAGACGGTGAAGCCCGCCAGGTCCAGCCGGAGCGGACGCACTACCCGCCCACCTCCTCGTACAGCTCGTCGAACAGGTCGCGTACGCCGTCGTCGTCCGGGCCCCGGCTGTCCAGGTAGTCGCCGAACAGTTCCCGAGCCGAGCGACCGGCCCGGGGCGCGGCCCGGGTACGGCCGGCCGCCGCCAGCAGCTCCGGATCGACCCGGACCTCCAGCGCACGGGGGAGCAGGGCCTGCACCTCCTCGCGCAGCCCGGCCCGGGGTGTCTCGCGTACGTACACCCGAAGCCAGCCGTCCGGCGCCTCGATCTCGGCCAGCTCGGCGAGCGTGCCCCGGACCGTACGCAGCGGCGAGGCGGCGGTGATCGGCACCTCCCGGGTACGGGCCGCGGTGCTGGTACCCACCTCGACGATGGTGACCGAGGGCCGGTTCTCCTCCTCGCCGAAGTCGATCGCGAGCGGGCTGCCGCTGTAGCGGATCGGGGCCGGTCCGGGCACCTGCTGGGACCGGTGCAGGTGGCCGAGCGCCACGTAGTGCGCGTTGGTCGGGAAGATCGTCGCCGGCACCGCATAACCGAGTACGGTCTGCGACTCCCGCTCGCCGCCGCCGGCCATCGCGCCGACCACGGTCAGGTGGGCGGTGACCAGGTGCACCCGGTCCGGTTCGGTGAAGCTCTCGGTGAGCCGCCGGATCAGCCGCCCGATGTGGTCGGCGTACGTCTGGTTGGCCTCGGCGGCGGTCAGCTCGTACATCTCGGTGGCGCGGACCGCGTACCGCTGGGAGAGGAACGGCAGCGCGACCAGCCGCCACCGCTCGCCACCGGCGGTGACCCCGTCGACCAGGTGTTCCTCCGGGGTGTCCCGGACACTTCCGCGCAGCGCCACCCCGGCCGCGTCGGCCCACGGCCGCAGCGCGTCCAGCGCCGGCCCGTTGTCGTGGTTGCCGCCTACCGCGACCACCTGCGCGCCGGTGCTGCGCAGCGCGGTCAGCGCGCGGGTGACCAGCCGGGTCGCCTCCGGGGTGGGCGCGGCGGTGTCGTAGAGGTCACCGGCGACGATCACCAGGTCGGGTTGCTCGGCCCGGGCGACCTCCACCACCTGGGCCAGCACCGCCACCTGTTCGGCGACCCGTGACTGTCCCTTGAGGACCTTGCCGATGTGCCAGTCGGAGGTGTGCAGGATCTTCACGGCGGAGTCCTCAGAACGGGATGTCGTCGTCGGTCAGCGCGCCGGCCCCGGAGCCGACCACCGCGAACGGGTCGGCCGCCTGGGTGATCGAACGCAGCGTCTCCGACGGGGCCTGGCCGGCCTCGGAGACCCGGGTCGCCCAGGCCGGGAAGGGGAACTCCAGGCAGAGCGGAACCGGGATGTCCGGCTGGTTGACGAACATGGTGCCGGGTTTGGCGAGCAGCGCGCGCTGGCGTTGCGCCGGGGGGAGGAAGCCGTACTCGGGGCGGGATGCCTCGGCCGGGTCGAGCCGGCCGACCACCCGGATCGCCGAGTTCGTGACGATCCGCCGCTCCACCTCGCTGGCGGTCTGCTGGGCGCCGATCAGGATCACCCCGAGCGAGCGACCACGCTCGGCGATGTCCAGCAGCACCTCCTTGATCGGGGAGGAGCCCTCGCGCGGGGCGTACTTGTTCAGCTCGTCCAGCACGACGAAGAGCAGCGGCTTGGCGGTGCCGGTCTTCTCCTTGTTCTCGAACTCGGTCTTCAGCGTCACACCGACCACGAACCGCTGCGCCCGGTCCGGCAGGTTGTGCAGGTCGACGACGGTGACCTGGGCGCTTTCCGCGGTGTTGATCCGGTGCGGTCGGCGGGTGGCCAGGTCACCGCGGATCAGCCGGGCCAGGTCCTTCTTGCTGTTGATCAGGCGGCGGGCGAACGCGTTGACCGTGCCGGTGTTGATCGCGCTGCCGGCCCAGGTGGACCGGGTCTCCTCGTCGGTGAGCTGCTCCACGATGTGGTCGACCAGGTCGGGATAGGAGTGCACGCGTACGCCGTCGATGCTCACCCCGCCGTCGGCCGGCTGGGCGTAGCGGTGCAGGTGGGCGGTGACCGAGTGGACCACCATCGTGTACTGCTGGCGTTCGTCGTCGGCGTCGGCGAAGACGTACGGCAGCAGCCGGTCGGAGCAGAACTCGGTCAGCGTCCAGTAGAAGCTGTCCACCCCGGTCAGCCGGCTGCTCACGTCCGGAGTGCCGGAGGCGTCCCCGGCCCGCGGCGGCGCGTAGACCCGTACGTCGGGGAAGGCGCCCGCGCTGAGCCCGAGCTTCGCGTACGCCGCCGTGGTGGCCGCGTCCAGCCGGGTGTTCGGGTGGTCGAGGAAGAGCAGGTCCTCACCCTTGACGTTGAAGATCAGTGCCTTGGCGTTGACCGCGTCGCCGCCGAGCACACCGGAGCGGAACACCGAGTAGAGCAGGAAGGTGGCGAAGCTGGTCTTGGTCGCCACCCCGGAGATGCCGGAGATAGACACGTGCGCGCCCCGGCTGCCGTCGAGGAAGTCGGCGTTGAGGAAGACCGGCACTCCGTCGCGGCCGGTGCCCATCGGCACCCGCCGCTCCATCCGGTCGAAGTGCAGCGCGGAGTCGCGCGCCTCGCCCTGCGCCCGGTAGACCAGCGCGCCGGGTGACGGCGGCACGTAGAACTCGGGGTCGACCCGGGTGGTGGTGATCTCGGCGGCCTCCTGCACCTGGGCCGGCAGGGTCCCGTCGGCGATGGCGAAGACGTCCGAGTCGAACTGCGCGCCCTCGTGTCGCGCCCTGACCTGGGTGACCACCCCGGCGATCGTCACCGGTTCTCGGTCGGGCAGCTCGCGTCGGGTCACCACCACGTCGTCGAGTTGCAGGTAGCTGCCGGGTGAGACCGCCGTCCAGAACTGCAGCGGGGTGGCGTCGGCGGTGCCGAGCACCCGGCCGACCACCGCGCCCGGGTCGGTCGACTCGTCACCGATCGGCGCGGTGCTCATCGCCGGGCTCCGCTCGGCGCCGACGCACCGACCGGGGTCGGCCCGTGGGTCGGGACCGAGGCGCGGACCACGGGCGATTCTTGCTCAAGACACGACACGTGTTGCATCCTGCCCCACCTGTACGACAGCACGCCAAGTTGACGCGCCTGCGGGGCGGTACGGCACTGTCCGGGGTGACGGGACGGGTTGCTGTCACCCCGGACAGTGACCGGATCAGACGACGGTGCAGGCGACGCCGTTGAGGGTGAAGGCGGCCGGCCGACCGGAGTTGCCGGTGTGCGTGGCCTGGAAGCCGATGCTGGTGGAGCCGTTCGGCGGGATCGTGCCGTTGTAGCTGACGTTACGGGCGCTCACCGCGCCGCTGGTCGGGCTGTAGCTGGCGTTCCAGCCGGAGGTGATGTTCTGCCCTGCGGGCAGGGTGAAGGCCAGGGTCCAGCCGTTGATCGGGGCACTACCCCGGTTGCTGATGGTGACGGCGGTGGTCAGGCCGGTGTTCCAGGCGTTGACCGTGTAACCGACCGCACAGGTCCCACCCACCGGCGGAGGCGTGGTCGGCGGCGGGGTCGTCGGTGGCGGGGTGGTCGGCGGAGGCGTGGTCGGCGGCGGGGTCGTCGGCGGGGGAGTGGTCGGTGGCGGGGTGGTCGGCGGGGTGGTGCTGTTCAGGCCGAAGAAGCGGATAGCCTCGGCCGCGTTCACCGGCAGGTTGTGCGGTACGCCCTGCATGCTGATCGCCTCGACCGGGGCATTGCCCCCGCTGCTGCCGTACCGGGTGCGGGTGTAGCCGGACTGCGGGGTGTCGGTGAACGTCGGGGTCTGGCTCAGCCCGTGGACGTTGGTCCACTGCTTGATCTCCTCGCCGAAGTTCGGGTAACGCAGCGTCTCGTCGTTGGTGCCGTGCCAGAGCTGCATCCTCGGCCGCGCGCCGGTGTAACCGGGGTACGCGTTGCGCACCAGGTCACCCCACTGCTGCGCGGTACGGATGACCTGCCCGTTGGCGCACTGGCTGTTCCAGGTCGAGCCGTCGGTGGTGGCGAAGCAACTGTGCGGTACGCCCGCGAAGGCGGCACCGGCCTTGAACACGTCGGGATAGTTGCCGAGCAGGACGTTGGTCATCATCGCGCCGGAGGAGACGCCGGTGGCGTACACCCGGTCGGGGTCGCCGTTGTGGCGCTGCTGGACGTACCGGACCATGGACAGGATCCCCACCGGGTCGCTGCCGCCGTCGCGGCGCAGGGCCTGCGGCGAGTAGACGTCGAAGCACTGGCCGCTGCGGGTCGCCGACGGGTAGATCACGATGAACCCGTACTGGTCGGCGAGCTGCGCGAACTGGGTGCCGGAGTAGAAGGCGGGGCCGGTTCCGGTGCAGTAGTGCACGGCCACCAGGATCGCGGGTCGGGCGGCGACCCGGTCCGGCACGTACAGGTGCATGCGCAGGTTGCTGGGGTTGGTGCCGAAGTTGGTCACCTCGGTCAGGGTGGCCGCGGACGCGGGTGTGGCGACGGTCAGGCTCAGCAGCGCCAGCGCCGCCGCGGCACCGGCCGCGCCGAGCAGCCGGACGAGTCGTTTCATGCGTTCCCCTTCATGGTGGTGGGGGTCGATCGGGAGCAGGGCTTGCCGGATCGCCCACGGTGGTGAAACATTCCGAAGTATGGATCGAAAGTTTTCACTGCACAAGAGATAGATAGCTATAAGTATCCTCAGGTGGGAAGCCATATTGTGGCCGTAAATTATCGGTACGGGCCAGATCGTCGAGTGGTCGACGGTGCCGGCGAGCGCGCGGTAAAGTGGACCCGCTAGTCCTAAAAAGGGAGGTGGCCGCTGTGACCGGGACCCTGACCCGCAAGGGTGCCGCGACCCGGCAACGGATCATCGAGGGGGCCGCCGCGGAGATCCGCGAGCGCGGCATCGCCGTCACCACCCTCGACGACGTACGCGCCCGGACCGGCACCAGCAAGAGCCAGCTCTTCCACTACTTCCCCGAGGGCAAGGAGGAACTGCTGCTCGCGGTGGCCCAGTTCGAGGCCGACCGGGTGCTCACCGACCAGCAGCCCTTCCTCGGCGACCTCACCTCCTGGCCCGCCTGGTACGCCTGGCGCGACGCGGTCGTGGCCCGCTACCTGGAGCAGGGTCAGCACTGCCCGCTCAACGTGCTGGTGTCCCAACTCGGTCGCAGCACCCCCGGCGCCCAGGCGGTCGTACGCGCGCTGATGCAGCAGTGGGAGTCGGAGATCAACAGGGGCCTGCGCCACATGCGGGACGCCGGTGAGGTCGATCCGGACCTGGACACCGACCGGACCGCCTCGGCCCTGCTCGCCGGGATCCAGGGCGGCGTGCTGATGATGCTCTCCACCGGCCGGATCACCCACCTCGAAGCCGCGCTCGACCTGACCATCGAGAACCTCCGCAAGGGCGGGCGGACCAGCCGCTAGCGCCTGTGGGTGCGGGGGGACCCGAGGCGCTAGCGTGACGCGGTGGACGTTGCCGGGGATGGTGAACTGATCGCCGCGTCGCTGGCCGACCGGCTGGCCGCGCTCACCTTCGTCGACCGGACACCGGAGCAGGTCACCGCGCTGCTGGTGGAAGAGGTCGCCGCCTGGGCCACCGGTCGGGGCTGGCGGGTCTACCGCCGGGCGGCGAGCGTGCTGCCGCTGCCTCCGCCGTACGCCCACCGGCACTCGTTCCTCGACGTGGCCTGCGCCCGGCCGGACGGCCCGCCGGTCGCCGTCGAGATCGACAAGACCGACCGCCGCCGCTCGGTGGAGAAGCTGCTCGCCGAGGCCGGCGCCGGCCGGATCCCGATCTGGCTGCGATGGGGCAGCCGGGGCTTCGAGACGCCACCGCTTCCGGTGCGGTTGGTGACCTGCCCGGTGACCTCCCGGCGCGGCCCCGACCCGAAGGTACGGCTCTACTCCCGGCTGCCGGTCAGCGACCGCCCCGCGCCGGCACACGCCACCACGGACCTCCGGGTCGACGAGCAGACCGACCTGTTCGCCGGGCCCATCCTGCCCACCGAGCGGTAGCACTCTGGCCTACCAGTGCCAGGTGCGCCGGGCCAGCAGGTCGCGGTGTCCGCCGAGCGCCGCCCTGACCTGGCCGGCGAGCCGGCCCAGCACCGGGGCGACCAGCCACAGCAGCACCACGGCGTAGAACAGCAGGGTGCCGCGTTGCAGGCTGGTCAGTTCCGGGGTGTCGACGAACGGGAACCACAGGGGGCTGAACTCCGGCGTGAAGTGGCAGAGCGCTTCCAGGTGGTAGTTGTTCTCGTAGCAGGTCCACGGTCGCAGTTGACCGAAGACGAGACCGTTCGCGGCGCCCCACACGGAGAGCACGGCCACGACCACCGTCGCGACGTTCGTCCACGGCCGGGCCCGGCCCGGTTCCAGGCAGACGGCCAGGGCCAGTGCGGCGGGCAGCATGGCGACGAGGAAGAACCTCGGTCCCCAGTACATGCCGCCGTACCAGCCCCACCAGCGGGAGTAGAGCAGCACCAGGCCGACCACGAACACCGCCCAGAGCAGCCAGACCCGCCACAGGTTCGCCCCGGCCTCCCGCAGCCGGTCGCGGGCCGGCAGGAACAACCCCGGGGTGAACCAGATCAGGCCCTTGCCGAACGAGAACACGATGGCGACCAGGCCCACCAGGAACGGGTACGAGAAACCGGGTTGCCCGGAGTACGGCATGACCGTCGCGCCGCCGCCGTGCCCGGCGTACGCGCTGTGCAGCGGGTCGCCGAAGCGCCACCAGTTCTCGCCGACGATCAGCGCGGCGGCGGCCGGCAGGGCCGCCAGGTAGCGCAACCGGCGGCGCATGAGGCAGAGCACCACGACGACCAGTCCGAGCGCCACGATGGAGCCGGGGGTGTTGGCGACGCCGAGGACGATGGCCACCCAACCGGCGGCCCTGGTCGCCCACCGGGTGTCCGGCAGCGTCACCGCGAGCAGGCCGACGCCGACGGCCATCGCGGTGAACATCTCGCCGTAGAAGTCCTGTACGTGCGCGGCGACCATGCTCCCGGCGACCAGCAGCAGCAGCAACCGCCGGTGCGTACGCGGCGCCACCCGGCCCTGCAGCAGCAGGTGGATCGCGGCGAGTCCGACCATGAGCAGCAGGAAGTTGTACTGCACCAGCCAGATTTGGGTGTTGCCGTACCAGTGCCCCACCAACCACAGTGGCGTCGCGAACAGCGGGCCGATCATCGAGTACTGGGTGCCCGGCAGTTGCCGCTGTTCGAGCAGTTCGAGCAGGGCCTGGTAGCGGGCGAGACCGTCGCCCATCATCGGCGGTTTCGGGGTGACGGCCAGCAGCATCACCCCGACCGCGAGCAGCGCCGTCTCCACCGCCGCCGTGACCCGCCCGGCCGACGACCTCCCACCCGGTGGATCGGATTGCCCGGCCGATTCCGCAGGCGTCTCCGGAGCCGGCTCCGAGGGCGTCTCCGGAAGCGGCTCCGGGGCTGCTTCCGGTCCGTCCGGGCGGTCGGCTACAGGCGCGGTCATCGACAGTCTCCCCGTGGCGTCGGCTGGGCGGGCCGTAGAGATCCGCCTCACGCAGACTGACAGGAAACCGTTTCCCGTTCCATAGACGAACGTAGATCAATATCGGCCGGCCGGCTGAGTCGCCGCTCCGACCCGCCGCCGATCAGTCCCGGGCGTAGCGCAGCAGCAGCGTCGACTCGGCCGCGAGCAGATGCCGCAGTCCCATCCCGCGCGGGGGACTGGGCGTACCGGCGGTGATCCTGCCGGCGCCCGCGCCGGCCAGCAGCGGCGCCACGGTCAGGCAGACCTCGTCCACCAGGTCCGCGGTGGTGAGCGCGCCGAACAGGTACGGCCCGCCCTCGCAGAGCAGTTGCCGGTGGCCGCGCCGGTGCAACTCGGCGAGCCCGGCGGTGAGGTCGACCCGGTCCACCAGGTCGATCCGGTCGTTCTGGTCCACCAGGCCGACCTGGTTGACCAGGCCGATCTCGCTCGACTCCTCGAACCGGGTGAACGGATCGGCGGTGTCCGCGCTGACCCTGATCAGGTCGGCGACGGAGGCCAGCCCGGCCGGTGCGGTGGAGCGGGCGTGGGTGAGCACCACCGGGCGTACCGGGGCCTGCGCGAAGGCCGCCTGCCGGGGGTCGAGGTCCAGCGCACCGGAGACGACCACCAGCGTCGGGTACTCGGACATCCCGTGCGCGCGCCGCCACGCCCGGCGGCGCTCGTCGAGGCGTACCGGGCCGTAGTTCTCCTGGCGCAGGGTGCCGGCGCCGACCACCAGGGCGTCGCAGAGCATCCGGAGTACGCCGAAGACCCGCTTGTCCGGGCCGTTGGACAGTCCGGCGGAGAACCCGTTGACGGCCACCGCCCCGTCGATGCTGGACACGAAATTGACTCGCAGGTGCGGCTGCTCGGGCCGTCCGTAGAGCGCGGCGAGGGCGTCGTCGTCCAGGGGCGTACCGTCCGGTGCCGGCCAGAGCCGGTGGATCGGCGTACGCGGGTCGGTGGTCGGGGCCGGTGCGGCCGAGGTCGGCTCGGTCATTCGCCGGCCGGCCCGGTCACCGGAGGGGTCGGCACCGCAACCCGGTGCTGGCAGTCGCACCAGTTCCGGCCGGGGCACTGGTCATGCCGCCGTTCGCGGCACGCTCGGCAGATCATGCCGAAACCCTATGCGGTACGACCGGTGGCGCGTCGCGGGTCCGCCGCAGTCCGGCCGAACAGTTCCAGGGTGGGTGGGAGCTGGGAGTGCAGCGGTTCGGGCAGGGCGTCGAGCGTGAACCAGCCCAGCTCGTCGAACTTGTGCGGCTCCCCGACGGCCACCGTCGCCGGGTCCACCCGTACCGCGAAGACCACCGCCACCCAGTGCGAGGGCGGCTCGTCGCGCAGCACGTTGCGTACGCCGAGGGTGGTGATGTCGAGCGGGCGGGTCGCGTACTCCTCGCCGACCTCGCGGCGCACCGCGGCCTCGAAGGTTTCGCCGAACTCCAGCGCTCCGGCGCCGGTGTCCCAGGTGCCGGGCTCGTCGCGGGCGCCGGCGCCGCGCCGGGCCAGCAGCACCCGCCCGGCACCGTCGTGGCAGACGAAAACACAGGAAACCGACGGCGTACGGCCCGCCGCCGCCCGGTCGGAACTGGCTGTCATCGGTGGCGCTCCCCATGGTTGGCTGGTCCCCATCCGATCATGACGTTGGCCGGACGCGCGCGTGGTTTCCGACGCGCCCCGGCGGGAGGGTGGACCGGAGATGGCCCGACAGCACAGCTACGACACCGTCGTCACCTGGACCGGTAACCGCGGCACCGGCACCAGCGGTTACCGGGACTACGACCGCGACCACGAGGTGGCCGCCGACGGCCCGGTCACCATCGCCGGCAGTTCCGACCCGGCGTTCCGGGGGGACAGGACCCGGTGGAACCCGGAACAGCTTCTGCTCGCCTCGCTCTCGCAGTGCCACCTGCTCTGGTACCTGCATCTCTGCGCCGAGGCGGGGGTGGTGGTCACCGACTACGTCGACCGGGCGGTGGGTGCGATGACCGAGGACGCGGACGGCGGCCGGTTCACCGAGGTGCTGCTGCGGCCCGAGGTGACCGTGGCGGAGCCGGACATGGTCGAGCCCGCCACCAGGCTGCACGCCGACGCGCACCGGGCCTGCTTCATCGCCAACTCGGTCAACTTCCCGGTCCGCCACGAGCCGATCGTCGTGGTGGCCTCCACGCCGGAAGTATGACCATGCACGCATGACGTGATCCTGATGATCTCGATTAGCATCGCCAGATATGGATATCAAGAGGATCGTCGGCGCCCGTACGTGGCGACTGGCGGCCGGGCTCGCGCTCGTGCTCGGGGTGGGGTTGCCGGTCGCGGCGATCTCGGCCTCGGCGGCGGCGAGCCTGACGGTGGCCGGCGCACTCGCCGCCCAGGACGGTAGGTCCGCTTCGGTCACCGGGTACGTCATCGGTCAGCCGACGGCCACCAACACGGTGCTCAGGTCGGGCTTCACCGGCGACACCGCCATCGCGATCGCCGACCTGGCGAGCGAGACCGCGACGTCGAGGATGCTCTACGTCCAGGTGACCAGCTCCTACCGGAGCACCTTCGGCCTACAGACCAATCCGGGCCTGCGGGGACGGCTGGTCACCGTCACCGGCACGCTGACCGCGTACTTCGCGCACGGCGGGTTGAAGGACCCGACGGCGATTACCCTCGGCGGCTCCACCCCGAGCCCGACACCGACCCGTACGCCGACGGCCGGTCCGACGACGAGTCCGCCCGGAGGCGACTACGACCGGACGTACTACGCCAGCGCCATCGGCAAGACCGGCACCGCGCTGCGTAGTGCCCTGCACAACGTGATCAGGGTGCAGACCCGGCTCACGTACGACCAGGTCTGGGAGGCGTTGAAGGACACCGACCAGGATCCCAACAACTCGGGCAACGTCATCCTGCTCTACAGCGGCCGGTCGCAGAGCAAGAACACCAACGGCGGCAACCCGAACGACTGGAATCGCGAGCACGTCTGGGCCAAGTCGCACGGCGACTTCGGCACCGCGACCGGACCGGGCACCGATGTGCACCATCTGCGGCCCGAGGACGTATCGGTCAACGCCTCCCGGGGCAACAAGGACTTCGACAGCGGCGGCAGCACCGTCGCGGAGGCTCCGGGCAACTACACCGACAGCGACTCGTTCGAACCGCGCAACGCGGTCAAGGGCGACGTGGCCCGCATGATCATGTACATGGCGGTCCGGTACGAGGGCGGCGACGGCTGGCCGAACCTGGAGATGAACCAGTCGGTCAACAACGGCAGCAACCCGTACATCGGGAAGTTGTCCGTGCTGTTGCAGTGGAACCGGTCGGACCCGCCGGACGCCTTCGAGAAGCGCCGCAACCAGGTCATCTACGACGAGTGGCAGGGCAACCGCAACCCGTTCATCGACCACCCGGAGTGGGCGACCGCGATCTGGGGCAACTAGCGTCAGCAGCCGTGAACGAACCCACCCTGCTCGCCTCCGGTCGGGACGCCGACGTGTTCGCGCTCGACCGGAGGCGGGTGCTGCGCCGCTACCGCGACGGCGGCGACACCGCCCCGGAGGCGGCGGTGATGGCGTATCTCTCCAGCGTCGGCTACCCGGTGCCGACGGTCCACTCCGCGAGCGGGCCCGAGATGGTGCTCGAACGACTCGACGGCGAAACCCTGCTGGGCGCCCTGCTCGCCGGCCGGATCGACGTCGACCCGGCCGCCGACCTGCTGGTGGACCTGCACGACCGACTGCACGCCCTGCCGGCCCGGCTCAGCACCGATCCCGCCGACCGGATCCTGCACCTCGACCTGCACCCGCTGAACGTCATGCTGACCTCGCGCGGCCCGGTCTTGATCGACTGGCGCAACGCGATCGAGGGCCAGGCCGACTTCGACGTGGCCATGACCGCGCTGATCTTCGCCGAGGTCGCGGTCGGCGAGGATGTCCAGCTCGCCGACCCCGGCCGGCTGATGCTGGCCGCCTTCCAGCAACGGGTGCAGCCGCCCCGGGCCAGCCAGTTGCGGCGGGCGTTGGACCTGCGCCGGGTCAATCCCACCCTCACCGCCACCGAGAAGGCCGCCCTCGGCCGTGCCGCCGCCCTGGTGCAAATCCGCCCCGACTGACCCCCGCCCGCTACTGCCTCTCCGGTCACGATGCATAGCCTCGCTGGAAGCCGTACAGCGTTTTTCCGCTACACCTCCGGGTGAGTCCTTTTCGGGCGGGATTCGGTATCGTCGCCCTGATGGACGTGACTGCTGCACGCCGTACCGAGGAAGTTCCCGCCCTGCTGGACGCGGCGGCGGTCGACACCTCGCGGCCACTGCTCACCTATTGTGACGACGCGACCGGGGAGCGGACCGAGCTGTCCGCGGCCGAGTTGGGCGGGTGGGTCGCCCGGACGGCGAACCTGCTCGTCGACGGTTGCCGGCTGAATCCCGGTGACCGCGCGGCGGTGCTGCTCCCGCCGCACTGGCAGACTGCCGCGGTGCTGCTCGGCGCCTGGTCGGCCGGCGTGTCGGTGGCCTTCCACCTGGCCGCCACCGCCGGTCTGCCGCGCATCGGCCCTGGTGCCGACCTGCCGGCCGACGTCACCTTCGTGGCCCACGACCGGCTCGACAACTGGCTGGAGGACGTACCCGAGGCGGAACACCAGTTCGTGCTCGGGCTCGCGCCGGGGGCCGAACCGATGCGCGAGGTGCCGGCCGGCTACCGGGACTACCTGGTCGAGGTCCGCGCGCACGGCGACAGCACGCCGCCGTACGCCTCGGTCCGGCCCACCGACGCCGCCACGGTCGACGGCACCAGCTACCGCGAGTGGGCAACGGTGGCACAGGGGATCGCCGAGTCCCGCGACCTGCGGCCGGGCGACCGGGTGCTGGTCGACACGGCCGGGCAGGAACAGCCGGTGATCTGGCTGCTCGCCCCGCTGTTCGCCGGTGCGTCGGTGATCCTCTGCAACAACCTCGCACCCGGCGCCGCCGAGTCCCGCGCCCGCACCGAAGGCGCCAACCGCATCTTCTGAGCAGCGGCAGATCTTGTCGGACCGTACGCCTAATCTGCCGTCCGTGAGCATGAACGGGAACTGGCTACGGGTGACGCCGGCCGAGCTGGCACGGGCAAAGGACGACCTCGAATGGGCGTACGAGTTGGCCGAGGCCGCCGGTGAAGCCGCTGACGACCGGTCGTCGGGCACGGGCAAGGCGTGGCAGGCCCTGGATTTCCTGCTACGACGGCGGGGCTTCGGGGTTCCGATCGTGGAAGGCGCCGCGGCGTTCGTCGACCCATCCGATGACGATTTCGCGGAGTCGGACCAGGACTGGGGTTACGGCCCGCCCAGCTACCTCACCCCGGAGCAGGTCGCCTCGGCTGCGGCCGAACTCGCCACCATCACTCCGGAAGACCTGATACGGGGCGTCGACCCGGCCGAGTTGCAGCACGCCGAGATCTACCCGAACCACTGGGACCGGCCCGACGAACTCGTCTGGGTCGCCCACTTCCTGCCCGACGCCCGCCGGTTCTTCGCCACCGCCGCCAGGCGCGGCGCCGCCGTCATCTGCTGGATCGACTAACTCCGCCCGAGTCGACCTAGGACACGCGGATCAGCCGTCAGTCGGTAAGCCTCGCCAACGACGCTGTCGCCGCCGGAACCGGCCAGCTCGGATCCGGCATCCAACCTGTCCAACGGTTCCACCACCGCTCGCCCTTGTCCAAGGCCGCCGCCACTCTCTCTGTCTCGGCCCATACCTCGTCGGCTTCCTGCGGCGTCAGTCGGCCAACCCGCACCAACTCGGTGACATCTCCGAGATCTTTCCACTGCCACTGCGACCCGCCGCCCGGAATCCAGATATCCACGCCGTGGTCCACGGTGTCGAAGCCCTGTGCCCACCTGCGCATCGGCGCCTGAAAGTTGATATACCAGCCGGTGAAGACACCCTTTTCATAGAAGCCCCAGACGGCGTGGGCGTCACCCAGACGCTGCACCTGCAGCAAACTGGTTCCGAGCCACTGCGCGGTCCTGCTCCAGGGGTGGGGTCCAAAAGGGTGCTCCGGAAAGATCAGCGGGGTGCCTTCAGCCAGGTAGGTCACCAAAACCTCACCGCTGTCGTGGACCACCCGAACGGGAGTCACCAACCAAGGTCGCCCATGCAGCACCTCGCGCCGATCAATCACCACACCCGGTTCGAGGATCTTCATCTGGCGCAGCCTACCGACAATCTTGTTCACTTATCGATGGCAGTCGTTCATTTACGTACCGTTTTACGGCAACAGCGGATCGTTACGTTCCTCGGACCCACCACCAAGGAGGTCCAGATGGATCGACGGAACATGCTGCGCGCCACCGTGCTCGGCGCTGGCGCCGTAGCGCTGCCGTTCACCGCCTGGTCGGCGGCCGTACGCGGCACCGGCGCAGAACGCGACCGGCCCGTACGGTCCGCTTCAGGCCGCCAACAGCCACGGCATCCAGCTCCCCGCCGGCTTCACCAGCCAGATCGTCGCCCGTTCCGGCCAGGTCGTGCCCGGCACCTCGTACACCTGGCACAGTGCGCCCGACGGCGGCGCGGTGTACGCGAACGGCACCGGCTGGGTCTACGTCTCCAACTCCGAGACCAGCGCCGGCTCCGGCGGCGGCGCGTCCCGGATCCTGTTCAACTCCAGCGGCGCCGTCACCGGGGCGTCCCGGATCCTGTCCGGCACCAACAACAACTGCGCGGGTGGCAAGACCCCGTGGAACACCTGGTTGTCCTGCGAGGAGGTCAGCCTCGGCCGGGTGTGGGAGACGTACCCGCTCGGCGGCACCGCCGTGGTCCGTCCGGCGATGGGCCGGTTCAAGCACGAGGCCGCCGCCGCCGACCCGGACCGGCGGGTCATCTACCTGACCGAGGACGAGACCAACGGCAAGCTCTACCGGTTCATCCCGAACACCTGGGGTGACCTGTCCGCCGGTGCGCTCCAGGTGCTGGTCGCCGGCAGCGCCACGTCCGGCTCGTTCAGCTGGGCCGCCGTACCCGATCCGGACGGCTCCCCGACCGTGACCCGCTCTCAGGTGTCCGGCGCCAAGTCGTTCAACGGCGGGGAGGGCTGCCACTACTCCGACAACACGCTGTGGTTCACCACCAAGGGCGACAACCGGGTCTGGCAGCTCAACCTCGCCAACAACACCTACGAACTCGCCTACGACGACAACCTCGTCAGCCCCGGCTCGGCGCCGCTGACCGGCGTCGACAACATCACCGGTTCCTCGTTCGGTGACCTCTACGTCGCCGAGGACGGCGGCAACATGGAGATCTGCGTGATCACCCCGGACGACAAGATCTCCGTGTTCCTCCGGATCACCGGCCAGGGCTCGTCGGAGATCTGCGGTCCCGCGTTCACCCCGGCCGGGAACCGGCTGTACTTCTCGTCCCAGCGCGGCACCTCGGGTTCCTCGTCCGGCGGCATTACGTACTGCGTCACCGGTCCGTTCCGCACCTGAGCCCACCGGCGCCGCCGAACGACCACGTACGCGCCCACCGCCGTCGCGGGCGGCGGGGGGCCGTACAAAATAGATTTGCGGCTATTCCGTCGAGTCTGTGCTATGCCGCTGACCTGCATGGTATTGATTGATGGTGCGCGAACTGTCGAGCCCGCAACGGCAGATCTTCCAACTGAAGGTCTCGCTTTCCGATGTCACGCCCGTGGTGTGGCGGCGGGTGCTGGTGCCGGGGGGTTACACCCTGGACCGGCTGCACCGCGTTTTCCAGCTTGTGATGGGTTGGCAGGACTGCCACCTGCACTCGTTCGAGATCGACGGGCTCCAGTACGGCGAGCCCGACCCGGAGGGTGAGCTGACCCTGCGCGACGAGCTGGACACCCGGCTGGACGCGGTGGTCGGCAAGGGGAGCCGGTTCCGCTACACCTACGACTTCGGTGACTGGTGGGAGCACGATGTCACGGTCGAGGACGCGTTCGGTGCCGATCCGGGGGAGCGCTACCCGGTCTGCGTGAGCGGTGCCCGCGCCTGCCCGCCGGAGGACGTCGGCGGGGCTTTCGGTTACCGCACGTTCCTGGTCGCGCTCGCGGATCCCGACCATCCGGACCACGAGTCGATGCGGGAGTGGATCGGACGGTCGTTCGACGCGGAGGCGTTCGCCGCCGACCGGGCGACCACGTTGACCCGCCGGCTCTGCTGAGCGTGCGGCGATTTCAAGGGGCGCGACCAGCACGCCGTTCATTCCGGCCTTCGGCAGGTAGCTGGACGTAACGGCTCCTACTCCCTTGGTGACCTTGGGCTGCGGCGGTAACGAAATGGGAACGCTCCCATCGGGGTATTGACACTCCGGAAACCCCCCGGCAATCTCATGGGAGCGCTCCCGGCTAACTGTGGCTCGCGCCACAGTGTCGATCCACGATCTCCGTCCGGGTAGCCGTCCCCAACCCGTACCACCGCCCCCCACCACACATACATGCGACCTGAGAGGGGTCAGGATGAGCGTCACGTCCCGCCGTCGGCGGTTCGCGGCAATCGCGATCGCGTCCGTCGCCGTGCTCGCCACGACGGCCTGTGGCGACGACTCGTCAACAGAATCGGCCGATCCCAACGCGCCCGTCACGCTGATCGTCGACGTCTTCGGCGACCAGGGCTTCGGCTACGAAGGCCTGTACGAGCAGTACAAGAAGGACCACCCGAACGTCACCATCCAGGAGCGCGGCAAGGGTCTCGGCCTGGGCGACTACAACACCCGGCTGACCCAGCAGATCACCGCAGGCTCCGGTGCCGGTGACATCGTCGCCCTCGAAGAGGGCACGATCGTGCAGTTCTACGCGCAGGCCGACAAGTTCGTGAACCTCGCCGACGAGGGCGCGGGCGACCTCAAGGCCAATTACCTGCCGTGGAAGTGGGAGCAGGGCACGACGCCCGACGGCAAGGTCCTCGGCCTCGGCACCGACGTCGGCTCGATGGCGATCTGCTACCGCACCGACCTGTTCAAGGCCGCGAACCTGCCGACCGACCGCGAAGAGGTCGGCGCGCTCTGGCCGACCTGGGACGCGTTCATCGAGCAGGGCGTGAAGTTCGCCGCCGCCGACCAGAAGAACAAGTTCGTCGACTCGGCGACCAACTTCTACAACGTCGTACTGAGCCAGACGGCGGGCGGCGGCACCGGGTACACGTACTACGACAAGAGCAACAAGCTGGTGCTGGAAACCAACCCGGACATCCAGACGGCGTTCAACCTGACCACCAAGATGATCAGCGCCAAGCTCTCCAACAACCTCCAGTCGTTCTCGAACGAGTGGAACGCCGGCTTCAAGAACGGCACCTTCGCCACCATCGCCTGCCCCGCCTGGATGACCGGTGTGATCAAGGGCCAGGCCGGCGACGCGGCGGCCGGTAAGTGGGACGTGGCCAAGGCGCCCGGCAACGGCGGCAACTGGGGCGGCGCCTTCCTGGCCGTACCGAAGTCGAGCAAGCACCAGAAGGCGGCGGCCGACCTGGCCAAGTACCTGACCAGTGCGCAGAGCCAGATCGAGGTGTTCAAGAAGCTGGGCAACCTGCCCTCGCAGCCGGCCGCCCTGAACGACCCGGCGGTGACCTCGGCGACCAACGAGTACTTCAGCAACGCCCCGATCGGCAAGATCTTCGCCGCCGGTGCCACCGAGCTGAAGCCGGTCTACCTCGGCCCGAAGAACCAGGCCGTACGGACCGCGGTGGAGAACGCGCTGCGCGCGGTCGAGCAGGGACAGGCCGCCGACGCGGCCTGGAAGGACGCGTTGAAGAACGGTGCGGCCGCCGGTAAGTGACCCCGGCCGTGAGCGCGGGTGGCGCCGACAGGTTCGCCCTGTCGGCGCCACGCCCTAGTTGAAGGACTTCCGATGAGCCTGGATCTCGACCCGGCCCCGCCGGCCGGCCGGCACAGCCACCCGGCGGACGACGAGCGGGGCCCCCGGCGTGCCCCCCGACGTTCGCTCACCCGGCTGGACCTCAAGGTCTCGCCGTACCTGTACATCCTGCCGTTCTTCGTCATCTTCGCGATCTTCAGCGCCTATCCGATCGGCTACACCGTCTGGATCGCGCTGACCGACCGGTCGCCGATGAACGCCACCATCAGCTTCGTCGGTCTGGACAACTTCGTCGAGATCGGCCAGGACCCGCAGTTCTGGAACGCGGTGGTGAACACCTTCGGCATGTTCGCCATGTCGACCGTGCCGCAGTTGCTGATCGCGCTGCTGCTGGCCAATGCCCTGAACCGGCGGATCAAGGGCCAGACGTTCTTCCGGATGGCCATCGCGATGCCGATCATCACCTCCACCGCGGTGGTGGCGCTGATCTTCTCGATGATCTACGCCCGGGAGTTCGGCCTGGCCAACTGGCTGCTCGACCTGGTCGGCATCGACCCGATCGACTGGCGGGCCAACCGGTACGCCTCCTGGTTCGCCATCTCCACCATGGTTGACTGGCGCTGGGTCGGTTACAACGCGCTGATCTACCTCGCCGCGATGCAGTCGATCAACAAGGACATCTACGAGGCCGCGGCACTCGACGGCGCCTCCAAGACCCGGCAGTTCTGGTCGATCACCATCCCGCAGCTCCGCCCGACGATCATCTTCACGCTGATCATCTCCACCATCGGCGGCCTGCAGCTCTTCACCGAGCCGCTGCTGTTCACCAGCGGTTCCGGTGGCATCTCCGGCGGTTCGCAGGGGCAGTTCCAGACGATCACCATGTACCTGCTCGACGTCATGAACACCCGGTTCCGCTGGGGCTACGCCGGTGCGGTGGCGCTCGTGCTCTTCGTGCTGATCGCGGCGATGTCGGCGATCAACTACCTGTTGGCCCGCCGCATCAGCTCGGACAAGTGAGGGAACCGAAGATGACTACGACGACGCTCGGGCCCCGGCCCTCGCCACTCGCCCCACCCAAGGGCAGCCCACCTCGCAACCGCGCCGAGCGGCTCTGGAAGGCCAGCCCGCTGACCTGGGTGGGCCTGGTCCTCGCGGTGATCCTGTCGCTCTTCCCGTTCTACTGGATGATCGTCATCGCCTCGCGTACGAACGACGCGGCCAACTCCTGGCCGCCGCCGTTCCTGCCCGGCGGCAAGCTCGGCGAGAACATCGAACGGGTGCTCGCCAACGGGGACGCGAACATCCTCAAGGGCCTGATGAACTCGTTCCTGGTCTCGGGCACGATCACCGTCGCCACCGTGTTCTTCGGCTCGCTCGCCGGCTTCGCCTTCGCCAAACTGCGCTTCAAGGGCAAGAACGCGCTGCTGCTGATCATCCTTGCCTCGATGATGGTGCCGATCCAGCTCGGTGTGCTGCCGCTCTACATCCTGATGGCGAAGCTCGAATGGCTCAACACCATGCCGTCGGTGACCGTACCGTTCCTGATCGGCGGGTTCGGGATCTTCATGATGCGTCAGTACGCCGAACAGGCCGTACCGAACGAGCTGATCGAGGCGGCCCGGGTCGACGGCTGCTCCACCTGGCGGGTCTACTGGCACGTGGTCGCCCCGGCACTGCGGCCGGCTGCCGCCGTACTCGGGTTGCTCACCTTCATGGAGCAGTGGAACCAGTTCTTCTGGCCGTTCGTCGTGCTGGCCGATCCGGCCAACCCGACCGTGCAGATCTCCCTGCGTAGTCTCAACTCGGCCTACTTCGCCGACAACTCGCAGATCTTCGCCGGCACGTTGATCGCGACGCTGCCGCTGTTCATCGTGTTCGTACTCTTCGGCCGCCAGATCATCGGCGGCATCATGGAAGGCGCCGTCAAGTCGTGACCAACGAGCTCATCTTCCCGAGCACCTTCCTCTGGGGTGCGGCCACCGCGGCGTACCAGATCGAGGGGGGTGCCACCGAGGGCGGCCGTACCCCGTCGATCTGGGACACCTTCAGCCACACCCCCGGTCTCACCAAGCAGGGGCACACCGGCGACGTCGCCTGCGACCACTACCACCGGTTCCGCGACGACATCAAGCTGATGGCCGAGATGGGGCTGAAGTCGTACCGGTTCTCGCTGTCCTGGACCCGGATCCAGCCCGGCGGCGTCGGCCCGGTCAACCCCGAGGGGGTGGACTTCTACCAGCGGCTGGTGGACGACCTGCTCGAACACGACATCGAGCCGTGGGTGACGCTCTACCACTGGGACCTGCCCCAACCGTTGCAGGACGCGGGCGGCTGGCCGCTGCGCGACACCGCCGAACGGTTCGCCGACTACGCGGTGCTGGCCCACCACGCCCTCGGCGACCGGGTCCGCTACTGGACCACGCTGAACGAGCCGTGGTGCTCGGCCTTCCTCGGGTACGGCTCCGGCGCGCACGCGCCCGGACTCAGCGACCCGGAGGCGGCGGTCCAGGCCGGTCACCACCTGATGCTCGGCCACGGTCTCGCCGTACGGGCGATCAAGGAGGCCCGGCCCGACCACGACCTGGGCATCACGCTCAACCTGTACGCGGTCTCGCCGCAGCGGGACACCGCCGCCGACGCGGACGCCGCCCGGCGCATCGACGGGCTGGCCAACCGGTTCTTCCTCGACCCGATCCTGCTCGGCGAGTACCCGCCGGACGTGGTCGAGGACCTGTCCCAGGTGACCGACTTCAAGCACGTACGCGACGGCGACATGGAGATCATCTCCACCCCGCTGTCGGTGCTGGGGATCAACTACTACAGCCGGCACGTGGTGGCCGCCCCGATCGAGGGGGTGGAGCCGGAGCCGTACTGGCGGGCGCCGTCGAACTGGCCCGGCAGCGAGCACGTCCGGTTTGTCACCCGGGGTGTCCCGGTGACCGACATGAACTGGGAGATCGACGCCCCCGGCCTGGTCGAGGTGCTGGAGCGGGTGCACCGGGAGTACCCGAAGCTGCCGCTCTACATCACCGAGAACGGGGCGGCCTTCGTCGACGAGGTGGTCGACGGTGAGGTCGACGACATCGACCGGGTTGCCTACTTCGACGCCCATCTGAGGGCCTGCCACACCGCGATCTCTTCGGGCGTGCCGTTGCGTGGGTACTTCGCCTGGTCCCTGATGGATAATTTCGAATGGGCATGGGGCTACACGAAGCGCTTCGGCATGATCCACATTGACTACGACAGTCAGCTTCGTACCCCCAAGTCCAGTGCCAGGTGGTACGCCGACGTGATCCGACGTAACGGTCTGGCCGCACAATAACCGGGGCCAGCCAGTAACCGGGGTGTCGGCACCAACCCTCGCCGGGTCGGTGCCGACCCACCCCACCGTCGGAGGAGCACACCATGACAACCCAGCGCACCCGGTCACTCGGGCGGCCCACCCTGGACGCGGTCGCCGCCCGTGCCGGGGTCGGCCGGGGCACGGTCTCCCGCGTCGTGAACGGGTCACCCCAGGTGAGCCCGGAGGCGCGGGCCGCGGTCCAACAGGCCATCGCCGAGCTGGGCTACGTACCCAACCGCGCCGCCCGCGCGCTGGTCACACAGCGTACGGACTCCGTCGCGCTGGTGGTGTCGGAGTCGGAGGAACGGGTCTTCGGCGAACCGTTCTTCGCCGGCATCGTGCGCGGCATCAGCTCCGGCCTGCTCGACACCCCGATGCAGCTCTGGCTCGCCATGGCCCAGTCCCCGGCGGAACGGGAGCGGGTCGAGCACCACCTCACCCCGCAGCACGTCGACGGTGTACTCCTGCTCTCCCTGCACGACTCCGACCCGCTGCCGACCCTGCTGGAGCAGCGCTCCCTGCCGGCGGTGCTCGGCGGCCGCCCGGCCAGGATGCTGCAACCCGGTGCCCAGGCCGCCTACTTCGTCGACGTGGACAACGCCGGTGGGGCCCGGCAGGCGGTGGAATATCTCGTCGGGCGGGGCCGGACGAAGGTGGCCACGATCGCCGGCCCGCAGGACATGGGCGTCGGCGTGGCCCGGCTCGCCGGTTACCGCCAGGCCGTGCAGGCCAGCGGGCGGCCGGTCAGCGAACACCTCATCGCGTACGGCGATTTCAGCGAGAGCAGCGGCACCGCGGCCATGCGCCGGCTGCTCGAACAGTGCCCGGACCTCGACGCGGTTTTTGTCGCCTCCGACCTGATGGCCTGCGGTGCGCTGCGTGCCCTGCGCGACGCCGGCCGGCGGGTGCCCGAGGACGTTTCCGTGGTCGGCTTCGAGGACGCGCCGATCGCCCGCCAGTCCGACCCGCCGCTGACCACGGTCTACCAGCCGGTCGAGGAGATGGGCCGCCAGATGGCCCGCCTGCTGATGTCCCGGATCCGCCACGAGGACCTGCAAACCCCCTACATCCTCCTCGACACCCACCTAGTCCACCGCGCCTCCGCCTAACCCGCCCCACGCGCCCCAAGACCCCCCTCTTGTAGAGAAAGAGTGGCTATTCGGGGCGCGATAGGCACTCTTTCTCTACAAGAGGCGCTCGGAGGGGCGAGGTTAGGCGGGGGACCAGCGGCGGAGTTCGCGGCGGGCCAGGGAGGCGCGGTGGACCTCGTCGGGGCCGTCGGCCAGGCGCAGGGTGCGGGCCTGGGACCAGAGGGCGGCAAGCGGGGTGTCCTGGCTGACGCCAGCGGCGCCGTACGCCTGGATCGCCTTGTCGATCACCCACTCGGCCATCGCCGGGGTGGCGATCTTGATGGCCTGGATCTCGGTGTGCGCCCCCCGGTTGCCGACCGTGTCCATCAGCCACGCGGTCTTGAGCACCAGCAGCCGGGCCTGCTCGATCCGCACCCGTGACTCGGCGATCCAGTCCCGGATCACCCCCTGCTCGGCCAGCGGCCGACCGAACGCGACACGTTCCGACGTACGCCGGCAGAGCAGCTCCAGCGCCCGTTCCGCCATCCCGACCAGCCGCATGCAATGGTGGATCCGCCCCGGACCGAGCCGCGCCTGGGCGATCGCGAACCCGTCCCCGGCGGCACCGACCAGGTTCTCCGCCGGCACCCGTACGCCGTCGAAGCTGACCTCGGCGTGCCCGCCGTGCGCCCCGTCGGTGTAACCGAAGACGGTCATCCCGCGCTCGACCGTCACACCGGGCGTGTCCCGGGGCACCAGCACCATGCTCTGCTGCCGGTGCCGCTCGGCGCCCGGATCGGTCTTGCCCATCACGATGAAGATCTCGCACCGGGGGTCCATCGCCCCGGACGACCACCACTTGCGCCCGGTCACCACGTACTCGTCGCCGTCGCGCTCGATCCGGGTGGCGATGTTGGTAGCGTCCGACGAGGCCACCTCGGGTTCGGTCATGCAGAACGCGGACCGGATCTCCCCGTCGAGCAGCGGACGCAGCCAGCGTTCCCGCTGCTGCGGTGAGCCGAACTCGGCCAGCAACTCCATGTTGCCGGTGTCCGGGGCGGCACAGTTGAGCGCCTCCGGCGCCAGGTACGGGCTGTGCCCGGTCAGCTCGGCCAGCGGC
Source organism: Micromonospora sp. NPDC049523 (assembly GCF_040676775.1). NCBI lineage: Bacteria > Bacillati > Actinomycetota > Actinomycetes > Micromonosporales > Micromonosporaceae > Micromonospora > Micromonospora sp. NPDC049523. The sequence continues at coordinate 64,071 of NZ_JBFAPP010000013.1, read as the reverse complement.
GCGTACTGGAGGTTGGTCAGGCCGGCACCGTACTCCGGGTCGGGCAGGAAGAGGTTCCACAGGCCACGCTTGCGCGCCTGCGCCTTGAGTTCGTCGAGCACCGGCGGCCGGGTCCACGGGTCGGCCGCCCCGGCCACCTGGGCGGCGTGCACCGGCTCGGCCGGGTAGACGTGCTCGACCATGAAGTCGTGCAGCGCCTCGTGCAGCTCGCCGGTACGGGCGTCGAATCCGAAGTCCATCTGCTCTGCTCCTTCTCTCCTGGCGGTCCAGCTCTCCTGGCGGTCCAGCTCTCCTGGCGGTTCAGGCGGCTCCGGGTCGGCTCTCCTGGCGGGTCAGCCGAGTTCCGAGGGTTGCGGGTAGCCGCCGTGCCACAGCCCGTACCCGACCAGCACCAACACCGCCGGCACGTACCCGACCAGCAGCAGCCGGCCCAGCCCGGCCCGGGTCGACCAGCCCCAACCGCAGCCGACGATCGCGACCAGCAGGCCGAAGACCGCCGTGCCGCCCTCCAGCGAGTTCGTCGCGTGGGTCAGCCCGACCAGCAGCGCCAGCAGGTAGGCGCCGATCCCGTGCGGCGGGGCGGACCGGCCGAAGGTGGCGGCCAGCGCGGCGAGGACGAGCGCGGTTCCGGCGTACCAGAGGTAGTGCCCGACGACCTCGTCCCAGAGGTGGGCCGCCGGCCCCGGCGCCACGTTGCCGATCGAGTTCGCGGCCACGTGCACGCCCTTGCCCTCGGCGTAGGCGAACGCGCCGGCCAGGTAGACCGCCCACACCGTCCGCCGCGCGCCGCCGGCCGCGAGCGCCACCGCCGCCGGGACCAGCACCGCGTACGGCACCAGCAACTCGGCCCAGTCGGCCCAGCGGGTCGGGCCGACCGTACCGAGCCCGCCGAGCGCCCCGCCGAGGTGGTGCAGCAGCCCGTACGCGAGGGCGAAGACGACCAGCGCGCGCCGGGCGGCGGCGGTTGTCCGGGGCGTGGTAGCCGTCGCCCGTGGCACGGGATCCTCGCCAGGCACCCGCGTCTGCCCCGAGGCGTCCCCGCCGAACACCGCCCTCAGCCCCGAGGTACGGCGGTCAGCCCGTGCTCGACCAGCGGAGCCACCATCTCGCCGATCCGGTCGAAGCCCTCACCCACGGTCTGCCCGAGCGTGTGCCGGTAGTGGATGCCCTCGCAGATCACCGCGAGCTTGAAGCAGCCCAGCGCGATGTGCCAGTCCAACGGCCCGACGTCGACGTCGCTGCGGGCGGCGTACCGCTCGATCAGCTCGGCACCGGACGGGAACCCGGCGCGGGGCCCGAGGCCGTCGGCGACCGGGTTGCCGGCCGTCTCCTCCCGGTCACCGAGCACGTCCCAGTACGTCAGCAGCAGCCCGAGGTCGGCCAGCGGATCACCGAGCGTGGCCATCTCCCAGTCCAGCACCGCCCGGATGATCACCCTCCCCGCCGCCGCGCCGGTTCCGGACCTGTCGGTCCCGTCGGAGCCGGGGCCGGAGCCGCTTCCGGTCTGCGGTTCGCCGGTCCCGCCCGGGCCGGTTCCGGTCTGCGGTTCGCCGGTCGCGTCCGGGCCGGTCCCGGTTGGTGGTTCGGTCACGTCCGGGCCGGTTCCGGTCTGCGGTTCGGCGCTCGTCTCGGCGCCGGCTTCGGCCAGCAGGTTGTCCAGGCGGTAGTCGCCGTGCACGATCCGGCCCGCGTTGGCGCCGTCCGGGGCGGTGGCGGCCAGCCGCTCGCGCAGTTCCGCCACTCCGGGCAGGGGACGGCTGCGGGACTGGTCGAGCTGTCCGCCCCAGCGGCGTACCTGCCGGGCGAGGTAACCCTCGGGCCGGCCGAAGTCGGCCAGGCCGACCGAGGCGGGGTCGACCCCGTGCAGCACGGCCAGGGTGTCCATCATCGCGAGCGCCAGTGCGCGCCGCTGGCGCGGGCCGAGCCGGTCGGTCTGGGCCCGGTCGCGGTAGACCACCCCGCGGACCCACTCCATCAGGTAGAACGGGGCCCCGATCACCGTGTCGTCCGGACAGAGCAGCAGGGCGGCCGGGACCGGGACACCCGTGCCGGCCAGGGCGGAGATGACCCGGAATTCGCGGGCCATGTCGTGCGCGGTGGCCAGCACATGGCCCAGCGGGGGACGGCGCAGCACGAACTCGCGGTCACCGGCGCGTACCCGGTAGGTCAGGTTGGACCGGCCACCGGCGATCAGCCCGGCCCGGGGTGCCCCGTCGAGCAGGTCGGGACGGTGTACGCGTAGATGCCCGGCGAGCCGGTCGAGATCCAGACCGGCCGGCGACTCCTGCGTCGGTACGGCCTCCGGACGCGGGGCGGCCGACGTCTGCTCCGGCCGGACGGCGCTGCCCGGCGGCTCGGTCATCCGAACAGTTGATGGCACCTAGGCCAACTTGTCAAGGACGGGTGTTTGCGGCCGGGACATGGTGCGGCAACAGGGGCGAAATGGTCAGCGGGCAATCTTGGGTCAGGTAAGGCGGCGCGCAGACGCCGTCAGCAGGCGCCCGGGGTTCCCGCGCCGACTCGTCGACGGAGGAACAGAGATGTTGCTGAGGGTACGGGTGACCCTGCCGGACCGACCGGGCGCGCTCGGTCAGGTGGCACGCACGCTGGGCGTCGCGGGCGCCGACATCGTCCAGGTGATCGTGCTGGAGCGGCTCGGCGGGCGAGCCGTCGACGACTTTACCGTGGTCTGGCCCGGTGCGTCCCGGGTCGAACGGCTGATGGCCGGGTTGGCGGCGATACCCGGCGTACAGGTGGACGGCGTCTGGCGGGCGATCGGCGCGCCCACCAGTGGGGGACAGGACGCCGAGTTGCTGGCCCAGGTGGCGGGAAATCCCGGCGAAGGGCTGGCGACGCTGGTGGACGCCGTACCGGGTCTGTTGGCGGCGGACTGGGCGGCGGCTGCGGTGGTCCCGGCGGACTGGGCGTCCCGGCGGGGGGCAGCGCTTCCCGGGGCGCCCGGTGGGGCACCGGCGGTGGCGTACGCGAGCTGGCGTGCGCCGAACCCGCTGACCCTGCCGGAGGTGACGCCACTTCGGGCCCGCGCGCTGGACGGGCCGGTCGGCACCCACTACGTGGCGGCGCCGTTCGGCCGGGCCGGGCTGGTGCTCATGGTGGCTCGGGTGGATGCGGAAGGCCTGTCGGCGGCAGGTTTCCACATCACCGAGGTGGACCGGGTGGCGCAACTGGTACGGGCCGCGGCGGTCATCCTCGGTGACCGGCTCGACCTGGTCAGTGCGCCCCCGGCGGCCGTCCGATCGTGACCGCTCGACGCTGACGCGGAATGACCCGTGACGAGCCCGGCAGAGGAGCCGGCCGGATCCGGGAGAGGAGCTGAGATGGCGCTATGGCGGATCAGGGCGACGGTCGACGACCGGCCCGGTTACCTGGCGGTGTTGACCGCCAGTCTCGCGCTGCGCGGAGTCAACATCCTCACCGTGCAGGTACACACCACCGAGGCCGGTGCGCTCGACGACTTCCTGGTCGACGCACCGGAACGACTGACCGCGGCCGACCTGGTCGCGGCGGTGGAACGCGGACGCGGCCGGAACTGCTGGGTGGCGCGCAGCGAGGCGCGTGGCCTGGTGGACCAGCCGACCCGCGCCCTGGGGCTGGCCAGTCGGCTGGTCCGTGATCCCGACTCGCTCGGCGAGGCGTTGCGGGCCCTGCTCGGGGCCGACGCGGTCACCTGGCGCCCGGCACCCGGACAGAGCCGTCCGCAGGCCGGGCTGGAGACCATGCGACTGGCCGACCCGGCCGGCGGTTCCTACGAGGTGCTCCGCGCCGCACCCGGCTTCACCCCGGCCGAGTACGCCCGCGCCCAGGCGCTGGTCGACCTGGCCGCGAACGTGGTGCGGCGTACGGCCGAGCAGGTCACCCTGGTCCTGCCCGACGGCGCCGAGCTGACCGTACGACCGGCGACCGCCGAGGACCTGCCGGCGGTGCTGGCGATGCAGAACCGCTGCTCGGCCCGGACCCGCTGGCAGCGTTACCTGGGTGCGGCCACCCCGACCCCGGACCGGTTGCGCCAACTGCTGGAGCCGGCGCGGGGGATGACCCTGCTGGCCGTGGCCGGCGGTGTCGACGGCACCCCGGAACGGGTGGTGGCGATGGCGAACCTGGTGCCCGAGGGTGCGCTGGCCGAGGTGGCACTGCTGGTCGAGGACGCCTGGCAGCGGCGTGGGCTGGGCGGCGCGCTGATGCGCCGGCTGGTCGCGTACGCGAGCCGCGGCGGTTGTGCGGCGCTGGTGGCGCACGCGTACGCCGACAACCTCGGCCTGTTGCGGGTGCTGCACCGGGTGGGGCGGCCGGAGCCGGTCGAGACCGACGGTGACCTCGTGACCGTCACCCTGCCACTGGACGGCGCGCAGCTGGCCGTCGCGCCCGACGCCGACGTCGACCAGACCACCGGGCGGACAGCCGCCGACCCGGCCGATGCTTCCGCCGATGCGGCGGACGAAGACCCCAGCGGCCCGGCTCCGGTGCGGAGCCGGGCCGCCGGTACAGCCTGACTGGGGCGAAGGAGAGAGGGTTCCTTCCTGTGGGACGGCAGGAAGGGACCCTCTCTCCGTTACTTCGGTAGAGCACCACCGGACACCACTAGTGATCGCTTGCGCTGATCACGCGTCAGGCACCGCCAAGGTCGGCTCGCGCACCATGAAGACGTCCACCGCATTCTCGGTCTCAGGTGTGAACCCGTGCCGCTCGTACAGCCGACGCGCCGCACTGCCCTGCAGCACGTTCAGCCGGACCAGGGTGCCATCGCGGTCGCACCGCTCCAGCAGCCCACGCAGCACGGCCGTACCGATGCCGCTGCCCTGCAGGTACGGGACCAGGTAGAAGTGCTCCAGCCAGTGGGCGTCCTCGGCCGGCCGCAGCGACACACAGCCGGCGAACGCCCCGTCCACCTCGATCACCCAGGTGTGCTGCGGTGTGAACCCGTCCCGTAGTCGCTGCCGGACCCGTTGCTCGTCGTACCGCCCGAGCCGTTCCAGGTCCGCCCGCAGCACCACGGCCCGCAACTCGGCCACCGCCTCGATATCCGCCACCGAAGCCGGCCGGATCTCCCAGTCCGCCATGATCGCCAAACTATCCTGCCGGGCTGGTCCGGCTCGCGGCGATCCTCCGGCCCCGCCAGCTCGGGCGTCCTTTCGACGACCGGGGTTGGTCGTAAACCGGTAGCGCGGCAGGGGCCTGATGGTCAGGATCGGGCTCGTGCTTGTCGACCTGTGGCCCCAGTACGGTCTCGCCATCTCCACGCCGAGGCTTGAGCTTCGTCTGCCACGTGAGGAGGAACTGGCGCAACTCGCCCACCTTGCCGGCAGAGGCGTGCACCGCGCGGACGAGCGCCCGTTCCTGACGCCGTGGACCGAGGGCGGCCCGGGGGACCGGGCGCGGCACGTGTTGCAGGGCCACTGGGGCGGGCTCGGCGGGTGGAGCACGTCGGCCTGGCGGCTCGGGCTCGGTGTCTTCCGCGAGGGAATCCCGCTCGGCCTGGTCACCCTTCGAGCACGTGACTTCCTGGTCGTACGGGAGGTCACGACGTCGTCATGGCTGGGGATCGAACACCAGGGCAGGGGCTACGGAACCGAGGCGCGAATCGGTCTGCTCACGCTGGCCTTCGAACACCTCGGCGCCAATGCCGCGCTCACCGAGGTCTTCCAGGACAATCACTCCTCCCAGGGCGTGTCCCGCAAGCTCGGCTACGAGAGCGACGGCATCTCCGTCGACGCCCGTGGCGACGAGGCCGTGGTATCCGACCGCCTACGGCTCACCCGAGAGAGGTGGCGCCAGCAGCAGCGGCCCGCGGTTACGGTCGACGGCGTCGCGGCCTGCCTGCCGGTGTTCGGCCTGTGACGGCGTCCGCTCGTACCGGGTAGGGCTTTTCGTGGTGTTCACCCGGGAAGCGCGAAGGAGCGGACGTAGGCCAGGGCCGCGTTCATCGACGCCCGAAGCGGGCGTGTGTTCCGCATCGTCTGGCCGAGAATGGTCCCGCCCTGTAGCGCCGTGAGCAGGGCGAGGGACAGTTCGTCGAGGTCCGCGTCCGGGTGCAGTTCGCCCCGGTCCCGCATGGCGAGCAGGCCGTCGTGCAGCAGTGCCTGCCAGCGGAGGAACCCCTTGCTGAGGTCTTCGCGCGACTCCTCGTCGGTTGCGCTGAGTTCCCCGGCCAGTGAGCCGAGCGTGCACTCGCCGCGACCGTCGTTCTGTTCCTGACGTTCGATCGCCGCGTCCGCCCACGCGCGGAGGGCGTCGAAGCTGTCGAGCAAGCCCATCATCGGCTGGCCGGGGACCGGCGCCGCGTCGGCCTGACGGGTGATGACCGCCCGGATCAGGGCCTGCTTGCTGTCGAAGTAGTGGTAGATCTGCGAGCCGCTCACCCCGGCCGCCTTGCGGACATCCTCGGTGCCGGTCCCGGCCACCCCGTGTACGGCGATGAGGTCGGTGGCCGCCTGCAGGATCCGCTCACGGGTCGCCTGCCCCTTGCGCGTCAACCGGCGGGGCGTGTCCGGGCTCTCTGTCACGGGGACCAGCCTACCGGAATGGGTTGCACAACCCAAAACATGCTGCTAAAAATTGGGTAGCCCAACCCAGAAAGCAGGGATGTCATGTCCGACAGCACTGATCTCGCAGGTCGTACCGCTCTGGTGACCGGCGCAACCGCTGGCATCGGCCGAGCCGTGGCCCTCAAACTGGCCGACCGCGGCGCCGAGGTCGTCGTACACGGCCGGGACCCGCTCCGAGGGAGCGAGGTGGTGGACGAGATCGCCGCACGCGGCGGCCGGGCGCGTTTCGTGGTCGCCGACCTCGCGAACGCCGACGAGGTCGTACGGCTGGCCGAGAACGCCGGCCAGGTGGACATCCTGGTCAACAACGCCGGCATCTACGTCTTCACCAGCACGCCGGAGACGAGTGCGGAGAGTTTCGACCGGCACGTCGCCATCAACACCCGCGCACCCTTCCTGCTGGTAGGTGCGCTGGCGCCGGCGATGGCGAAGCGCGGCTACGGTGCCGTCGTCAACGTCACCTCGACCGCGGCCACCACGGTCGCACCCGTCGGTGCCGCGTACGGCGCGTCCAAGGCCGCGGTGGAACTGCTCACCCGCTCCTGGGCCACCGAGTTCGGCGCCAGCGGGGTGCGCGTCAACGGCGTCTCGCCGGGCCCCGTACGCACCGCCGGCACCGAGCAGATGCTCGGCGAGAGCGTGGAGGTGCTGGGTCAGGCCAACATCCGCGGTCGGGTGGGAGAGCCGGACGAGATCGCCGATGTCGTCCTGTTCCTGGTCGACGGCCGCAGCAGCTACGTCAACGGAACGGTGGTGGTCGCCAACGGCGGCGAGCGCAGCTCACTGCCCGGCTGAACACCGGCACCGGCCCCTGCCGGTCAACGGTAGGTGAGGTCCATGGTGTCGGTATGCCCCGACCAGGTGAGGGTGAGATGCCAGCAGCCGGGCTCCGGTAGGTCGACGATGGACGGTCCGGGCCCACCGGCGACGCGACGGGTGACGGAGGTGTCCGAGCCGTCGAGATCCGCGTCGATCACGAGATCGCCGGGTGGGTCCGGGAGCTTCGACACCCAGAGGATCTTGTTGGTCGGACCCTCCGGCCTGGAAACCGTGAGCGGGTACCCGAAGATCGCGCCGACGATGTCTCCCCGGTCGCCCATGACGTGCGGCATGCTCGAATCACCGGAGAACCCGGCCCGAGCCCACTCGGGCAGCGGACCGGTTTCGACCAGCGAACCGCAGCCCGTCCTGGCCGGGCTCGGCGCTGCCGGAACAGCGGGAGCCGACCGTACGGAGGGGTCTGCGGCCGTGCACCCGGCGAGCAGACCGACAACGACCGGAACGAGCAGGACAGCCGACCGCGAAACTCTCATGCACCTGCGAGTCACCACGCCGGCATCAGGTTCCCGGCAGCGGAGCCGGGCCGACGCGACCCGGCTCCTCGACCGATCAGTACGGGCGCAGCGACGTGAAGAACCGCCTCAGTTCGCCCGCGAGCAGGTCCGGTTCCTCCAGCGGCATGAAGTGCCCGCCCCTACCCGGTTCGCTCCAGTGCCGGATGTCGGTGCAGGCGCGTTCGGCGATCTCGCGCGGGAAGTTGGTCTGCGACGGTTCGGTGCTCACCGTGAACGCGGCGGGCACGGTGATGGCGGGCCGTGGACCGTTGTGGTCGAAGTCGAAATACTGCCGGAACGTCGAGCCGATCGCGCCGCTCGCCCAGTACAGGGTGATGATCGTGAGCAGGGTGTCCCGGTCGAAGCGGCTCTCCAGGTCCCCGTGGTTGTCGCTCCAGTCCCGGTACTTGTCGACGAGCCAGGCCGCCAGCCCGGCCGGGGAGTCGCTGAGCGCCGCCGCGATGGTGTCCGGCCGGGTGCCCATGATGGCGCTGTAACCACCGTCGGTCTGGTCGTACGCGGCTTCGGTGTCGAGGTACGCCTGCTCGGCGGGGGAGAGCGGACGGGCGTCGAAGTTGGCCGGGAACGGCGGGTGGATCAGGTGGATGCCGGCGACCTGCTCGGGGTACAGGGCGCCCAGCCAGCCGGTGACCACACCGCCGATATCGCCACCGAAGGCGCCGTACCGCTGGTAGCCGAGGATGTCGGTCATCAGCAGGTGCAGCGTCCGTGCCATCGCCGCGCGGGTGAGCGGACCCTTCGGCAGATCCGAGTAGAGGAAGCCGGGCAGCGACGGAACCACCACGTCGTACGCGTCGGCGGGGTCGCCCCCGTAGCGGGCGGGGTCGGTCAGACGGTCGACCAGCGGCAGCATCTCCACGAAGCTGCTGGGCCAGCCGTGGCTCAGCAGCAGCGGCAGTGGTGCGGGCGCACCGGCCAGCCGCTTCCCGCGTACGTGCAGGAAGTGCAGCCGGCGGCCGTCGATCCGGGCCTGGTGGTGCGGCAGTGCGTTGAGTTCGGCTTCCCGGGCGCGCCAGTCGAACCCATTTAGCCAGTAGGACACCAGGTGTCGCAGGTAGTCGGGGTCGGTGCCGGCCTGCCACGGCTGATCGCCGCTGGCGGTGGTGAAGCGCGTACGGGCAAGTCTTGCCCGCAGGTCGTCGAGCACCTCGTCGGGTACGTCGATGCGGAACGGGGAGAGGGTCATTGTTCCTCCGGTTAGGAGGGCGCTCTCCCCGACGCGAAGTCAGCGGACAGGGATGGCCGGGTGGAGCGCCCAGGCGTGACGTCGGGTCTTCACCGGGCTCACCTCCCCTCATCGCTGACGCGGCCACTCTACCCAACGGTGACGGCCGACCCTGACCGGCCGTGATTTGACAGCGCTATAGCTAGCGGTTATCTATTAGCGGTCTATTCGAGGGGTGTGCCGGGATGCAGGACGTGGTGCTGGCCATGCTGGCGAAGGAGCCGACGCACGGGTACGAACTGCGCGCCCGGATGCGTGACGCACTCGGCCCGCTCGGCGAGGCGATGAACGCCGGGCAGATCTACGTGACGCTGGCCCGGCTGACCAAGGCCGGACTGGTGGCCTCGGAGCGGTCCGAGGGTCTGCCGGACCGGCCCGATCGTCGGGTCTACGCGCTCACCCCGGCGGGGCAGGAGCGGGTCGCCGGCTGGCTGGCCGAGGTGAGCTGGCCGAAGCCGGACCTCACCGAGTTCCACCTGAAGCTGGTGGCAGCCGCGTCCGCCCGGTTGGCAGACCCCGTGGCCCTGGTCGACGCGCAGCGGCGTGAGGTGCTGCGCCGGCTGCGCGACACCCAGCGGGCCGCACTGGACCGGTCGGTGGATCCGGTCGCCGGCCTGCTGCTGGAGGGCGTCGTACTGCGGCTGCGGGCCGACCTGGAGTGGCTGGAGGCGTGCGAGCGGATGTGGACCGGACGTGATCGCACTGGACGGAAGGCGGGGGCATGACCGGATCCACGGCGCTGCGGACACGCGGGCTGACCAAGCGGTACGGCTGGGACAACGCGCTCGTACGCGCGGTCGACGAGGTCGACCTGGACGTACCCGCCGGGCAAGCGCTGGCGATCATGGGACCGAGCGGCTGCGGCAAGTCCACGCTGCTGCACCTGCTCGGCGGACTACAACGCCCCACCGACGGGGAGATCTGGCTGGCCGAGCACCGGATCGACACGATGAGCGAACGGGCCCTGGCCCGGCTGCGGCGACAGCACATCGGCCTCGTCTTCCAGTCCTTCCACCTCATGGACGAACTCACCGCGGTGGAGAACGTCGAGATGGCCGCGCTGCTGGCCGGTCGGGCACCCGGGCGGGCCCGTCGGCGTGCGCTGGACCTGCTGGACCGGGTCGGGTTGGCCGACCGGGCGACGCATCTGCCGTCGGCGCTGTCCGGCGGTCAGCGCCAACGGGTCGCCATCGCCCGCGCGCTGAGCAACGAACCGCTGGTCGTACTGGCCGACGAGCCCACCGGCAACCTGGACAGCGCCGCCACCCTGGAGGTGCTGCGGCTGTTCGAGGAGTTGCGCGCCGGGGGACAGACGCTGGTGGTGGTCACCCACGACGCCCGCATCGCGGCGGTCGCGGACCGGGTGATCGCCATGCGTGACGGGGCGTTCGCCGACGACAGCCTGCTCGCCGGTGCCGGCACCGGGACCGTCTACGGCGGGGGCCGCTGACGTGGCGGGTCGCCTGCTGCTCGTGTGGCGGCTGCTGGTGCGGGACCTGTCCCGGCGCCGGACCGAGACCGTACTGCTGCTGGTCGCCGTCACCGCCGCGACCGCGACGCTGACCCTCGGCCTCGCCCTCAACGAGATCGTCACCCGCCCGTACGAGCAGACCAGGGCCGCCACCGCGGCACCGGACCTGGTGGTGGAGCCGGGATTTTCCGGGCCGGCGGCCCTGGACGCGCTCGCGCCGCTGACGGCCCTGCCCGGCGTCGCCGCCCACAGTGGGCCGTACCCGCTGGCGTTCCTGGCGTTGACCGCCCGTGACACGACCGTACGGGTCGTCGTCGAGGGCCGCGACGGGGCGCCGGCCGCGGTCGACCGGCCAGCGGTTACCGAAGGATCATGGGTACGCCCCGGCGGTGTGGTCGTCGAGCGGACCTTCGCCGACGCCCTCGGCCTGCGTACCGGCGACCCGGTCAGCGTCGAGGGTCACCCGCTGCACGTGACCGGGATCGCGGTCACCGCGGCCAGGCCCGCGTACCCGCGTGTCGGCTGGCACCTGCCGGGCAGCATCCTGACCGAGGGCGGCGGCCTGCTCTGGGCCGACCGTGGTGACATCGCCAGGCTCGCCGGCAGTCGGCCGCTGTCGTACACGGTGAACCTGAAACTCGCGGACCCGGCGGCCGGGATCGCTGTCGTCGACCCGTCGCAGGGGAATCCTCGGTTCCGGGGCTGGCACTTCCGCACCGGGCAGGACATCGCCGACGCCAACGGCCGGCTGAACGCGCAGGCACGGGAGGTCCTGCTGATCGGGAGCTGGCTGCTGACCGCTCTCTCGGTGGCCGGCGTCGCCGGCATCGTCGCCGGTCGGGCCATTGGGCAGCGACGCCGGGTGGGACTGCTCAAGGCCGTCGGCGCCGGACCGGCGATGATCGCCGCCGTCCACCTCGCCGAGTATCTCGTGATCGGCCTCGCCGCCGCCGGCACCGGCCTGGTCGCCGGCTGGCTGGCCGCGCCCGCGCTGTTCCGCCCGACGGTGGGGCTCATCGGCTCGGTGGGAGTCGACCCGCCACCGCTGCGTCTGGTGGTCGCCGCCACCGGGCTCGCCCTCGGGATCGCGGTCGCGGCGACCCTGGTGCCGGTGGTACGCGCCGCCGCATCCAGCACCACCCAGGCGCTGGCCGATGCCGCCACACCCCCACGCCGCCGTGGGTGGGCCATCTGGCTGTCCCGCCGGCTGCCCACCGCCCTGCTGATCGGCGTACGCATCAACGCACGCCGGCCGCGCCGCGCTCGGCTCGTCACGGTGAACACCCTGGTCACCACGACCGCGCTCGCCGCCGTACTGATGGCCTTCGCGCAGGAGCGCAAGCCGGTGGATCTCGGCTACTCTGACCTTCCCGACGCCCGCGACGAGCGAACCACCCAGGCCCTGCTCATCGTCGTCGGCGTGGTCTGCCTGCTCGCGCTGCTCAACACCGTCGTGAGCACCTGGACCGCCGTCCTCGACACCCGGCACCCGCTGGCGGTCGCCCGCGCGCTCGGCGCGACACCCGCGCAGGCCGGCATCGGCCTGGCGGTGGCGCAACTGCTCCCCGCCATACCGGGCGTCGCCGCGGGGATCCCCTTCGGTCTCGTGACCTTCTTCGCCGGGGGCGACAACCGGTACGCGCCCGCCTCCTCGATGTTCGCCGCGGCACTCGGCGTCCTGCTCGCCGTCGCCGCGCTCACCGCCGTCCCCGCGCTGGCCGCCGCACGCCGCCCGGTCGCGGACACCCTCGCGTCCGCACCGACCTGACGGCCATCACCGCCGCGCCGCTACAGGGGCCAAGAGACGCTCCGGCCGTGCCCTGGTCACGGGTCGCCGGTGGTCTCACTCGGTGGGGCGGCGTGGCCGGCTCGGCCGGCTGCTCGGGGGCGCCGGTCGATGCAGGGGCGCCACGGCAGCCCGCAGACGCAACGCCTGGACAACCAGGCCCGACGCCGATGGATGGGAGCGGACGTGTCTCGCGACTCGTTGCGGCGTGTCTCCGGTCCGGGTATGCGACTCATGGGCGCTCACGAGATCCGGATGCGGCTCGGCGGCATTAGCCGCCAGCGCGTTTACGCGATCACGTCACACCGGGGATTCCCGGCGCCCGTCGCCGAACTACAGCAGGGCAACGTGTGGAACGCCGAGGATGTCGAACGGTGGATCCGCGAGCACCGGCCCGACCTGGCCGACGAGGAGTAGCCGTACCTCTCGGGGTGGGTGGAGACGGCGGAACAACCTGCATCTATGGTGGACCGATGGCGTCGGTCAAGCAGGTCCAGGTCACCTTCGACTGTGCAGAACCCGAGCGCGTCGCTCGTTTCTGGTGCGAGGTGCTGGGGTACGTCGTCCCGCCGCCGCCGGAGGGGTTCGCCACCTGGGACGATTTCGATCGCACGCTGCCGCCCGAGCGTCAGGGCTCGTCGTTCGCGTGCGTCGATCCCTCGGGTGTGGGCCCCCGACTGTTCTTCCAGCGCGTGCCCGAGGGCAAGGTCGTCAAGAATCGGCTGCATCTTGACGTGCGGGTCGGCACCGGCCTCGTGGGTGAGGAGCGTGTGGCCGTACTCGAGGCCGAATGCGCGCGACTGATCGCGCTCGGCGCGGTACGCGTACGGCTGATGCTCGCCGACGACGAGAACGAGTCGTGCCTCGTGATGCAGGACGTCGAGGGCAACGAGTTCTGCCTCGACTGAGTGACTCGCGGAGGTGGCACCTTCGCGACGACACCGGCCTTCGAATCGTCGTAGTCCGCGATCGGACTGCCGATTCATCGACGGGGTCGGCTCGACGCTGACGGCCGCGGCGCAGAACGCCCGGCTGTTGGCTTCGATCGCCTGACCGTAGCCTGTCGGGGTGTCACTGACCCTGGACGAGGCCCGTACGCGGGCCGCCATGCTCTCCGAGGTCTCCTACGACCTCGCGCTCGACATCACGTCCCCGGACGCCTTCCGTAGCCGGGTCGTCGTGCGCTTCCGCACCAATGGTGGCGATACGTTCCTTGAGCTGCACCGGGCCGAGTCGCTGGAGGTGACGCTCGACGGCTCGACGATCGCGCCGACGTACGACGGATCCCGGACCGCGCTCGACGGCCTGGCCCCCGGTCCGCACGAGGTCGTGGTGGACGCGCGGCTGCGATACGTCACCGACGGCGAAGGCCTGCACACCTTCACCGACCCGGTCGACGGCGAGCGGTACGTCGGCGGCTACCTCGGCCTGGACATCACCCAGCGCCTGTTCGCCTGCTTCGACCAGCTCGACCTCAAAGCGCCGATCACGCTGACCGTGACCGCGGATCCGACCTGGACCGTGCTGTCGAACGGGCTGCCCACGGTCACCGACGGGGGCCGGTTCAGCTTCGCCACCACCCAGCCGATCCCGTGCGACCTGTTCGCCGTCGCGGCGGGGCCGTACCACTCGGTGCGGTGGGAGCACAACGACGTACCCATGGGATGGCACGCGCGCCGCTCGCTTGCCGCGGACCTGGAGCGCGACGCCGCCGAGCTGCGGCGGGTGACCGAGGTCTGCTTCGACCACTACGCCGAGATCTTCACCGAGCCGTTCCCGTTCGACTCCTACGACCAGGTCTTCGTGCCCGAACTCAACTGGGGCGCGATGGAGTGCCCGGGCTGCGTCACGTTCAACGAGTCCATGCTGCCGCGCGAGAGGGTGACCGACGACGACCGACGGCGCCGCGCGATGGTGATCGCACACGAGATGTCGCACATGTGGTTCGCCGACCTGGTCTCCCCGGTGTGGTGGGAGGACGCGTGGCTCAACGAGTCCTTCGCGGACTACATGGGATTCGAGGTCGCCGAGACCGTGGCCGGGTACGCCGGCACCCGGGTGTCGTTCGAGGCGGCGTACAAGCCCGGCGCATTCCTCGCCGACCGGCGCCGTTCCACGCACCCGGTCGCACCGGCCGCCGAGGACGTGCCCGACGTCGACACCGGCACCACGATCTTCGACGCCATCTCCTACGGCAAGGGCAACGCGGTCCTACGGCAGCTGGTGACCTGGCTCGGGGAGGCGGACTTCCTGGCCGGGGTGAACGCGCACCTCACCCGGCACCGGTTCGCCAACGCCACGCTCGAAGACCTGCTGTCGGCGCTCGACGCCGCCTCGCCGCGCGACGTACGCGGTTGGGCCGAGGTGTGGCTGCGGCAGTCCGGACACGACATGATCCGGGTCACGCGTACGGGCGACGTTCCGGTGCTGACCCGGGACGGCGTCCGGCCACACCGGTTCACCGTCACGGCGTACTCCCCGTCGCTGGAGCCGGTCGGCTCGCGTCTGGTCGACCTCGCGGACGAGCCACTGGAGTTGCCGGAGTGGGCCGGGCTGGTCGTCGTGCCCAACTCGCACGGCGAGACCTTCGCCCGGATCGAGCTGGACCCGTTGTCGTACGACACCGTCGCGCGCGCGTTGGCCGCCCTGCCGGACCCGCTCGTGCGGGCGGTGCTGTGGACGACGGTGCTCGACCGAGTTCCGCCGGCCACGCACCTGGAACTGCTGGCGCGACAGCTGCCGCGCGAGTCGTCACCCACCCTGGTGACCGCCGCCCTCGACCGGACCCTGAACGATTTGGTACGGCGCGTGCTGCCGCCCTCGGACGTACCGGCCGCGCTCGAGGTGATCGCCGCCGCGTGCGCGCTCGACGGCGAGCCGGACGAGCAGCGCGCGATCGCGCTCGCGCGCGGGCTGACCCGTACCACGAGCGACACCGCGCTGTTGCGACGCTGGCTGGACGCGGACGCGACCGACCAGGGTTTGCCGCTCGACCCCGATCTGCGCTGGGCCGTCGTACGCCGGCTGGCCGAACTCGGCGGCATCGAGGCGCCGGAGATCGAGGCCGAGCGGCGGCGGGACGGCACTGCCGCAGGCGATCTCGGTGCGGTCACCGCCCTGGCCGCCCGCCCCACAATCGAGGCGAAATCGGCAGCCTGGGCGGCGATGACCGAGCACCCCGACGTCTCCGTACGCCGCTTCCGGGCGTTGGCCACCGGGCTCTGGTCACTGTCGCAACGGGAGCTTGTCGCGCCGTACGTCGCCGCCTATGTCGGGGTTGCCCCGTCGCTGGCCCGGCGCGGGTCGGCGTTCGCCGCCGAGGTCGGTCGGGCCTTCCCCGCCTTCCCGCTGACCGCCGAGGAGTTGGAGCTGGTACGTGAGGCGCTGCGCGGCGACGTGCCTGCCGTGCTGAGGCGGTACTGGGAGGACGAGCTGGACGACCGTACGGCGTTGACCGTCAGGTGAAACTGGCTGGCATCCCGCCGAGCCGAGGATCTCATCCGAAGGCTTCCCGATGACGCTGCGCCCAGCTCCGGAAGGTCGCGGGAGGACGCCCGAGCACCTTTTTCACGTCGTCGGTGAGGGTGGCGTTGTGCCCGGCGCGTGTCCAGGCGGAGCCGACGGTGGTGGCTTCGACGGCTGCCGGAGGCATCCCCGAGGCCAGTAGTTGCTGACGTGCGGCGGTCGGGGAAAGGTCCGCGGTGACGACGGGTCGGCCGATGACCGCTGCGAGCTGAGTCGCCTGGTCGGAAACGCGGAGCAGTTCCGGACCGGTGAGGGTGTACGTCTTGCCGGCATGGACGGGGTCGGTGAGTGCGGCGACCGCGACCTGCGCGACGTCGCGGGGATCGACGACGCCCTGGGTGCCTTCGCCGGTGAGGTTGGGTACGGGCTGCCCGGCGCGGATCATGCTCGCCCAGTGGAGACAGTTGGAGGCGAAGCTCGACGGCCGCAACACCGTCCACGCCATCCCGCTGGCGCGGACGGCGTCCTCGGCCGCCTGGTGCCAGGCGCCAACGGTCGCGGTGCCGAATCGTTCGCCCGTCCCGATCGCGGAAAGCTTCACCACCGCACCGACGTGCGCCGACCGAGCGGCTGCGAGCAGCGCCAGGTCGTGATCCGGCGTCGGTACGGCCGGAGCGGTCAGCAGGAACACGGTACGCACGCCGGTCACCGCGCGGCGCAGCGAGTCGGGGTCGTCGAAGTCGGCTCGTACCACGTCGGCGCCGGGCGGCAGCGGCTGCCCGGCTCGGGCCCGCGTCATCGCCCGAGCGCGATACCCGCCCTGCTGGAGGAACTGCATGACGTGCCGGCCGACTGTGCCGGAGGCACCGGTAACGAGGATCATGGGTGTCACGGTTCCAGGACCGCCCGAGCCAGGCCTAGGAACTTTCGGCACAGCTCGATCGGGCTGCTGGGCCCGGCCCCGGGCCACGACGTACGGTCTGAAGCGTGAAGCGCGACGAGTTGGTCAGCCCGGAGGTGGCGCGGGCGCTTCGGCCGTGGTTCTCCGGAATCACGCTGGGAGCGCAGGCCGTGGTCCACGACGCCCCGGCCGTGCTCGAACAGCCCGATCACGCCACCACGCTGACCTGGCGCGCGGGGTCTGCCGACCCGTACGAGGTCGTGATCATGGGTCCCCGGACGCGGGCGAGGTACTACGTCGACCGGCCGGGCCGGGACTGCCTCCAACTGCGGTTCCGACCCGGCCGAGCCGCGGAAGTCCTCGGTTTTCCGCTCCGAGACCTTGCCGATCGTGCCGTTGCGGTCGCCGACGCGGAGAGCGAGTCGATGCGTACTCTCGTCCGGCTGATCGCAGACGGTCACGTGTCGTCTGCCCCGGACTCTCCTGAGACACGACTCCGGTCGCTGGCCCGAGCCCTGCCGATGGCCCTGGCAGCGCAGGGCGACCGTGACGGTCTGCGCAGCCGGGTCGTCGCGGAGGCGACAGCCAGGCTGTCCGGCGGTGACGGCTCGCCACGTGAGCCCGTCAGCCTCGTCGCTCGACGATTGAACATCAGCGAACGCCACCTTCGCACTGTCTTCGTCGACGGCGTGGGACTGACGCCAAGCCAGTTCGTACGCATCGACCGTGTTCGCCTGGTGCTCGCCCGGATCGGACAGAAGCTGCCTGAGCTGGCCACGGACGCTGGCTACTACGACCAGTCACACATGGGCGCGAATTTCCGAGGGGTCATGGGCGCGACCCCGCACGCCTTCGCGGTACGGCGTTGGCCTGCCGTCGAGGCATGCAGCGCGGAGGCCGCCTGACCCGCGATCCCGATACCCGCCGACCCGTGCAGACGACGTGCGGCTTCCGGAGGTGTGGCCGTCACCGTGCATGCGGCGGATACGGGAACACCCGGAGGCGGCGCTACGGCCTCCGGTGACCGGTGCGTCAGGTGGCGGGGTAGCTGTTGTAGTCAGGGAAGTTGCCGTAGAGCCGCTGGTCGGAGCCGCCCTGGGTGACCGCGTGCACGAGCAGGTCGCCGCCGACGAACGCGCCTTTCCAGGAGGCGCCGCGACCGCCGAACGGTTCGTCCCGGTCGCCTCGGGAGCGGGGCTTGTTGATGCCGACCTTGAACGCCTGGAGGTCCACCGCGAGCTTGGCCGCCTCGTCCTCGTCGTCGCAGGCGAGGCTCGCGACCAGCGCACCGTTGGAGGCGTTCATCGCGGCCAGCAACTCGTCCTCGGTGTCGACCACCACTATCGTGTCGACCGGGCCGAACGGTTCGGCGTGCATCAGCCGGGACCGTCCGGGCGGGGCGAGCAGCACCGAGGGGGCGACGTACGCCGAGGTGTCCTGGCCGTCGAGGAACGGTGCCCCGTCGAGCCGGCCACGGTAGAGCGGGATCGCGCCGCCGCGTACCGCCTCTTCGACCTTGCGGCGCAGTTCGTCGGCCTTCGCGCCGCTGATCAGCGGTCCGAAGTCCAGCTCCGGTAGGGCGTCGCCGTCGACCCAGTCGTCGCCCACGGCGAGCGGGTGGCCGAAGCGTACGGAGCGGACGACCGGGAGGTACATGTCGAGGAACCGGTCGACCAGGTCACGCTGCACCACGAACCGGGGGTACGCCGTACAGCGCTGCTTGCCGTACTCGAAGCCCTTCTTCAGGTGCTTGGCGAGCATGTCCCACTGGGAGAACTCCCAGATGCCCCAGGCGTTCAGCCCCTCCTGCTCGATGAAGTGCCGCTTGTCGGAGTCGAGCAGCGCGGCGGCGACCTTGCCGCCGTTGGACCGGCCGCCGACGAACGCGACCGCGCCGATCTCCGGTGCGCGTACGAGCACCTCGGAGAGTTCCTCGCCGCCGCCGGAGAGCAGGGTGGCGGGAAGACCGGCCCGGCGCATCAGCGCGTGCGCGACGGTCAGGCAGACCGCTCCGCCCTGGGACGGGGTCTTGGCGATGACCGCGTTGCCGGCCAGCAACTGCACCAGTTCGGCGTGGACCAGCACGCTCATCGGGTAGTTCCAGCTTGCGATGTTGCTGACCGGGCCGCCGAGCGGTTCTCGCCCGTCGGCGAGCATCCGGTCGATCTCGTCGACGTACCAGCGGACGCCGTCCAGCGCCCGGTCGACGTCGGCGCAGGCCAGCCGCCACGGCTTGCCGATCTCCCAGACCAGCAGCAGGGCGAGCAGGTCACGGTGGAGGGTCAGTTCGTCCAGCGCCTCGGTGACCCGCGCCTTCCGGTCGGCCAGCGGCCGGGCCGCCCAGTCGCGGTGCTCGTCGGCGGCGAAGGCGACCGCGGCGTGGGCCGAGTCGGCGTCCAGCCGGGGCAGGTCGACCAGCACGGTGTTGTCGATCGGGGTACGGACCGGCGTCGGCGTGCCGATCGACTGCCAGGCACCCTGGATCAGGTTGCGCAGGGTGACGGTGCCGGACGTGGCCGGGTCGAAAGCTTCGGGAGTGGCGGTGACCGCGCGGGCGAGGGTCTGCTGCCATCCGGTGCCGTCGGCGAGGCGTAGTGCCATCGCTGCCTCCTGGAGATCGTTTCCAGTGGAGCGGCAGCATCGATGGCACCGCTGATCTGCGCGTACTGTCCCGCGAGCCGCTGGCGGGCGGCAACCGTACGTTCGTATCCCAGGACAGATCTGCCCACCCGTTGGTCGCCCGCGCTCAGTCGCTGACGCGGACGCTCAGCCGAGCGGGATCAGCCACCCGGCGACGACCAGCCATTGGCGTTGGTCGCTCTTCACAAAGCGGCAACAGGGCGGTTACATTGGTGCACATCCATGGGAGCGCTCCCGCGCTCTCGTCGGAACCCCACCAAGCTGCCGCCGCGCCCCCACGAGTCGATGACATAGCGAAAGGGCGGATGCGCCCACATCCGCCCCTCCAATGTCCTCCGCTACGCGTTGCCGCGCGCGGCTCCACGGACAGGAGCGAGTCTAGTGCTGCCCAGCATCGCGCCGGCCTGGCCAAATGGTCAACTTGCCCGGCCCACCGGTAGGGTCCGGCCCGGACGGTGGTACCGAAGATTCGCCACTTTCGGCTTACTCACGGTAACCGCAGCCGCCCTCCTGCACGCCGGCCCGACCAGCCCACCCGCCGCCGCCGCGCCCGGCCCGGTGGTCGCCGCACCCGCCTACAACTACGCCGAGGCGTTGCAGAAGTCGCTGTTCTTCTACGAGGCCCAGCAGAGCGGCACCCTGCCCGACTGGAACCGGGTCTCCTGGCGCGGCGACTCCGCGCTCACCGACGGTGCCGACGCCGGCCTGGACCTCACCGGCGGCTGGTACGACGCGGGCGACCACGTCAAGTTCGGCTTCCCGATGGCGTTCAGCGCCACCATGCTCGCCTGGGGTGCGGTCGAGTACCGGGCGGGTTACACCGCATCCGGGCAACTCCCGCACCTGCTGGACAACCTGCGCTTCGTCAACGACTACTTCATCAAGGCGCACCCGTCCGCCAACGTCCTGTATGGACAGGTCGGCAAGGGCGACGACGACCACAAGTGGTGGGGACCGGCCGAGGTGCTGCCGATGGCGCGGCCCGCGTACAAGATCGATGCGAGCTGTGGCGGCGCGGACCTGGCGGGGGAGACGGCAGCCGCGATGGCCGCCTCCTCGATGGTGTTCCGTCCCACCGATCCGACCTACGCCGACCGGCTGGTCAGCCACGCCCGCCAGCTCTACATCTTCGCCGACACCGTGCGCCGCGCCTACCACGAGTGCATCACCGACGTGACCAGCTTCTACCGCTCCTGGAGCGGCTACCAGGACGAACTGGTCTGGGGCGCGATCTGGCTGCACCGGGCCACCGGCGAGGCCGCCTACCTGGCCAAGGCCGAAGCCGAGTACGACCGCCTCGGCACCGAACCGCAGTCCACCACCCGGCTCTACAAGTGGACCGTGGCCTGGGACAACAAGCAGTTCGGCACGTACGTGCTGCTGGCGAACCTGACCGGCCGGCAGAAGTACGTCGACGACGCCAACCGCTGGCTCGACTACTGGACCGTCGGCGTCAACGGCGAGAAGGTGCGTACCTCGCCCGGCGGGATGGCCGTACTCGACACCTGGGGAGCGCTGCGCTACGCCGCCAACACCGCGTTCGCCGCCCTGGTCTACGCCGACCGGACCACCGACACCGCCCGCAAGACGCGCTACCACGACTTCGCGGTCAAGCAGATCAACTATGCGCTCGGTGACAACCCGCGCAACTCCAGCTACCTGATCGGCTTCGGCGCCAACTCGCCCCGAAACCCGCACCACCGCACCGCGCACGGCTCCTGGTGGGACAGCCAGACCGTACCGGTCGAGACCCGGCACGTGCTCTACGGCGCGCTCGTCGGCGGCCCGTCCGCGCCGAACGACGCGTACACCGACAGCCGGGGCGACTACGTGATGAACGAGGTCGCCACCGACTACAACGCCGGCTTCACGTCCGCGCTGGTCCGGCTCTATTCCGAGTACGGCGGCACCCCGCTCGCCAGCTTCCCGCCGACCGAGACACCCGACATCGACGAGCTGACCGTCGAAACCACGATGATGCAGAACGAGACCCGGTCCACCGGCATCAAAGCGATCGTCTACAACAAGTCCGCCTTCCCCGCCCGCGCCCTCAAGGCCGCCACGTTCCGGTACTACTTCCGCCACGAGGGCACCAGCGCCATCGAGGTGACCAGCGGATACACCCAGGGCTGCCCGTCACCGAGCACCGCCCGCCAAGCCTCCGGCGACCTCTGGTACGTCGAGGTCAACTGCGCCGGGTACACGATCGCCCCGGCCGGACAGTCGGCGCACCGGATGGAGGTCCAGTTCAAGATCGGCGTACCGGAGGGCGGCACCTGGAACTCCGCCAACGACCCGTCGTACCAGGCTGCCGTCGGGCCGAACCCGAACGTGCCGCTCTACGAGGGCGGCGTACGGGTCTGGGGCACCGAGCCCGGCCCGACCACCCCGGACACCACCGCGCCGACCACGCCCGGCACCCCGGTCGCCTCGGCCGTCACCGCCACCGGCGTGACGCTGAGCTGGAACGCCTCCACCGACACCGGCGGCAGCGGCCTCGCCGGTTACGACGTGTACCGGGAGGCGGGGGCGACCGACACCCTGATCGGCTCACCGGTCGCCGCGTCGCTGGCGGTGACCGGGCTGAGCCCGGCGACCGCGTACCAGTTCTACGTGGTGGCCCGCGACGGTGCCGGCAACCGGTCGACCGCCTCCGCCCCGGTCGCGGTCACCACCGCCAGCGGCGGCGGCGACACCACCCCACCCGGTACGCCGGGCACCCCGGTCGCCTCGGCGGTCACCGCCACCGGCCTCACCCTGACCTGGACACCGTCCTCGGGCGGGGACCTCGCCGGCTACCGGGTCTACCGGGAGGCGGGCGCGACGGACGTACTCGTCGGATCGCCGGTCGCGACGACGCTCGCGGTAACCGGGTTGACGCCGGCCACGGCGTACCAGTTCTACGTGGTCGGGGTGGACCTGGCCGGCAACGTCTCGGCCGCGTCGGCACCGGTCAGCGTGACCACGCTGCCCAGCGCCCCGGCCGGGCCGTGCGCGGTCACGTACTCCACCAACGACTGGAGCAACGGCTTCACCGGCACTGTCACCGTCCGCAACACCGGCAGCGGCACGATCAACGGTTGGACGCTGGTGTTCGCGTACACCGCCGGCCAGCGGGTCACCCAGGCCTGGTCGGCCACCGTCACCCAGACCGGCACCTCGGTGACCGCGACCAACCTCTCCTACAACGGCACGCTGGCGCCGGGCGCGTCCACCAGCTTCGGCTTCAACGCCACCCACACCGGCACCAACCCCCGCCCCACCACCTTCACCCTCAACGGCTCCCCCTGCACCCTCACCTAACCCCGCCCCGCCCCCGCCCCCGCGCCGGGCCGAGGCCGGCCCTAATACAGAGAATGAGGGGTTATCCGCGGATCACCACTCATTCTCTGTATTAGTGCGCTGGGGTGGGCGGGGTGGGGGTGGGGGCTAGAGGGGGGTGCCGAGGGGGCCGTGTTCGGCTTCCAGGGCTTTGGCCCAGTAGGCGGGGAAGTCGGGTTGGGTGCCGTCGAGGTCGGTGAAGCCGTACTTGGGGTAGAGGGCGGCGGTGGAGAGGGCCCGGCCGGTGTGGGCCAGCACCTCCGGGTCGGCGGCCAGGGCGGCGACGGCCCGACCGAGGTACGCCGGAGTCTCGGACTCGGCGAAGTGCGGGTCCTGGGCGATCGCGTCCCGCCAGTTCGCCTCGCTCACCCCGAAATGGTCGAGTACGGCTTCCGAGCGCAGGAAACCCGGGGTGATGGCAACCGCCGTCACCCCGTACGGCCGCAGTTCGGCGGCCTGGGCCACGGCCAGGCGGATGACGGCGGACTTGGCCAGGTCGTAGAAGACGCTGCCCCGGTAGCGGGCCGTGTTGCCGTCGGTCACCTCGACCACCAGCCCGCGCCCACGCGCGACGAGCAGCGGTAGCGCGTAGCGGCTGGTGATGATGTGGGTGTCGACGGCCCGGCGCAGCAGCCGCAGGCCGGTGTCGAGGTCCTGCTGCCAGAGCGGGTTCGTCCAGTCGGTCAGCGGGTCGCCGCCCCAGACGCAGTTGACCAGGATGTCCAGCCGGCCGTCCTGCTCGGCGGCGATCCGGTCGACCAGGGCCCGGACCTGGTCGGGTTGACCGTGGTCGACCCGGACCGCTATGCCGGTGCCACCGGCGGCGGTGACCTGCTCGGCGGTCTGTTCGATGGTCTCCGGGCGGTCCATGTCCGAGCGCCCGGCCTGGCTGCTGCGTCCGGTGACGTAGACGGTCGCGCCGGCCGCGCCGAGTTGTACGGCGATGCCCCGGCCGCCGCCCCGGGTGCCGCCCGCGACCAAAGCGACCTGTCCGGTCAGGGGCTGTTCGGGAGTGCTCATCGGGCCTGCCTGCCTTCCGTCGGGTGCGTTGCCGATAGTAAATGCTGGTTCATTTACTATCAACTAGACTGCCGTCCATGAGTCCCCGCCCCCTGGCGTTCACCGACGACCAGATCCTCGCCGCCGCCGCCTCGGCGATCGCCGACCTCGGTCCGGGAGCCCTCACCCTGGCCGATGTCGCGCAGCGTACCGGCGCGTCACCGGCCACCCTGGTCAAGCGTTTCGGGTCCAAGCACGGGCTGCTGGTCGCGGTGTCCCGGCGCGGGGTGCACGACGTCACCCAGGCATTCCACCACCCGTGCGCCTCCGGTGTGCCGGCACTGAGGCGGTTGGAGGACGTGCTGGTCGGGTTGACCGGGGGCATCCATCGGCACGAGCAGATGGCGCACCACGTGGCCTTCCTGATGATGGACCTCACCGACCCCGAGCTGTACGCGCAGGCCGGGGACTTCACCGCCGCCCTGCGCGCCGGGATCCGTGACCTGCTGGCGGAGGCAGTGCAGGCGGGGGAGTTGGCTGCCGACGTCGACCTCGACGGGCTCGCCGAGGCGCTGCTCGTCGCGTACAACGGGACGATGATCACTTGGGCGCTCGAACCACGGGGGGCGCTGGGGGAGCGGGTCAGCGGGCAGTTGCGGTTCCTGCTCGCGCCGTACCGCCGTCGTCTCTGAGTCCCAGGCCCGTACGGCACGGGGACAGCACACCCAACCCGATGGGTGTGCTGTCCCGGCTCGTGCCGCTCCTGATCAGGAGTCGTGGATCAGGACTTGCCGGATCAGGACTGCCGGATCAGGACTCGTGCATTCGGCGGCGGTAGAGGAAGACGAGCAGTCCGCCCACCACGACCATTCCGGTTCCGGCCGCGGTCAGCATCGGTACCAGGGTGTTCCCGCCTCCGGGACCGGTGATCGGCAGGTGGGTACGGGTCGGCCGGACGGTGGGTCCGCCGGTCGGTGTACCCGTGGGAGGTCCGGTCGGCGTTCCGGTGGGGGTACCCGTCGGGGTGCCGGTCGGCGTACCCGTCGGGGTGCCGGTTGGCGTCGCGGTGGGCGTACCCGTCGGTGTGGTGGTGGGGGTGCCGGTCGGCTGCAGGCAGAGGGGTTCGGTGATGGTGTTGGTGTCGAGGGTGACGGCGCCGGTCTGGGCGAGGGCGCGGCCCTGGAGGGTGGCGCCGGTGTTCATGGTGATGGACGTCGCGGCGAGGATGTTGCCGAGGAAGGCGGTGTTCGTGCCGATGGTGGCGGAGCTGCCGACCTGCCAGTAGACGTTGCAGGGGGAGGCCCCGTTGATGAAGATGACGCTGCTGTTCGCGGCGGTGACCAGGGTCGAGTCGATCTGGAAGATGAAAACGGCCGAGGGGTCGCCCTGCGAGTCGAGGGTGAGTTGCCCGGTGAGCTGGGCGGCGCCGATGCGGTACACACCGTGGATGAGGGTGCTGCCGCCGAGTTCGGCGGGAAGGTTGGTGAACGGGGTGCGCCCGGCGGCGTCGTTGTAGGCGGTGGTGAGGTCGTTCTTGGCCTGGAGGGCGACGGCGTCGGCGAGGTGGATGGTGCCGCCGACGAGTCCGGGCGGGAAGCCGGTCGCCGAGCTGCCGGGGCTGACGCCGAGGTCCTGGGCGAGGAAGCTCGGGCCGGTGTTGGTCACGGTGGACCCGGCGAGTACGGAGAAGTTCGCCGCCGTGCCGAGACCGACGGGGGCCTGGGCCGCCTGCGCCCCCCTGCTGTTGACCAGCAGCAGGGCGATCGCGGTGATGACGGCAACCGCGGCGAGCCCCGCTGATGCGGGCAGGATCGCCCGCCGAACGTGATAAGTGACTTGACCCGCCACAGAACAGCCCTCCCATGAGCACCGACGGCAATAGGGGGCTCCGCGGTCATGGGAGCACCGAACAGCCGGCTGATGGCTAAACGCCTTTTTGGTGGATGTCAAGCACCATAACCAGGCAGATCGGGCTCAAGTGGGCAAATCGTTAATATCGCGAGTGAGTACGGGGTGGACGGCTGTCGATCCGACCCGTCGCCGGTGCTTCGCCACGGGACCCACGCCGTCATCGTGATCACCTATGATCCCGCAATGCCCGCCCCCCTTCCCGCGCCGGATTTCGACCCCGGGGCCGCCTTCCCCGAGGTCAAGCGGCTGCGCGCGGCGCTGACCGGCGCCGATTGGCCGGCCGTGGAACAGCTCTTCGACGGGCGCGACGCGACGACGGTCTCGCACCTGGTCAACCACGCCAGCGACCTCCCGGAGATCGAGGACTTCCTCCGCTCGGTGGTGGCCCGGCAGCCCGGTGAAGCCCTGCCGGCCACCCTGCTCGCCGCCTGCCTCGTCGTGACCGGCTGGAAGATCCGTACGGACAAGCGGGCCAACCAGGTCAGCCGGGAGCAGTTCGACCAGTTCCACGCGTACCTGCGTCAGGCCGAGCAGATCCTGATCGACGTCACCGCCCGGCACCCCGACTACGTGACCGCCTGGGACTGGCGCCTCACCACCGCCATGGGCCTGGGGATGGGCCAGTCGGAGGCGCGGCGACGCTACGACCGGCTCGCCCGCCACGAGCCGCACCACCTGCCCGGCCAGCAGTCGCTGCTGCAGAAGCTCTGCCCGAAGTGGGGCGGGTCCTGGGATGCGGCACACACCTTCGCCCGCGAGTGCATGAACGCGGCGCCCGAGGGCGGGCACCACGGCGTACTGGTGGTGACCGCGCACCTGGAGCAGGCACTCGAATCGGACACCCCGCGGCAGGCCGGCGAGTACCTGCTCAGCATGCCGGTCTGGCAGGGCATCCAGGAGGCGGCCCGACGCTCGGTCTGGCACCCCGGATTCCGCCACGGCTGGGGCTGGCTCGGCGTACGCGGCACCTTCGCCATGGCCTTCGGCCTGATGGGCGACCACAAGGCGGCCGCAGCCCAGTTCTCCGCCCTCGGCAACCTCGGCAGCGACGCGATGTTCGGCTACCTCGGCGACGCGACCGAGCAGTTCCAGAAGTTCCGGGCGGAGGCGTACGCGAAGGGTGGCGCTCGATGATCCAGCAGTTCGAGGTGGACGGCGTACCGACGCTGCTCGCGCCGACCGACGGGCCGATGCAGGCCGCATTGTCCTTCCGGGTCGGCACCGCCGACGAGACGCTCGCCCGCAGCGGCATCACGCACCTGCTGGAACACCTGGCGCTGGCGCCGATCGGACTCGCCGACTACCACTTCAACGGCGCCACCGGCCCGGCCGTCACCCGGTTCCAGCTACAGGGCTCCGAGCAGGACATCGCCGACTTCCTGGCCGCCGTCTGCCGCAACCTGCACGATCTGCCGGTGCAGCGGTTCGACCTGGAGAAGGAAATCCTCCGTACGGAATGGGGCAGCCGCTCGCCGGGCGTGATGGACGCGGTGCCGCTGTGGCGGCACGGCGCCCGTGACCACGGGCTGGCCAGCTACCCGGAGTTCGGGCTGTCGATGCTGAAACCGGACGACCTGCGGGCGTGGGCGAGCCGGTACTTCACCCGCGAGAACGCGGTGCTCTGGATTGCCGGCGCCCAGGTGCCCGCCGGCCTGCGGCTGCCGCTGCCGGGGGGCACCCGGCACCCGGTTCCCACCCCGTCGTCCGCGCTGCCCAGCACGCCCGCCTACTTCACCAGCGGGTCCCGGGCCGTCGCGCTCGACGCGGTGGTCCGCCGGGACACCGCCGCTGGCGTCTTCGCCGAGGTGCTGGAACGGGAACTGTTCCGCTCGCTGCGGCAGGAGGGTGGTCTCTCCTACACCGCCACCGCCGTCTACGAGCCCCGCGACCACGAGTACGCCAGCCTCCGCGCGCTCGCCGACGCGCTGCCGGAGAAGCAGTGGGCCGTACTCGGCGGTTTCGCCGACGTACTGGCGAAGCTGAACGTCGGCCGGATCGAGCAGTCCGACCTCGACGCGCACGTCGGCAAGGTCAGCGACGCGCTCGGCTCCGCGGCGGTGCACGCCGCCCGGTTGCCGAGCTTCGCCTTCAACCTCCTGGTCGGGGCGCCCAACCTGAGCCTGGAGGAGTACCGGGCCGAGCTGAAGCAGGTCACCGTCGCCGACCTGCACCGGGTCGCCGAAGAGGTGATGTCCTCGGCGCTGCTGATGGTGCCGGAGGGCTGCCGCGCCGACTGGGCCGGTTTCGCCGAGGCACCCACCCGCTCCACCGACGCGCTGCCGGGTACGTCGTACACCTCGATCGACGGCAACGGGGAACTGCGGTTCGGCCCCGACGGCGTCAGCTACCTCGGGCCGGGCGGGCCGCTGAGCGTCCCCTACATCGAGACCGCAGCCCTGCTGGCCTGGCCGGACGGCGCCCGCCAGGTGATCGGGCTGGACGGTATCGGGATGCGGATCGAGCCGACCCTGTTCCAGTTGCACCCGGACACGGTTCGGCTGCTCGACGACCGGATCCCGGCCAGGCTGCGGGTCGACATGCCGGCCAGGGCCCCGGAGGCGATCCCCGTACCGGCGCCGGTCCAACCGGTGGCGAAGCCGCCGCTGCGGCCGTACGGCTGGCTGGCCGTGGTGGGTCTGGTGCTGAGCGGGCTAGCCACCGTCGGCGTCGGCGGGTTCGCGCTGCTGATGACGCTCGGCGCGTTCGTGACCGAGGAGGCGGACGGCTTCATCTGGGGCCTGGTGGTCTTCTCCTGGATCCTCACCGCGATCGTCGTACTGCCGATCTTCCTGATCCGCCGACACCACCGCCGCTCGCGGTAGGCCGCCGGCCGAATACGGCTCAACCGGAGAACTCGGCGAACCGCCCGCTCACTGGTGGGTTTCGCCGTGCTCCACACAGACGGCGGACCAGCCGGTCGGCAGGACCTGCACCTTCATCCGGCGCCGGCACCGCGGGCAGAACCGGGGCGGCTCCAGCGCGCGGGCCGCCGCGCAGCTCTCGTGCGAACCGTCCCCGGTCGACCGGCCACACCGGTCGCACCACACCGCCGTTGTCGCCGTCACCGGATCAGTTCCGCTTGCAACCACCGTGACACCGTCGCTCAGAGCGTCGCGGAGAGGGACTTGACCGGCATCTTCAGCTCGTCGAGCAGGTCCAGGTCGGCGGTTGCCGGACGGCCCAGGGTGGTCAGGTAGTTGCCGACGATCACCGCGTTGATGCCGCCGAGCAGGCCGTCACGGGTGCCGAGGTCACCGAGCGTGATCTCCCGGCCACCGGCGAACCGCAGGATCGTACGCGGCATCGCCAGCCGGAACGCGGCGATCGCCCGCAGCGCGTCCTTGCCCTCCACCACCGGCTGGTCGCCGAGCGGGGTGCCCGGCCGCGGGTTGAGGAAGTTCAGCGGCACCTCGTGCGGGTCCAGCTCGGCGAGCTGTACCGCGAACTCGGCCCGCTGCTCCACCGACTCACCCAGCCCCAGGATGCCGCCGCAGCAGACCTCCATGCCGGACTCGCGCACCATCCGCAGGGTTTCCCACCGCTCCTCGAAGGAGTGCGTGGTCACCACGTTCGGGAAGTACGACCGGCAGGTCTCCAGGTTGTGGTTGTAGCGGTGCACGCCCATGTCGACAAGCTCGTCGACCTGCTCCTGGTTGAGCATGCCGAGCGAGGCGGCGACCTGGATGTCCACCTCCGCCCGGATCGCGGCCACACCCTCGCGCATCTGCTTCATCAGCCGCGCGTCCGGGCCGCGTACCGCGGCGACGATGCAGAACTCGGTCGCACCGGTCTTCGCGGTCTGCTTCGCCGCCTCGACCAGCGACGGGATGTCCAGCCAGACCGAGCGGACCGGGGAGGCGAACAGCCCCGACTGGGAGCAGAAGTGGCAGTCCTCCGGGCAGCCGCCGGTCTTCAGCGAGACGATGCCCTCGACCTCGACCTCCGGCCCGCACCAGCGCATCCGCACGTCGTGGGCGAGTTGCAGGGCGGCGGACAGGTGCTCGTCGGGAAGGCGCAACACGGCGAGCACACCGGCCTGGTCGAGACCGACGCCTTCACCGAGCACCTGGGCACGCGCCCGGTCGAGGATCTCTGGCATGGTCGTACCCTACAAGGCGGTTCGGCCATCGATGGGAGCCGCCGGCTGCCCGGGTGATCGTGTCCGCGGGCCCCGCCACCGGTCCGACCGTAACCGCCGTCGCCAGCACCGCAACCGGCCCCGTCGTGCCGCACGCCCGAACCGGCTAAGGTGACCGTCGCCCGGCGTCGGCCCCGCGGATCGGGTCCGGCGTACGGCCCGCCTTCCCGGGCGGCGCCCGGCGAAGTGGTAATTTTCGCCGGTCGGGACGGGTCGGCTGGTCGCGGAAACTGATCGGGCCGGCGGAGCACGGGACGGGTCGGGAGGTCCCGACGCGGGACGGGCAGACGAGGAGTCGACGTGGCGAGTTGGCTGGAGGCGCTGGACCGGCGTGCCCAGCTACGGGCCAAGGCGGGGCTGACCCGGCAACTGCGCCCGCGCGGCGACGACGACCCGGTGACCGACCTCGCCGGCAACGACTACCTCGGGCTGGCCCGACACCCGGAGGTCACCGCCGCCGCCACCGAGGCACTGCACCGGTACGGCCTGGGCGCCACCGGATCCCGCCTGGTACGCGGCTCGACCGACCTGCACACCGCACTGGAACAGGCCCTCGCCGACTGGTTCGGTGCGCAGCGGGCCCTCGTCTACTCCTCCGGATACCTGGCCAACCTCGGTGCCGTACGCGCCCTGGTCCGCCCGCGTACGCTGCTCGTCTCGGACGCGCACAACCACGCCTCGCTGATCGACGGGTGCCGGCTGTCCGGCGCGCAGACCGTCGTCACCCCGCACAACGACGTGACCGCCGTCGAGGCCGCCCTGGCGGCGGCACCCGGCCGTCCGGCGGTGGTGGTCACCGAGTCGGTCTTCTCCGTCGACGGGGATCTCGCCCCGCTGGCCCGGCTGCACGAGGTGGCCCGCCGCCACGGTGCGTTGCTGCTGGTCGACGACGCGCACGCGGTGGGCGTACGCGGTCCCGGTGGAGCCGGCGCGGTGGCCGACGCCGGCCTGGCCGGCGCACCGGACGTGGTGGTCACCGCGACGCTCTCCAAGGCGCTCGGCGGAGCCGGCGGTGTGGTCGCCGGCCCGGCGGAGCTGGTCCGGCACCTGGTGGAGACCGGCCGCACCTTCATCTACGACACCGCGCTGCCGCCGGCCGTGGCCGCGGGTGTGCTCGCCGCGACCGGGCTGGCCCGGGCCGGGGAGCCGCTGCGCGCGGAACTGGCCGACCGGGCGACCACGGCCGCGCGCCGCCTCGGCCTGGCCGGGTTGGACGTGTCGACACCGGCGGCCGGGGTGATCTCGGTGACCGCGCCGGGCCCCGAGGCGGCGACCGCCTGGGCCGCCGACTGCCTGGACCGGGGCGTCGCGGTCGGCTGCTTCCGCCCACCGTCCACTCCGGACACCCGGTCCCGGCTGCGGCTGACGATCAACACCGGGGTACCGCGGGCCGACTTCGACCGGGCCCTCGACGTGATCGTGGAGTGTGCCCCGTGAACGGAACCGCGTGCCGCACCCGCGATCGGTCCGGGACCGGACAGCCCGCGTGCCGCACCCGCGATCGGTCCGGGACCGGGCAGCCCGCGTGCCGTGGCACGGTCGTGGGGGGTGTCCGGTGAGCGGCAGCTCGTGGCGTGGCCCGATCCTGGTCACCGGCACGGACACCGACGTCGGCAAGACCGTGGTCACCGCCGCGATCACCGCCGCCGCGCAGGCGGCCGGGCTGCGGGTCGCGGTCATCAAACCCGGCCAGACCGGTACGGCCACCGGCGCACCGTCGGACATCGACATCGTGAACCGGCTCGCCGCCCCACTGACCGCCCGTACGCTGGCCAACTTCCCCGAACCGCTCGCCCCGCTGGCCGCGGCGAGGGTCGCGGCGCTGGAGCCGCTGGAGCTGTACGCGGTCGTTGACGCGGTACGCGCCGAAGCCGACAAGCACGACCTGGTGCTGGTCGAGGGAGCCGGCGGGCTGCTGGTGCCGATGGGCGTACGCCCCTCCGGCGAGGCGTGGACGGTCGCCGACCTCGCGGTCTCGCTCGGTGCGCCAGCGGTGGTGGTCAGCCGCGCCGGGCTGGGCACGCTGAACCACACCGCGCTCACCCTGGAGGCGCTGGAGCGGCGGGCGGTGCCGGCCGGGGTGGTGCTCGGGGCGTGGCCGAACGAGCCGGAACTGGTCCACTGGGCCAACCTCAGCGAGCTGGTGCCGAACATGGTGGGTGCGCTGCCGGACGGGGCCGGGGGGATGGATCCCGGCGTGTTCCGGCGGTCCGCCCCGGGCTGGCTCACCCCCGCCTTGTACGGCGTACTCGACGACTGGCGCACCTGGGCCGACGATGTGCACTGAGCGGGTGACCGGCGTACCCACCTGACTTTCGTCGGTGTCGGTGCAGGTCGGGGGCCGCTAGCCTGGCCGAGTGGTGGGTTGGTGGCAGGGCCTGGGGGACCGGCGGCGGGGTGCGGTGTTGGACCTGCTGCTCTGGGCGGCGCTCGCCGCACCGATCGTCGCTGCGCTGGCCAGCCCGCCGGCCCGACCGTACGACGAAGTTCTGCTCGTCGCCGAACCGTTGCTGCTGGGGATCGCGGTGGCGGTCAGCCGGCGCCAACCACTGGTCGCCCTGGTCCTGGTGATCCTGCCGACCCTGCTGGACGGCAACTTCCTGTTCGCGATCCCGGTGCTGGGTTACCTCGCCGGTCTGCGGATGGCACGGGCCCGACCGGCCGGGCTGGTCTTCGCGGTGATCGCGGCGGGCGGCTCCGGCCTGAACCTCTGGGTGCTGGACAGCGGACTGGCCACCTGGTTCCTGCTCGCCACCATGCTGCTCTTCCTCGGGGTCTTCCCCTGGCTGCTGGGCCGCTACCGGCGTCAGCACGGTGAGCTGGTCCGGGCCGGGTGGGCCAGGGCGGAACTGCTCGAACGGGAGCAGGCCGGCGCGGCCGAACGGGTCCGGATGCGGGAACGGGCACGGATCGCGCGGGACATGCACGACTCGCTCGGCCACGACCTGAGCCTGATCGCGCTGCGTGCCGGTGCGTTGGAGCTCGCCCCCGGCCTGGACGACGGGCAACGGGCCGCCGCGGGTGAACTCCGGGCCAGTGTGGCCGTCGCCACCGACCGGCTGCGCGAGATCATCGGTGTGCTGCGGGAGGACGCGGGTACGGCACCGACCCGGCCGGTCGACGAAAGCGTCACCGAACTGGTCGACCGGGCGACGGCGGCCGGTCTAGCGGTCGAGCTGCGCTGGCCGCAGCGGCGCGCAGACCACCTCGCTCGGCCTCGCGACGGGGAGCACCCGGCGGAAACCGACCCGGAGCTGCCGGCGGAGACCGACCCGGAGTACCTGGTGGAAACCCGCCCGGCGGAGACCGACCCGGAGTACCCGGCGGAAACCCGCCCGGCGGAGACTGACCCGGAGCTGCCGATGATGGTCGGGCGGGCGGTGCACCGGGTGGTGCAGGAAGCCCTGACCAACGCCGCCCGCCACGCCCCCGGCGCACCCGTGACGGTCGAGGTCGACCGGACGGCGGAACGGATCGAGGTGCGGGTGCACAACGGTCGGCCGCCGGCCGGACCGCTGCCCGTACCGGTGTCGGCCGGCACCGGGCTGCTCGGGCTGCGCGAGCGGGTGCGGCTGGCCGGTGGCACGCTGGCCGCCGGGCCGCAAGCCGGTGGGTTCGCGGTGGTCGCCCGGTTGCCGCTGGTCACCCACGGTGTCACCGCCGACCCCGACACGACGGTACGGCCACCCGCCGGGTCGGCGACCGACGACGGTCTACGCGCACAGCGGCGCCGGGTCCGGCGCAGCCTGCTGGTGGCGGTCACCGCCCCGCTGGCGATCGCCGCCATGCTGTCGCTGGTCTACTACCCGTTCGTCACGTTCGACTCGGTGCTGCATCGCTCCGAGTTCGAGCGGCTGCGGATCGGGGCGCCGCGTACGGAGCTGGCATCGATGCTGCCCGGCCGGCAGGCGCAGGGGTTGGCCAAGAATACCGGTCCGGTACCGGCGAACGCGGCCTGCGAGTTCTACACCGACGGCAACTTCCCGCTGGCGCTGCCCGCGTACCGGCTCTGTTTCGCGGACGGGCGGCTGGTGGCCAAGGACGAACTGCCCGGCTGAGCCCTGGCTACGAGGAGATGTGATGATCCCGGTCCTGCTGGCCGACGACGAGGCGATGATCCGCGCCGGGGTACGGGCGATCCTGGCCACCGACCCGGAGATCGAGGTGGTCGCCGAGGCGGCCGACGGTCGGGCCGCGGTCGAGCTGGTCCGCGCGCACCGGCCCCGGGTGGCGCTGTTGGACATCCGGATGCCCCGGCTGGACGGCCTCGCCGCCGGGGCGGAGATCCGTCGGTTGGTGCCGGAGACCGAGGTGGTCATGCTGACCACGTTCGGCGAGGACGACTACATTTCCCGCGCGATCGGCGACGGGGCCAGCGGGTTCCTGGTCAAGTCCGGCGACCCGAGGGAACTGATCGCCGGCGTACGGGCGGTCGCCGACGGTGCCGCGTACCTGTCACCGACGGTGGCGCGGCGGGTGCTGACCCTCGGTGGGGAGCGGATGTCCCGCGGCCCGGCCGCCCGGGAGCTGACCTCGGCGCTCACCGAACGGGAACGCGAGGTGCTGGCGCTGGTCGGGGCCGGCCTCTCCAACGCCGAGATCGCCCGCCGGCTCTTCCTGGTAGAGGGAACCGTAAAGGGCTACCTCAGCACCATCTTCACCCGCCTGAACGTCCGCAACCGCGTCCAAGCAGCCATCCTCGCCCACGAAGCCAACCTGACCACCCCCACCCCACCCCGCCCCGTTGATCATGAAGTTAGCGACGTCGCCAGGGCGATTTTGAGTCGCTAACTTCATGATCAACCCCTCGGGTCGGGGTGGTCGGGGTGGGGGGCCAGGGCCTGAGTGCGGTGTGGCGGTCGGTGGCGATGTGCGGCCCGGAGTACGCCTCCCTCAAGAGCAGTGACAGGTCCGCGTCACCGAGCATCCCGCCGGAGAGGCTGAACTGCCGGTAGTCCATGGCAACGGTCAGATCGTGAGCCGTGACCGGCGCCGACGTACGCACATCCCACCGTGTGCCGTGCCACCTGTCACCGTGCGGTCCCAGCAAGAGGCACGGCCGGGCGCAGGGCTGTGGCGAATCACTGCCCCTATTGGGGTAACGGAACGCCACAGCCCCGCGGGGTTGGGTTGGGTCAGGCGTCGCGGCGGTGGAGGACCGTGTGGCCGGACAGGAGAGCGAGTGCTGCCCAGGTGGTGAGCAGGAGCAGGCCGACCGGCGGGGGGTACGGGTCGGTGTCGCCGCGTAGGAAATGCAGGCCGGCGGTGCCTGGCATGGCGTCGGCGATCCGCTGGACGAACGTCACGTTGGTGAGCCCGAGTGTTGCCGGCACCACGGTGAGGACCAGGAAAACCGAGGTGAGGGTGGCGACCGCGCCCCGCAGCGCCGCCCCCACCCCGAGGGTGAACACCGAGATCAGTGCCAGGTACGCCCCGACTCCGAGCACGTCCCCGAGGGTCTCGGTGGGCTCGTACCGGCCCCAGTCACCGAGGATCGGGGCGGCGACCAGCGTACCGAGCGCCCCGAGCAGCACCCCCAGTACGAAGGTGACCCCGGCGACGACGATGGTCTTGGCGAGGATGACGTGACCCCGCGACGGGGTCCATTGCAGGGTGGCCCGGATGGTGCCGGAACTGTACTCGGCGGTGATCACCAGCATCGCCATCGCGAGCACGGCGAACTGGGTCGGTTCGACCGAGTCGATCGCGATCCGGCCGAGCGCGACCACGCCCCGGTCGTCGGTCGGGTCGACGCTGGTGTTGCTGTTCTGGACGTAGATCGCCAGTTGGGCGGCGGTCGCGGCCATCAGCAGGAAACCGGCGAGCAGCGCCCACCAGACCGAGCGGACCGACCAGAGTTTGGTCCACTCGCTGGCCACCGCGCCAGCCAGTCCGCCGCCGGTTGGCACTCCAGCGGCGAGCCCGCCGCCGGTCGGCGGCCCAGCGGCGAGCCCGCCGCCGGTCGGCACTCCAGCGGCGAGCCCGCCGCCGGTCGGCACCCCAGCGGTCGGCGCCGACCCCCGGGCCGGTGACGAGGATGCGGCCGGGTCGAGTCCACGGGTCGGTACGGTGCTCATGCGCGCTCCTGCGGGTCCGGCCCGATGGCAGGGCTGGTAGCGGTCACGGTGGCAGGGCTGGTGGCACGGCCGGTGGCGGGCCCGGTGGCAGGGCTGGTGGCGGGCCCGGTGGCAGGGCTGGTGGCGGGGCCGGAGTATTCGAGGCTGTCCGCGGTCAGTTCCAGGTACGCCTGTTCCAGGGACGCCTCGCGGGTGCTCAGCTCGTGCAGTCGTACGCCGAGATCGTGGGCCAGGTCGCCGACCAGGGCGACGTCGGCCCCGGAGACCAGCAGCTCGTCGGCGTCGCCCGGCTCGACGGTGACCGACCGCGCGGCCAGCCGGTCGCGCAGCGCGGCGAGTCCCGCCGGTTGTGGGCTGCGCACCCGGACCACGGTGCGTGAGCTGCCCGCGATCACCTCGGCGATCGGGGCGTCGACGATCAGCCGGCCCCTGCCGATCACCACGAGCTGGTCCGCGGTGAGCTGCATCTCGCTCATCAGGTGACTGGAGACGAAGACGGTACGTCCCTCGGCGGCGAGGGAGCGCATGAGCTGGCGGATCCAGCGCACCCCGTCCGGGTCGAGCCCGTTGACGGGTTCGTCGAACATCAGCACCCCCGGATCACCGAGCAGGGCGCCGGCGATGCCGAGCCGCTGGCCCATGCCGAGGGAGAAGGTGCCGGCCCGCTTGCCGGCGACGCCGGTCAGGCCGACCGTGGCCAGTACCTCGTCGACCCGTCGGACCGGGATGCCGTTGCTGTGCGCCATCGCGCGCAGGTGTGCGCGTGCGGTCCGGCCCGGATGGACGGCCTTCGCGTCGAGCAGCGCGCCGACGTGCCGCAGCGGGTGCCGCAGGCTCGCGTACGGCCGACCGCCGACCAGCGCGGTGCCGGCGGTGGGCCGGTCCAGGCCGAGGATCATCCGCATGGTGGTGGACTTGCCGGCGCCGTTCGGGCCGAGGAAACCGGTGACCCGTCCCGGCGCGATGTCCAGGCTCAGGTGGTCGACGGCTGTCGAGGCGCCGAAGCGTTTCGTCAGCCCGGTCAAGGTGATCATGAAGCCTCCCTGGGTTCCCCCGTCGTGATGGGTCGACGGTAGGAATCCGGCAGGGTCGGGCGCCGCACCCGAACGGCACCGAACGGTCCTGACCTTCGTCAGGCCCGGTCGTCGCCCGGCCGTACTGGCTAGCGCGGGCGGGCGACGACCAGGGCGTCCGGCATGCGGAAGGAGAGGTTGTCCGGGCACCAGGGTGCGCGCAGCACGGTGACGTCGCGCAGCAGCGGCGCGGTTGCGGCCACCACGACCGCGGCCTCCATCCGGGTGAGCTGGGCGCCGACGCAGCGGTGTGCGCCAGCACCGAAGGCGAGGTGTCGGCGCGAGCCGGGCTGGCCGGGCCGGAACTCCTCCGGCTCCGCGACCACCGCCGGGTCGCGTCCGGCACGGGCGAGCCAGAGTACGACGCTGCGCCCCGCCGGTACGTCGACCCCGCCGAGTGTGGTGTCCCGGGCGGCGACCCGACGCCAGGTGACGATCGGCGGCTCCAGCCGCAGCCCCTCCTCCACCACGTCGGCCACCTCGACCGTGCCGTCGGTCAGTGCGCGCAGCACCTCCGGTTCCCCGGTGAGCCGGTGCAGCAGCAGGGTCAGGAACTGCGACGTCGTCTCCTGCCCGGCGACCAGCAGGAAGAACAGGGCCCCCACCACCACGTCCGTGGGGTGGCCGGCTTCGCGCAACCGGGCGGCGAGCCCGGAACCGGTGGTGGCGAACTCCCGCAGCACGGTGTGGAAGCGGCCGACGATCGCGGCCAGGTGCTGCTGGCGTACGGGGTCGACCGGGGCCCAGAACAGTTCGAGCGCGGACCGGGTGAACTCCTTGACCACGTCGATCCGGGCGTCGGGCAGGTCGACCAGCCGGGCGAGCACCAGCAGCGGCAGGTCGGCGGCGAGGTCGGCGTACAGGTCGACGGGGCGGCCGGCGGCCAGCTCGGCGCAGAGCCGGTCCACCCGCGTACGCACCACGCCGGTCAGCCATTCCTGCTGCTCGGCGACCCGCTTCGGGTGCAGCGCGTCGGCGACGATGGTCCGGATCGCCGGGTGGCTGTGTCCACTGTTGTTCGCCAGCGTCGGCGGCAGGCGGAAGCCGTACCCGGCGAGGATCCGCAGGGCGGCGATCGGCACCGGACTCATCGCGTCCAGCGCGTTGTCCGGCCGGTACGTCTGCGGGTCGGCGAGCACCTGGCGGACCAGGGCGTGCCGGGTCACCACCAGATGGTCGACGTCGACGTGGTCGGCGACGGTGGCGACGTCCGGCCACGGCCGGTCCACCGTCCCCGCCGCCCAGCTGCGGAACAACACGGCGATACGCTACCCAGCGGCACCCGGTCGACCGGGGTCAAGCTCCCAGACCGTGGTGGGCTTCACCCGTACGCTCTCCAGCGCGGGCGGGACCGGCACGTCGTACGCGGCGAGTTTGCCGAACCGGTTGCGGGGCAGGAACGCCCGGTCCGGGTCGCCGACCAGCACTCGCGCCCCGCCTCGGGCGGCGCGGAGCAGGAAGCGCAGCACCCGGTTGGCCATCGCCTGGCTGTAGAAGACGTCCCCGGCGAGCACGAGGTCGGCGTCGCCGGCCCCGTCGTCGTCGAGGATGTCGGCGACGGTGATGTCGACCGGGACGTCGTTGGCCTTGGCGTTCAGCTCGATGGCGGCGCCGGCCCGCTCGTCGATCTCGACCGCGCGTACGTGCCGGGCGCCGGCACGGGCGGCGGCGATGGCGACCAGGCCGGAGCCGGAGGCGAAGTCGAGCACCCGGCGACCGGCCACCTCGTCCGGGTGGTCGAGCAGGTAGCGGGCCAGGGCCTGGCCGCCGGCCCAGGCGAAGGCCCAGAACGGTGGCGGCTGTTCGCTGCGGAACTCGCCCTCGGTGAGCTGCCACAGGCCGATCGGTTCGTCGGCCTGGTGCAGCAGGACCTCCGGGACGAAGGCGACCGGGGCCAGCCGGGCGTGCAGGCGGACGAACGCCGCCGAGGTTTCGGACACCACCCGGATTGTGCCGGGCCGGTGCTCCGGGCGTGTCGCGGGGGTTGGGTCACCGGTTCAACACTGTCGGTGAAAGTAGGGGGTTTCATTGGCGCTGGGTGCTGACTTACGCCCCTTTCCGGCTGCCTGATCCCGTTCTAGCGTTGCGGGGAGTAATCGGATCACCGAAACCAATAGGTGTACGTGAATGGAGGCGGTGGTGGCGGTGCGGCAGATCATCGGCCGGCTGGGTGTCGTACTGGCGGGAGTGACCGGGGTGGGCCTGCTCGCCACCGGCACACCGGTCAGCGCGGCGCCGGGGTTCGACACCCGGCTCGACCTGCCCGGTCAGTTCACCGCCGGTGGTGACCCGGCGACCATCTCCGCAGTGGTGGGCACCAGCGAGCGCGGCGAGTGCCGCAAGGTCCGCTGGTCACTGGTGCTGCGGGTGGCCGGGCTCCGGCTGGACCAGGTACGGGTCGACCGGGTCGAGGAGACCGGCTCTTTCCCCGTACAGGTGCGGGCCGACGGTGACACGGCCCGGCTGACCGACACCGAACTCGACCCCGGCGAACTCTGTCGGGACCGGACGGTCACCGCGCGCTACCGGATCGCCTTCGGCGCGGAAGCGGCCGGCGGTCGGGTGACCGTGACCGCGGAGGCGTTCGACGCCCGGTCCCGGCTACTGGCCAGCGGATCCGCCACCCGTACGGTGGCCGGCAGCCGGGCCAGGGCCACCCCGTCGGCCACCCGCCCCACCGGGTCGCCGTCACCGGAGGCAACCGAGGCGGCACCGGAGGAGTCGGCGGAGGAAGAGCAACCCGACGAACTGATCCCGGTGCCGACGGAGGAGCCCGTGGTGGCCTCCGGAACCGGCGGCGGCCGCCCCGACCCGGCGGCGAACTCCGGCCGGCTGGGACTGGTCCAGGTCGGCTTCCTGACCGGGGCGCTGCTGCTCTTCCTCGGCGTCGGACTGCTGATGCGGGTCCGGCACCGGCTGCTCGGCGCGGTCACCGGTGGTGCCGGCCGCGGCTTCGGCCGGACTGTCCCACGAGCCGGCCGATCCGGCGGAGGGCTGTTCCGGCGCCGCCGCGCCGACTCGGGCGCCGACGGCGCCATCGACCTCGGTACGGGCCCGGGCGAGGGGTACGGCCGACCGGTCTGGCAAACCGACGAGCCCACCGTTCCGGTCTGGCGCCGTCGTTGACGTACCACTGACCCCCGGTTGCCGCACCGACCTCCTCCGGTCGTGCCCCCGACCGCGGCATACCGGGTACGGGTCCGCCTTCGGCCGGGGGAGCGGCCGGAGGCGGACCCGTCACTCGACCACTACCGCTCGAACGCCTGGAACTCCGCGATCCGGACCTGGGTCCGGAACGGGCTGTTGGCGGTGCAGTCGGTCGCGGTGGCCGGATCGTTGTCCTGCTCACCGGCGTAGAGCGGACCGCCGGTGCACTGGCTGGCGGTCACCTCCAGCCGCAGGTGGGTCGCGGTCGTCTTCGGAATCTCGAACGACCGCAGGTTCAACTCCCGGGTGTACGGCCGGAACGCCCCACCGGGGAACGCGTCCGACCGGCTGGTGTAGACCTTCCGGAAGCTGGCGTCGTCGGTGCAGTCCGCCCGACGCTCGTCGCAGGCGAGCACGGTGAACGACCGCAGCGCCGACAGCGCGTTCTGGTTGCCCGTGTCCACGTCACCGGCGATCGCCGGCCGCAGGAACGCGCTCACGTTCACCCGCCGTACGGTCTGCGCCCGGTCACCGGGCAGGTCGACCGTGACCCGCTTGCCGGCGACCCCGTCCAGCGACGCCCAGTTGGTCGTCTCGGTGTCGTCGGCGATCCGGTCCAGGTTGACCCCGTCACCGCTGACCACCGCGCCGGCGGTCAGCGAGGCGAGGTTGCGCTCCAGATCCAGGTCCAGCTTCTCCCGCTCACCGGACTTGAACTTCTCGGTGAACCGGGAGTGCCCGAAGCCGGGGGCGACGGCCAGGAAGGAGAACTCCTTGCCCGGCACGATCTCGAAGGTGTCCGGCAGGGCGGTGGCCGGGTCGGTGTCCGCGATCGGGACCGCGCGGGCCTCGTACTCGCCGACGTAGAGCCGGACCGGTGCGGACGCGCTGTCGCCCTTCGGGCGGAGCGTGACCGTGGCGTTGCGGGCGTGCGGCGAGGCGAAGCTCGGCGTCGGGTCGGTGTCCGCGGCGTTGACCGTGGCCGCGTCCCGGCCCATGCCCGACTCGGCGAACGCGTTCCAGATGATGTCCTGGTTGCGGCCACCGAAGCGGAGCACGTCGGCGGCGAGCATGTTGTCCCGCATGTCGAGCATGCTGACCTGGCTGACCGCCTGGAGCAGGAACGAGTCGAAGACGAGTTGCGTCCAGCGCCGGTTGCCCGGGCACTTGTCGACCGCCAGCTTGCCCTCGGCGCAGGCCGACTGGGTCAGGGCGTTGCCGTCGCCGTACCGGTCGACCAGGGCCGAGCGGATCCGGTGGTTGGTGGCGCCCCAGATCTCCCCGTCGGCGTGCACCGCCGGACCGGACAGCGCGTAGCCGACGTCGGAGTAGTTCAGCGGGCTGCGGCTGAGGTCGTAGTTGCGGATGCCGCTTTCCAGGTTGCCGGTGACGTAACCACCGACGATGTACGGGGTCTTCCCGGCCGGCTTCCAGCCGTTCTGGACCAGGTACTCGGTGCCGAGCAGGTCACCCCAGGACTCGCCCATCGCGCCGCCCTGGTGGCCGCCGATGCCGGAGTCCGGTCCACCGATCATGCGGTTGGTGATCGCGTGAGCGTACTCGTGCCCGATCACCGTCATGTCGTAGTCACCGTCCACACAGGGCGGGTACGACGTACCGGCGATCGGCTGCCACAGGTACATGTTGGTGCTCGGCGGCAGCCCGTCGCGCGGAGTCGACTGGTTGGCGTTGTTCCGGTTGCCGGTCAGCGCGCCCTGCTGGGCGCGACCCTGCTCGGCGTCGTTGCCGAGGCCCTCGGCGGTGAGGTTGACCGCCTGCAGGTTCCAGGCACCCTCGTCGAAGCCGAGCTTGTACGCCCAGTCGTGCATCCGGTTGTGCATCGCGAACAGGTTCGCGGTGGCGGCGTCGATGTCGTTGCGCTGCAACGAGGTGAACACCTCCGGGTTGCACTTCGACTGCCGCCACTGGTCGGTGAACGGGTAGTCGTAGTCGCGGGTCGGGCTCGGCGTGGCCGGTAGGACCGGCGTGCCCGCGCCCCAGGAGACGACGTTGTTCGCCGAGTTGCCCCGGGTGGTCAGCGTCGGCTCACCGGTGGCGAGGTCGACGTCCCAGGCCTGGCCGCTGGCCGCGTCCTGCACCGTCTTCTCGCAGCCCCGGGTCCAGGTGAAGCACCAGGTGACCCGGTCGTCGTGCCGCGGGTTCGTCTTGCTCGGCGGGTTGGCCGGGAAGACCGCCCACTGCGGGTTGTCCGAGTCGTAGTCGACCAGGTCCTCCCGGACCAGCACGCTGTGGTCCGTACCGTCCACGAAGGTGGTGAAGGCGGTCGGCTCGCTGCTCTCCTTGCCGATCAGCGTCACCTCCCAGGCGGCCCGGTTGCCGTCGACCGGGGTCGGCACGGCGACCTTGCGCAGGTCGTGGCTGGCCACCTGGTCGGCGCGCAGGCCGGCGTCGGCCAGCGCGGCGGCGTACGCCTCGTCGGCCGTGATGGTCAGCGGCGCCGGGGCGCTGGTGTCGCGGGTGAGCGAGGAGCTGACGTGCACGACGGTGCCCCGGTCGACGGCGATGCTGACCAGACCGTCGAATCCGGCCGGCAGGTCACCGAAGCGCTGCCGCAGGGTGACCACGGCACCGGTGCCGATCTGCCGGACGAGCAGCTTCTCCATGCTCGCCACGGCGGCTTCGTCCAGGCCGAACAGGTCCCGCTGCGCCAGCAGGTACTGCCGGGCGGCGGTTTCCGGGTCGGCGGCGAGCCCGGTGGCCAGGCCGGCGTCGACCGGACCGAGCGCGTGCGGGGTGCCGAACGCGTTCCACCGTACGGAGGAGTCGACCTTGTCGGCGCGGGAGCGCTGGGTGCTGCTCGGGCTCGCCGTACCCCGGCGGTTGTCCTTGTCCCGGGCCTGGTGGTTGTGCTCGTCGACGGACGAGTCCGTTGCGGCGGCCGGAGCCGCCGGTGCGGCCTTCACGGGTGCGGCGTTGGCGGCGGTGGCACCGGGCAGCGTGGCCGCGATCACGACGGCCGTGGCGAACGCGGGCATGACCCGCCATCTGTTGCCGAACACTGTTCGCTCCGGTAGACGCAAGGGATCCTCCTTGGACGGGGCTGCGAAAGAGCCGACCGGTTCGGTCGGCTCGAGGGGTTGACGGAGGTGCATAGGTATAGATACGTGGATACCAGCCGGCACCCGATCTTGGCAAGGGAAGATCACTTTCGGTGGTCCGAATGTGATCCTGCGGTGAAGGGCCGGGGCGGATCCGCGCAGGTCGGGGTGGGGTCAGGCCAGGGCGAGGTCGAGTTCGCCGCGCAGCCGCGGGGAGAGGCTGGCCGCGTAGCTGGCGGTCAGGTGCTCGTTGTCCCGGTAGACCAGCATCCCGCCGATCACCGCGGCGCACCGGGCCGCCGGGCAGATCGCGTCGTTGAGGTCGACCAGGTGTACGCCGTCCAGCCCGGCCGCCGCCTTCTCCTGCACCGGGCCGATCCCGGCCAGCGCGATTTCCCGCTTGGCGGTGCACTCGGTCAGCCGCTGCCGGTGCCCGGTCACGCATCCGGGCACGTCCCGTCCCGGCTGCGGGGTGCCGCGCAGCACGACCGTCGGCAGGTCCGCGTCGGCCAGTTCGGACCAGGTCTCCCGGAAGCTCCCGGTCAGCTCGGTCCGGCCGTACTCGCCGGTCAGGGTGTAGCCGTCGGCGAAGAGGCTGTGCGTGGCGCTACTGGTGATCAGCAGTTGCGGCTGGTCGTCGCCGGTCAGCTTGGTCCGTACCGACCGGTTCCACTCGGTGCAACTCGGGTACGCCCGCTTCGCCCGCGCCACCGGGGCGAAGAGCAGCGGGCAGTCCTCCTTCGTGTACGTGACCAGCTTCCACTTGTTCGACCGCGCGATCGGCTCCAACGCGGGCAACCACTGGGCGGCGTGCGAGTCACCGGCGAGCACGACGGTGAACGCGGACTCCTTGTCGCCGTACACGCAGGAGCGCGGCTTGCTCTCCTGCGCCGGGGTGAGGCACTTGTCGTCGTACCCCTCGGGTCGGTCGTCACCGGCCTTCGCCGGCTCCGGCACGATCTTCTCGACCCGGTCCACCGGCTCGCCGGCCTTGCTGCCGCGTGGCTTGTCCCCGAGCACCGCCGCGCCCTCGGGCTTGGACGGTGTGGGTGCGGGCGTCGGGCTGGCGCTTGCCGGTGGCGCGGCCACCCCGGTGGCCGGGTTCGGTGGCGGTGGTGGCCAGACGGTGAGCTGGAAGAGCAGACCCGCGGCCACCGCCGCGGTGGTGCCGAGCAGGCCGAGTCGCAGCGCCTGCCCGGCCTGCCAGGGGGAGGAGAACCTGGGCGTACGCAGGGGGC
Source organism: Micromonospora sp. NPDC049523 (assembly GCF_040676775.1). Lineage (NCBI taxonomy): Bacteria > Bacillati > Actinomycetota > Actinomycetes > Micromonosporales > Micromonosporaceae > Micromonospora > Micromonospora sp. NPDC049523. The sequence goes on along the minus strand of NZ_JBFAPP010000013.1, from coordinate 19,702 downwards.
GTTCCACGTAGCGGTGGGTGAGCGCCGCCAGCGCGGCGGCGGCGAGCAGGACCGCCAGGGCACCGACCGGGTGCAGGTCCCCGAACTGGGCGTGCGCGACCACCAGCAGCGGCCAGTGCCAGAGGTAGAGCGGGAGGGCGATCGCGCCGACCGCGCGTACCGGTCGCAGCGACAGCAGCCGCCCCGGCCCGGCGCCACGAGCGGCGATGACCGCCGCCGTACCGAGCGTGGGCAGCAGCGCCGCGACACCGGGGTACGGCGTCGCCTCCCCCAGCAGCAGCGCGGCCAGTCCGACGGCGACCAGCCCGGCCCAGCCGAGCGCTCCGGCGACCGGCCCGGTGACCCGGAGCAGTGGCCGGGTCGGCGGGTTGCCCGGCCGGAGCACCGGTTCGGTGGCCAGGGCCGTCGTCCTGGCCAGCGGAAGAGCCGGCGTCCTGATCAGCAGGGCCAGGCCGGCGCCGAGCGCCAGTTCCCAGGCCCGGGTGGTGGTGACAAAGAAGGCCGCCGCCGGTTCGCCGTGGCTGTACACGACCGACCAGGCGAACGAGGGGAGTGCGACCAGGCCGGTGCCGATCAGCAGCCACCGGCGCAGCGGGCCGTCCCGGCGGGCGGCCAACAGCCCGATGCCGAGCAGCAGCAGCGGCCAGACGAGCTGGAACTGGGCGCCGACGGCGAGTGCCCAGAACTGTTGGGTGGGGCTGGCCCAGGCGTCGGCGGCGAGCTGGTCACCGCCGACACCGGCGGCCCGCCAGTTCGTCACCCACAGCCCGCCGACGACCACGTCCCAGCCGGTTTCGGCCCAGCGGAAGCGCGGCAGCAGCAGGTACGCCAGCGGCAGGGTGGCGACCAGCACGACCAGCGCGGCGGGCAGCAGTCGCCGTACCCGTCGGCCGTAGTGCTCGACCAGGGCGATCTTCCCGGTCCGGCCCAGTTCGTCGGCGAGTAGGCCGGTGACCAGGAAACCGGAGATCACGAAGAAGACGTCCACCCCGACAAATCCACCGGGTACGGCCCACGGCCCGGCATGACAGAGCAGCACCAGTACGACTGCCAACCCGCGCAGCCCTTCGATGTCACCCCGCCGGTCGGTCCGACCGGTGGCCTCGCTCCCGGTCCGGCTCGCCAGCTGAGTCATCTCGCCTACCCCCTACGCGCCGGCGCCGGACGGACAAGCTAAGTCGTCTATGCCCACTTTCGAGCTGATATTAGAGGACAGTGGGTGAAATTCCCCGCTCATCCGCGCCGGTCACGGCGTCGGGCGTCGAGTGTGGCGGGTGCACCGCGCTTAGGCCAGCACCCGATCAGGCCAGCACGCGGTCGAGTTCGGCGCGCAGCCGAGGGGAGAGGCTGCGGGCGTAGCTCGCGGTCAGGTGGTTGGTGTCCCGGTAGACCAGCATCCCGCCGATCACCGCCGCGCACCGGTCGGCCGGGCAGATCGCATCGTTGAGGTCGAGCAGGTGTACGCCGCTCAGCCCGGTGACCGCCTCCTGCTGGATCGGACCCACCCCGCCCACGGCGGTCTCCCGGTCGACGGCGCACTCGGTCAACCGGTCCCCGTGTTCCGACACGCACTCGGGGACGTCCAGTCCCGGCTGCGGAGTGCCGCGCAGCACGACGGTGGCGATCCCGGCCCCCGCCAGCCCGGACCAGGTCTCCCGGAAGCCGTCGGCCAGTAGACCCCGACCGGCCTCGCCGCTGACCGCGCGGCCGTCGCGTACGGGGCTGTAGAGCGAACTGGTGGTGAGCAGGAGCTTCGGCCGCTCCGCACCGGTCAGCCGGGACCGCACCGACCGGTTCCACTCCGTACAACTGGAGTTGGGCCGACCGGCCCGGACCACGGTGACGGCGATCAGCGGACAGGCCGCCTTGATGTACGTCACCAGCCGCCACCCGTTCGCCTCGACGATCGGCTGCAACGTGGGCAGCCACTGGGCGGCGTGCGAGTCGCCCGCGAGCGCGACCGTGAAGTCGGACTCCCGGTTGCCGTACACGCAGCTGAGCACCTTGTTGTCCTGCTGGTCCACCAGGCACTTGTTGTCGTACACGTCGGGCAGGTCCTTGCGAGCGGCGAGCGGCGCCGGGAAGATCGAGTCGACACGGTCCACCGGCTCACCCGCCGGGTCGTGCCGTGGCTGCGCGCCGAGTACGGCGGCGCCGAGCGGGCCGGTGGGCAGATTGCCGCTGGCGGTGGCGTTCGGGCGGGGCGGCAGGGCGGCCGAGGGGGTGACCCGCGCGGGTGGCCAGACGGTGAACTGGAACAGCAGGCCCATGACCACCGCGGTGGCGGTGCAGGCGAGGCCGAGTTGCAGGGCCAGCAGCGGCCTGCGGCGCAAGACCCGCCTGGTACGGAGCGGATTCTCCACGTACCGGTAGGTCAGCACCGCCAGCGCGGTCGAGAGCGCCACCACGACCAGCCCGCCGAGCGGGTTCAGTTCACCGAAGCGGGCTTCGGCGCTGACCACCAGGGGCCAGTGCCACAGGTAGAGCGAATAGGAGATCGCGCCGACCGCGCGGATCGGCCGCCGGTCGAGCAGCCGGGCCGGTCCTGCCCGCCCGGCCACCTCGGCCGCTATCACCGCCGCCGCACCCAGGGTCGGCAGTAGCGCCAGGTAGCCGGGAAACGGGCTGGTCTCGCTGAGCAGCAGGGCGGCCAGCACGATCGCGCCGAGCCCGCCCCAGCCGAGCGCGGCTGCCACGCGGCGGGGCAGCCGGAGGAGGTGTCGTCCCAGGATGGCCAGCACGCCGCCGATGGCAAGTTCCCAGATCCTGGTGGTGGTGACGAAGAAGGCCGACTCCGGGTTGCTCCGGGTGAGGTGCACCGACCAGGCGAACGAGGCGACGGCGACCAGGCCCAGGCAGAGCAGCAGCCGGTGGCGCGGGTGCCCCGGCCAGCGCTTCGCCGCGTGAGCCCCGACCACGATCAGCAGCAGGGGCCAGAGCAGGTAGAACTGCTCCTCCACGGCGAGCGACCAGTAGTGCTGCAGGATGCTCGGGGCCTCGGCGGCGGCCAGGTAGTCGACCGCCTGGGTGGCCAACCGCCAGTTCATCACGTACGCGCCGCTGGCGACCACGTCCCAGCCGGTCTGTGCCCACCGGGTGCGGGGCAGGAAAAGGTAGGTGAGCAGCAGTGATCCGACCAACACGAGGAACGCCGCCGGCAGCAGCCGTTTGGCGCGACGGGCGTAGAAGCGGACCAGGGAGATCCGGCCGGTCCGCTCCAGTTCGGCGAGGAGCAACCGGGTGATCAGGAAACCGGAGATGACAAAGAAGACGTCCACCCCGACGAAGCCGCCGGGTACGCCGAGTCCGACGTGGAACAGCAGCACCAGTACGACCGCCAGGGCGCGCATGCCCTGGATGTCGCCCCGGAAGCCCGATCGGGAGCGGGTTTCACGTTCGTCGCGGCTCGCCAGCGCGGTCATCCCGGTTCACCCCCGCCAGCCGGCGCATGGTCCAGTCGTCAAGTCGTTTTTGCGGATTTCGGATCGACATTAGACCAGTTGCGGGGATGTTTCCGGTTAATTCGGTTTGGCCACCGGCAGGGTGCCCGCGTACGGCGTGGTGGTCCACGGCAGGCCGAGGTCGGCGTACGTGGTCATGGTGGTCGCGGCGGCCGTGACCGCCGCGTCGACGCCGTCGATCACCCAGGCCGGGCTGCCGGTGTCGTGCTGCTGGTGCCGGTGTTCGGCCGGCACCGGGGCGGGTGCCGGTGCGGTCAGGATCGCCTCGACCAGCGCGGTGAAGTCGCGGGTCGCGTCGAGCGGTGCGAGTAGCGCGACGGACGGGTCCCGCCGGTGGTCGAGCAGGTTGGCCAGCAGGCCGGTCCGTTCACCGCTCGCCAGCCCGGCGGCGGCACCGGGGACAGTGGCGGAGTCCGGGCCGAACAGCAGCCGGTCGGTCGGATACTCCAGCACCGCCGACCCGTCGGTGCCGTGTACGAGCATGTCGCCCTCGCGGAAGCCGGCCGCGCTGAGCGTCACCGCGATCAGCAGCGGTGGACCGGCGGAGAACTCGACCCGCAGGCAGGCGGTGTCCTCGACCTCGATCTCCCGGGTGCGGTAGCGCTCCAGGGTGAACCGGGTCGGCACCGCGCCGGGTGCGGCGGCGCGGACCAGGTCGAGACCGAGCATCAGGGTGTGCGCGAACGGGTTGACCAGGGCACCGTCGACCACCGGTTGGCCGTCCACCGAGCGCCGTCCGGCCCAGGGGGAGCGGTCGTAGTAGGCGTCGTCGCGGATCCAGGTGCCGGCGGCGGCGATGCCGGTGACCTTGCCGAGCCTCCCGTCGCGGATCGCGTCCCGCAGTGCCGCCAGCGCGTGCGAGCCCTGGGCCTGGAAGCCGACCTGGCAGATCCGGCCCGCGTCGCGCAGGGCCCGGGTCAGCAGGTCGTGGTCGGCGAGGCTGGTCACCGGCGGTTTCTCCAGCAGTAGGTCGGCGCCGGCCGCGACCACGTCCAGGGCGATCGGCAGGTGCGTGTGCGGCGGGGTGCTGACCACCACGATGTCCGGGCGGGCGGCGGCCAGCATCGCGCGGTGATCGGTGTGTACGGCGACCGCCCCGGTGGCCTCTTCGGGAAGTGGCCGGGTGTCGCAGAGGGCGACCAGCCGGACCCGGCCGGCCCGCTCCAGGGCGGCGATGGCCTCCCGGTGCTGGACGCCGTAGCCGGTCGCGCCGATCAGTGCCACCGTCGGTGGTGTGGGCTGGGACATGCGGGCGAGGCTACCCACAGAATATGTAACGATTCAACCCGCGTCGCCGAGACCGGGCGCTGGCCCAGGTAACAGAGGCGACGCGGGTTGGTAACCATCCCTTGACAAGAGGGTGGAGCGGACCTAGCGTCCGGTCTAGTTAAACCGTTTCATATGGCCAAGCCGCCCGTGCCGGGCAAGCGCTTACCCCCTGCTCCACGCGCCCCCAGCGAAGGAGAAACCCCTATGTTCAGAACCCGTCGGGCCCACCGCGTCGCACGGGCCGCCGCGGTCGCCGTGTCGGCGCTGCTCGCCCTGCCGCTGGCCGCGTGCGGCGGCGGTGACGACGCGGCCGACGACGGCCCCGTCACCCTCCAGTTCACCTGGTGGGGCAACGACGCCCGGGCGAAGGTGACCGAGGAGGCCATCGACCTGTTCGAGGCCAAGTACCCGGATATCAAGGTGCAGACCTCGTTCGGTGCCTTCGACGCGTACTTCCAGAAGCTCTCCACCCAGATCGCCGGCGGCGACGCCCCGGACGTGGTGCAGATGGACCGCGCCTACCTGCGTGAGTACGCCGACCGTAACGCCCTGCTCGACCTCGAGAAGTACATCAAGGACGGCACCCTCAAGGTCGGCGACCTGACCCCCACGCTGCTCCCCGCCGGCAAGGTGGGCGACGCGACCTACGCCATCCCGATCGCGCAGAACACCCAGGGTGTCATCTACGACCCCGCGCTCTGGAGCAAGGCCGGTGTCGCCGCCCCCACCGCCACCTGGACCTGGAACGACCTGCTCGCCGCCGGCCAGAAGCTGAACCAGGCGGGTGGTGGCAAGGTCGCCGGCTTCGGTGACTTCGGCTTCGCCATCGACTGGTTCGACATCTGGTTGCAGCAGCGCGGCAAGAAGATCTACACCGACGACGGCAAGCTCGGCTTCGAAGAGAGCGACCTGACCCAGTTCTGGACCATGACCGGTGAGTACCGCAAGGCCGGCGCGCTCGCCCCGGCCGAGCTGACCACCCAGATGGACGGCTCGGTGCAGAACTCCTCGCTGATCAAGAAGGGCGTCACGGCGGAGGTCAACTACGACTCGAGCTTCAGCCCGATGATCGCCGCGTACGGCGCCCCGCTGGCGATCGCGCCGATGCCCAGCGACACCGACAAGCGCGGGATGATCGCCTCGATGGCAATGGCGTACAGCGTCGCCGAGCGCAGCGAGCACCCGAAGCAGGCGGCCATGCTGATCGACTTCCTGATCAACGACGAGGCGGCCGGCAAGGTCCTCGCGGTCTCCCGCGGCATGCCGGCGAACGGCAAGGTACGCGACGCGCTCGCGCCGACCCTGGCCGAGAACGACAAGCTGGTCTACGAGTTCGAGAGCTCGGTGACCGACCAGCTGCTGCCGACCCCGCCGGCCCAGCCCAAGGGCGGTGGCGCGGTCAAGGCCGAATTCCAGCGGGTCTACGACGAGGTCATCTTCGGCCGGATCCCGCCACAGGAAGGCGCCAAGCGGCTGATCTCGGAGGCCAAGAGCCAGCTCGGCTGAGCGCCCCCGACTCAGCTCGGCTGAGCGCCCCCCCAACTCAGCTCGGCTGAGTGCCGACCCGATGGTGCCCCGGTCCACCTGGACCGGGGCACCGCCGTGTCTCCGACAATCGGGCACCGCCGTGTCTCCGGCAATCGGGCACCGCCGTGTCTTCGGCGTACGGTGGCGCACCCGTCGGCTCCGGGTGCGGGAGGTCGGGACGGTTTTCCGACCGCCGGGTCGGGTAGGCCCAACGGACGGTTTGGGACCTGGGGAAGGGGCTCGGCGATGAGGGCAGCGGTCTGGCACGGTGTCGGCGATATCCGGTTGGACGAGGTTCCGGATCCGCGGATAGAGGAACCGACCGACGCGATCGTCAAGATAACCGCAAGTGCCATCTGCGGTACCGACCTGCACTTCGCCCGGGGCACCGTACCCGGCCTGCGGGAGGGCAGCATCCTCGGCCACGAGGGCGTCGGCGAGGTGGTCCAGGTCGGCAGCGCGGTACGCAACTTCTCGCCCGGTGACCGGGTGGTGATTTCGTCCACCATCTCCTGCGGGTTCTGTTCCTACTGCCGGGCCGGTTATCAGGCCCAGTGCGACAACGCGAACCCCGGCGGCCGTCGCGCCGGTACGGCGTACTACGGCGCTCCGGACAGTGCCGGTGGTTTCGCCGGACTCCAGGCCGAGTACGCCCGCATCCCGTACGCGAGCAATGGCCTGGTCGCGCTCCCCGACGACGTCTCCGACGACGAGGCGATCCTGCTGTCGGACATCTTCCCCACCGCGTGGTTCGGGGCCCGGATCGCCGACGTCTCCGCCGGGGACACGGTGGCGGTCTTCGGCTGCGGACCGGTCGGCCAACTTGCCATCTTGTCCGCGCAGCTACAGGGCGCCGGCCGGGTGATCGCGGTCGACCAACTGCCGGACCGGCTCGCCACCGCGAAAGGCCAGCACGCCGAGGTGATCGACTTCAGTGCCGAGGACCCGGTGTCGGTGATCGACGAGCTGACCGGGGGCATCGGCGTGGACCGGGCCATCGACGCGGTCGGCGTCGACGCGCAGCGTCCGAGCGGGGGTCCTGCCGGGGCACGGGCCGACCAGCAGGCCGACCTGATCGCCCGGGAGATGGCCGACGTGTCACCGCACGCGGCACCGCAGGACGACAACTGGGTGCCGGGAAACGCGCCCGGCCAGGCCCTGCGCTGGGCGGTCGACGCCCTGGCGAAGGCCGGCACGCTCGGCATCCTCGGGGTGTACCCGCCGACGATGACCTCTTTCCCGACCGGCATCGCGATGAACAAGAACCTCACCATCAAGGCCGGTAACGCCAACCACCGGCACTACCTGCCGCAACTGGTCGAGATGATCGGCAACGGCACGGTCGACCCGTCCGGACTGGTCACCGAGGACGAGCCGATGAGTGACATCGTCGACGCCTACCGCGAGTTCGACCGCCGGCAGCCCGGCTGGCTCAAGGTCGCGATCAACCCCACTACCTGACCCGCGGGTCCCGTCCGAGCAGGTCCGCCAGCAGGCGCTCACCCGCGGGCCAGGGGCCGTAGCCGGCGGCGGTGTCGAGGTGCCCGGCGTCGCCCGCGTCGACCAGTTCGGCACCCCAGTCCGAGGCGTACGTCGCCGACTGCTCGTACGTCGCCCACGGGTCGGTGCGGCTGGCCACCACGATGGTGCGCAACGGCAGCCGTTCCCGGTGGACGAACCGGGGGAAGTGCTCGCCCGGCCGGTCGTCCGGCCCGAGGATCCAGTCCGGGTCCAGGTACGGCGGCGCCACCAGCAGCGCCGAGTGCAGGGGAGTGGTGTGATCAGTGCTCCGGTCGGGCTTTGTTGCGCCCCGGTACCAGAAGGACCCTCGGCATGGCGTCGACCGTATCGCGGGTCCTGACGTCTGCGCCGCCCCGTACGTCGGTTCAGCGCCCCGGTGATTCGAGCGCGGTGAGCTGGTCGAGCTGGGCCGTGCGGGTGCGTTCGATCTCGGTGGCCAGCGCCCGGATGTTCGGCTCGCTGCCGGACTTCTCCACCGCCTGGGCGAGCCGCAGGGTCTGCTCCAGGTGGTCGCGCATGTTGCTGACGAAGAGCTGGTCGAACGCGGGACCGGAGGCGGCGGTCAACGCGCGCAGGTCGTCGGCGGTGACCATGCCCGGCATGTCGTGGCCCTCGTGCTCGTTGCTCTCCGCGACGCTGGCCTGCCGCAGCAGGTCCCGCAGCCCGGTCAGCTCACCCCGGTGGTTGGTACCGACCTGGTCGGCCATGCCGCGGATGCCGGTGTCCGAGGTCTGCTTCGGGGTGAGGTCGGTCAGCAGCAGGGTCTTCTCGTCCAGCGCGATCATGAGCTGGGTCCAGGCGATGTCGGTCGGGTTGAAGTTTCCCGCCGCCCCGGCCGCACCGGGTGCGCCAGCCGGGCCGGCCGTCGCGGACGGGCTCGCCGCCGCACCGGCACCGGGCCCGGCCGCCGGCTTGTCGCCACCGCCGGCACAACCGCCGAGGAGTACGGCGAGCAGGGTCAGCAGCAACGCGCCGCGTACGGTCGAAGTCATCTCGTCCTCCCTGGTGCCGGCGGTCGGCGACGGACCGGGGCGGGACCCGGCTTGCCGGGCCCCGCCGTCGGTGTCATCCATTGCCTAGTGGATCACGTTCAGTAGGTTCCGTCATGTCCGCACTTGATGACCGGGCGGATGCAGTTGAGCACCCGCCGCTCCATCTCCGCCGCCGGCCAGACGTTGAAGAAGTCGCCGTGCATCGTGTAGCCAGGCCCGGACGCCAGCCGGAAGTTGGCCGGGTTGCCGTTCACCGGGTAACGCAGCACCTGGCGCAGCTTCGGCACGTGCACCGGGTGGGTGGACGGGCAGGCCTGGTTGACCGGGTACGCCATGTGGCTCTTGTGGTCGGGCGAGTCCAGGTCACGGCCGTTCCAGCACTGCGGGAAGTCGAGGTACGACTCCATCATCGTGCCGGCCGGACAGTTGACGAAGTCCTTGCCCGGTGGCACCTGTCCGGCGTGCAGGCAGGACCAGCGGGCGATGCTCTCGTCGCCGCTGGTGGCCCTGGCGTTGCCGGCGACGATCTTCAGGCCGAGCGGCATCGGTTGGGTCTGCGCGACGATGTCGGCGCGTACGCCCTCACCGAGGTAGTAGAAGGTGACGATGGTCGGCTCCACCGGCACGTTGTTGTTGTACAGCGTCGGCACCCAGTACGACGACAGGTCGATCGACGGGTTGCAGTTGCTGGACGCGTTGGCCAGGCTCGTGTAGTCCGAGTTGGCGTCGGTCGACAGGTTGCCGAAGAAGCTGTGCATGTGCGACGCGCCGGCCAGACCCGGGAAGATGATCGGGTCGTCGGGCAGCCGGCGGGTGAACGGGCAGTCGGCCAGGAACTCGGCCACCCGGACGATCGGCCCGTTCGGCGGGGGCGGCGGCGGGGCGCCACCGTCGTCACCGAACACCTGGAACTCCCAGAGCGACACCCCGTACGCGGTGGCCCGCTTGGTGGCGTGCAGCCGGACGTACCGACCGTTGCCGGAGACGGCGATGCTCTTGCTGCCGCCGGTGCCGGCGACCGTGGTGTGGATGGTGGTCCAGTTGGTCGCGTCGTTGGAGGTCTGGATCCGGAAGTCGCTGGCAAACGCGGCTTCCCAGTTCAGCGCCACCCGGCTGATCGGGCGGGCCGAGCCGAGGTCGACCTGGATCCACTGCGGGTCGCTGAAGGCGCTGGACCAGCGGGTGCCGGCGTTGCCGTCGACGGCGGCGCTGGCGGCGTAGCCACCCTCGACCGAGGACGCGGTGGCGGGACGACCCTGGGAGAGCGTCACCTCGGCGGCTGCGGCCGGGCCGACGCCGACCGCGAGGTAGGTGCCGACGAGGGCGACGAGTCCGGTGAGCACGGTGACGAGACGCAGGCGGCGTGGTCTGGAACGGGTTGGTGGTGCGACCGGGTGCATGGGGCTCCTTCGGGGCATGGGCAGGAGAGCGGCGTGGGAGTCGCCACCGGTGCAACGTCCGTAGGTGGGGTGTGGTGGCGCCCGACTCCGCTGTGCCGGTGGCGGCGCCGAAGGGGCATCGTCGATCGCACCGGAGCTTGTGTCGGACGGGTTACGGACGAGTGTCGAACTGGGTAGTGAGAGCGCTCTCTGGCATCACTTTGACTCCTCTATTGCCCAGAGTCAATGCTTTGGGACGGTTCCGGAACAAGGTCTTCCCCCGGACGAATCTGCCGCCTGGCGAAGCGGGCGGGGCGCTCGCCCGGGCGAGCTCGACACACCCGTGCCTGTGACGGGTCGTGGTGCCGGGGACGCGAGCCGCGACGGACGGTCGTGCCCGGATCGTCGGCCGTTGCCGGGACCGCATCGCCGAACGTCAGATCGGCATGCCGGCGACGCAGGTGAGGAGACTTCCGTGCCCGCGGGCCGCGGTCGATCCCGCCGCCTCGAAGCCGTGCCCTCGGAGCAGGGCCTCGGTCGACCTGAGGTTGGCGGTGGCGTTCGCGGACGTGGGTCGTTCGCCGAATACGTAGAGGATGCCCCCTGGCGCCAGCAGCTTCCGTATCAGGTCGATCTGTGCGGTGCCGGCACCCAACCAGAACAGGTTGACATTGACCGCGAATATCTTGTCGAAACGACCGGACGGAAGATTGGCAGATTCCAATCGGGCGTGTCGAATCTCGGCTCTGCCGGAGCTGATATGACTCGCGTTACGTTCCGATGCGATTCGCGCCATTGCCGCCGCGCGATCTATCGCAATGATCTTGCCGGTGCTGAGCCGTTCGGAAACCAGCGACACGGCAACTCCCCGACCGCACCCGATCTCCAACACGCGGTCGTCCGGAGCGGGAGCCATCGTCTCCACCACCCACCGCTGCCGATATGCGGCCGTGGTCATCCGAACCGATTCGTGTGGCCACCGGTGGAGGGTGCTGCCGGCGGGGCCGGGGGGCGAGATCCGTCGGGTGCATCTCACGGCGTCACCGCCAGGACCGGGCTGAGGTGCCTGGGTTGTGTCGCCTGGGGGGTGCTCATGGATGGGATCACACCGTTTCGGGATGGCTCCGGACCTCGTCCCTGACGTGCTCGATGCGGGGACAGGGGGTGGCCGGAGGTTGTGCGTGGGGGCTGGGTGGACGGGGGACCTGGCTGCGCGGTGCCACGGAGCGGAGTGGGGCCGCGCGGCAGGCGTACCAGGACCACCTGCCGCTATAGATATTACTGTAGCGGTAGGGGTCTGCCTGGATCGAGAGTCCCGTCCGTGACCGGCTGCTACTCGCCGGTGTCCGACTGTTCGAGGAATCCGGCGGAGCCGACATCGCTGCGCGCCGCCGACAGGTGGTGTCCGACACCATCCGAGTCCCGCGCTATAGCGGCGATATAGGTAAGACCATAGCGGCACGCGCCACATTCCTGGCATGACTGAAACCGACCTGACGGCCGCCACCAAGGGCCACCAAGAGGCCGACAAGCTGCGCGGACGCGCCGCTGGTCTGCTCGCTGTACTGTGCGCCGCGTTCTTCCTCGACGCGTTGGACACCTCACTGGTGGCTGCCGCCCTCCCCTCAATTCAGGGCGCGCTCGGTATGCCGATCAGCCGCCTGCTATGGGTCGGTCGTCTCGGGCTACGTGCTCGGCTTCGGCGGGTTCCTGCTGCTCGGCGGCCGCGCGGCAGAGGTCTCGACCGCTACCGCACCGCCCTGCTCGTTCCGCCGTCGAGGTCGATCGGGGGTGGGGTGCCGTGCCACCGCACGAGACACGGCACCCCCTTCCCGTACCCGCGGGCACCCCTCCCGCGGGAGGTCTCAGCCCGGTCGGCCGATCCGGTCCGCCGCCGCCTGCCAAGCCGCGGCGGCGCCGGGCGCCGGGCGGTACGTCCGCAGCGTCGTATCGCGGCGCGGCACCGCCCGCAGTTCGGCCAGCCCACCATCGAGTACGCCGAGCGCCCGCGCCTGCACCAGCGCGTTGCCCAGCGCGGTCGCCTCCACCGGACCGGCCACCACCGGCAGCCCGCAGGCGTCGGCGGTGAGCTGGCAGAGCAGCTCGTTGCGGGCACCGCCACCGACGACGTGCACCACGTCGACGTCCCGACCGGACAACTCCTGGGCCTGCCGGACGGCGACCCGGTGGGCCAGCGCCAGACTGTCCACGATGCACCGGACCATCGCCGCCGGATCGGCCGGCGCCGGCTGCCCCAGCCGTACGCAGGCCTTGGCGATCCGGGTCGGCATGTCACCCGGCGGCAGGAACTCGGGGTCGTCGGGGTCGATCACGGCGGCCAGCGCCGGCCGCCGGGCCGCCTCGGTCAGCAGGTCGGTCAGCTCCACGTCCAGGCCGGCGGCCCGCCAGGCGCGCAGTGACTCCTGGAGCAGCCAGAGCCCCATGACGTTGCGCAGGTAGCGGATCGTGCCGTCCACCCCGGCCTCGTTGCTGAAGTTCGCCCGCCGGCTCGCCGCGGACAGCACCGGCTCGGTCAGTTCCAGGCCGACGAGCGACCAGGTACCGCAGGAGATGAAGGCGAACCGGTCGGTTTCGGCTGGCACCGCGACCACCGCCGAGGCGGTGTCGTGCGAGCCGACCGCGGTGACCGGCACCGGCCAGGTCGCCCCGATCGCCTCCCCGACCTCGGGCAGCAGTTCCCCGGCGTGGTCACCAGGACGGCGCAGCGGGCCGAAGATCCGCGCCGGCAGCCCGGCCTGCTCGATCAGCTCGGTCGACCACTCGCGGGTCCGTACGTCCAGCAGTTGGGTGGTGGAGGCGTTGGTGACCTCACTGCCCACCACCCCGGTCAGCCAGTACGACAGCAGGTCCGGGACCAGCAGCATCCGCTGCGCCGCCGCCAGGGCGGGCGTACCGAGTGCCGCGGTGAGCTGGAACAGCGTGTTGAACGGCAGCAGTTGCAGCCCGGTCACCCGGTAGAGCCGCTGCGCGCCGAGCGCCGCCACCACCCGCTCCGGCACCCCGTCGGTACGCCGGTCGCGGTAGTGCACCGGGTTGCCGAGCAGCGCCCCGCCCGAGTCGAGCAGGCCGTAGTCGACCGCCCAGGAGTCGATCCCGATACTGGCCAGGTCGGGGCGGCGGGCCAGGGCGGTCCGCAACCCGGTCGTCGTCTCGGCGTACAGCCGCAACGCGTCCCAGTGCAGGGCGTCGGGCAGGCGTACCGGGCCGTTGTCGAACCGGTGCGCCTCGGTCAGCGTGACCCGGTCGCGGTCGACCTCGGCGAGCATCACCCGCCCGCTGGACGCGCCGAGGTCGACCGCGGCGACCGCCGCCGACCTCGACGCGTTACTCCTCATCGCTGTTCGTCCATGGTCGTGGCTCAGCGCAGGAAGGCGGCGGCCACGCCGGCGTCGACCGGCACGTGCAGCCCGGTGGTGTGCGACAGGTCCCCGCCGGTGAGCGCGAAGACCGCGTTCGCCACGTGCTCCGGCAGCACCTCCTGCTTGAGCAGGGTCCGCTGGGCGTAGAAGGCGCCCAGCTCCTCCTCCGGTACGCCGTACACCGCGGCCCGCTTGGCGCCCCACCCACCGGCGAAGATGCCGGAGCCCCGGACCACGCCGTCGGGGTTGACCCCGTTGACCCGGATGCCGTACGCGCCGAGTTCGGCGGCGAGCAGCCGTACCTGGTGCGCCTGGTCGGCCTTGGCGGCGCCGTACGCGACGTTGTTCGGGCCGGCGAAGACGGCGTTCTTGCTGACGATGTAGACGAGGTCACCGCCGGTGCCCTGGTCGATCAGCAGCCGCGCGGCGGCCCGGGAGACCAGGAACGAACCCTTCGCCATCACGTCGTGCTGCAGGTCCCAGTCCGCCTCGGTGGTGTCCAGCAGCGACTTCGACACCGACAGCCCGGCGTTGTTGACCACCAGGTCCACCCCGCCGAAGGCGAGGGCGGCCGACGCGAACGCGGCCTCGATCGCCGTGCCGTCGGTGACGTCCACGGTCACCGGGACGGCCCGGTCGGTGTTGCCGATCTCGGCCGCGACCGTCGCGGCGGCGGTTGCGTCCCGGTCGGCTACCACCACGGCCGCGCCCTCGGCGCCGAGCCGGCGGGCGATCGCCGCCCCGATGCCGGAGCCGCCGCCGGTGACCAGCGCGACCCGGCCGGCGAGCGGCTTCGGTGCGGGCAGGCGGCGCAGCTTCGCCTCTTCGAGCAGCCAGTACTCGATCCGGAACTTCTCCGACTCGTCGATCGGTGCGTACGTGGAAACCGCCTCGGCGCCGCGCATCACGTTGACCGCGTTGAGGTAGTACTCGGCCGCCACCCGCGCGGTCTGCTTGTCCTTGCCGAAGCTGAACATGCCCACGCCGGGAACCAGCACGATCGCCGGGTCGGCACCGCGGATGGCGGGGGAGTCCGACTCGGCGTACCGGTCGTAGTAGGCCCGGTAGTCCTTGCGGTACGCCTCGTGCAGCTCGCGCAGCCGGGTCACCGCCTGCTCCAGCGGTGCGTCCGCCGGCAGGTCCAGCACCAGCGGCCGGACCTTGGTCCGCAGGAAGTGGTCCGGGCAGGAGGTGCCGAGTGCGGCGAGCCGGGGGTGTTCGGTGCGGGCCAGGAAGTCCAGCACCGCCTCGTCGTCGGTGAAGTGCCCGACCTGCCGGGCGTCGGTGCTGGCCAGACCCCGGATGACCGGGGCCAGGGCGGCGGCCCTGGCGCGGCGCTGCTCGGCCGGCAGCGCGGCGTAGCCGGGCAGCAGCGGGCCGAACGGCTCGGGCCGCCCGTGCTCGGCCAGGAAACGCTCGGCGGTGGCGATGATCTCCAACGAGCGGGCTTCGCACTCCTCGCTGGTGGCGCCCCAGGCGGTGATGCCGTGCCCGCCGAGGATCACCCCGATCGCCTGCGGGTTGTCCCGGGCCAGCGTGGCGATGTCCAGACCGAGTTGGAAGCCCGGGCGGCGCCACGGCACCCAGACCACCCGGTCGCCGAAGCAGCGCCGGGTCAGTTCCTCGCCGTCGGCGGCGGTGGCCAGCGCGATACCGGCATCCGGGTGCAGGTGGTCCACGTGGGCGGCGTCGACCAGGCCGTGCATGGCGGTGTCGATCGACGGCGCGGCGCCGCCCTTGCCGTGCAGGCAGTAGTCGAACGCGGCGACCATCTCGTCCTCGCGCTCGACGCCCGGGTAGACGTCGACCAGGGCGCGGAGCCGGTCCAGCCGCAGCACCGCCAACCCGGCCTCGGTGAGGGTGCCGATGTCACCGCCGGAACCCTTGACCCACATCAGCTCGACCGGCGTACCGGTGACCGGGTCCTCGCCGGTGGCCTTGACCGAGACGTTGCCCCCGCCGAAGTTGGTGTTGCGCCGGTCGGCGCCGATCCGGTGACTGCGCCCCAGCAGCGCCGCCACCTCCGGATGCGTACCCATCGCTGTGCTCGGTTTCCCCTCGTGTGTGCCGTTGTCGGAGTTCTTGCCGGTGGTGGTCATGCGCCCCAACCGGCCTGCTGCCCGCCGACCCGGTCGGCGGCGATCTTCTCGGCGTAACCGGACCGGGCGTACGCGGCCATCGGGTCGGGGTCGAGGCCCTGCTCGGCCCGGATCTCGCGCAGCAGCGGCCGGACGTCGGTGTTGTACGCGTCCATCAGCACCGCGTTCGCGCCGAGTACGTCACCGGCGGCCTGCGCGGCGGCCAGCGCGTCGGCGTCGACCAGCAGTGCCTTCGCGGTGGCTTCCTGGACGTTGAGCACCGAGCGGATCTGGCCGGGGATCTTCGGCTCGATGTTGTGGCACTGGTCGAGCATGAAGTTCACCCCCGACTCGACCTTCAGCGCATCGGCCCGGACGATCTCGTGCATGATCCGGAACAGCTGGAACGGGTCGGCCGCACCGACCATCAGGTCGTCGTCGGCGTAGAAGCGGGAGTTGAAGTCGAACGCGCCGAGTTTCCCCTCGCGCAGCAGGAACGCCACGATGAACTCGATGTTGGTGCCGGGGGCGTGGTGCCCGGTGTCGATCACCACCTGGGCCCGTTCGCCGAGCTTGAGGCAGTGCGCGTACGCGGTGCCCCAGTCCGGTACGTCGGTGACGTAGAACGCCGGCTCGAACAGCTTGTACTCCAGCAGGATCCGCTGGTGCTCGCCGATCCGTTCGTAGGTGGCCGCCAGGGCCTCGGCGAGCCGGTCCTGCCGGGACCGGACGTCGTCCTGGCCGGGGTAGTTGGTGCCGTCGGAGAACCACAGCTTCAGGTCCCGCGAGCCGGTGGCGTCCATGATGTCGACGCACTCGAGCAGGTGACCCAGGGCCTTGCGCCGGATCGCCGGGTCGGGGTTGGTGACGCTGCCGAGCCGGTAGTCGTCGTCCTGGAAGACGTTCGCGTTGATCGCGCCGATCCGTACCCCGAGGTCGGCGGCGTACGAGGCGAGCTTGGCGTAGTCGTCGACCCGGTCCCACGGGATGTGCAGCGAGACGATCGGCGCGATCCCGGTGTACGCGTGCACCTGTGCCGCGTCGGCGATCTTCTCCTGCGGCGTACGCGGCACACCGGGCTGGGAGAACACCTTGAACCGGGTGCCGGAGTTGCCGTACGCCCAGGAGGGCACCTCGATCCGCTGGCCGCGCAGGGCGGCCCGGACCTCCGGCGAGGCTGCGGTGGCGGTCACGATAGCTCCTGAGTGGAATCGAGTGCGGATGCGGATGCGGGTGCGGCGGATGCGGATGCGGATGCGGGTGCGGCGGGATGGGCCGCGGCGGCGGGGGTGAGGGCGTCGAGTTGGGCGTCGAGGTTGAAGATCTCCGTCAGGACGGTGAAGCCCTCGTCCGGGCGGCGCCCGTCGAGTCCCTCGAAGAACGGCGCCATCTCCGCCTGCCACCGCGCGTTGACCTCGGTACGTTCCATCGCGGCGAGCGACTCGGCCAGGTCGTCGGTACGGAAGTGGCCGACCAGCAGTCCGTCGGTGTGCAGGAAGATCGAGTAGTCGTACCAACCGGCGTCCCGGAGCGCGGCCAGCATGTCCGGCCAGACGGCGGCGTGCCGCGCGGTGTACTCGGTCAGCCGATCGGGTCGTACCCGTAGGACGAAGCAGACTCTCCGCACCGGGCCCCCTTAGTTGTGAACCGTTTCAATAATCCCGCCCTCAAACTACGAGCGAGCGCGCGGAGATGTCAAGGAAACGAAGCCCTCGGCCTCGGTGCCGAGGGCCGCCGGACGGCTCGGCTCAGCTCTCCCGGCGGGTGTACCGGCTGGATTCGCGGACCACCAGCTCGGGCTCGAAGATCACCTGCTGGTGCTGGTGCACGTCCGGCTCGTTCGACTCCTCCAGCATCAGCGCCGCCGCGGTACGGCCGAGCCGCTGGCGGGGCTGGCGGACCGAGGACAGCGGCACCGCCGCCGCGGCGGCGAACTCGATGTCGTCGTACCCGACCAGGGCGATCTCCTCGGGCACCCGCACCTGCTGGCGGGTCAGTTCCTGCAACACCCCGAGGGCGAGCAGGTCGTTGGCGCAGAAGACCGCGGTGGCGCGGGCCGAACGAGGCTGACCCAGGATGCGGGCGGCCGCGTCCCGGCCGGCGGCCACGGTCGGGCTCGCCGTGTCGAAGCGGCGCAGCCGGTCCTCGTCCAAACCGGCCTCGCGCAGCGCGTGCACCGCACCGGCGTAGCGGTCACGGACCTGCTCCAACCGCCACGGCCCGCCGACGAAGGCGATCTGCCGGTGTCCGGTCTCGACCAGGTGCCGGCCGGCCAGCTCACCGCCGAGCCGGTCGTCGACCGAGACCGAGCAGACGTCCGGCCGGGTCGAGCGCCGGTCCAACAACACCACCAGTACGCCCCGGTCGCGCAGCCGCACCAGTCGCTCGTTCGCGTCGTCGACCGGGGTGATCAGTACGCCCTGGACCCGCTGTTCCTCCAGCAGGTCCAGGTAGGCGCTCTCGCGTACCGGATCGCCGTCGCTGTTGCAGAAGATGACCGCCATCCCGGCCGCGCCGGTGGCCTCCTCGACGCCCTTGGCGACGTCGGTGAAGAACGGGTTCGCCACGTCGAGCACGACCAGGCCCAGCGTGCGCCCCCGGCCGCGGCGCAGTTGCCGGGCCGCGTCGTTCGGCACGAAGCCGAGATCGCTGATCGCGGCGAGCACGCGGGTACGGGTGGACGCCGCGACGATGTCGGGCCGATTGAGCACGTTGGAAACCGTGCCGACCGACACACCCGCGCGGGTGGCCACGTCACGGATGCTCACGGCTGGTCCCGCCACCGTCGCCTCCTTCTCGCAGTCGGGCTAGTCGCGCCGACTGAAACGTGTCAAGAATAGCGTTGCCGGATCGATCCCCGCGCCACCGGTCGCGCGTCGTGGCGCCGACCCTACCGGCAGCAGTCGAGCGGCCGCGCCCGGTAGGGTGGCGCCGATCGGGGGCAAGCGCTTTCCAATTCGTACCTGGCTGGTCGACCCGCAGTTGAGCAGATCGACCACGAGAGGCGGACAGATGAGCCACGGAACCACCACCACCCGGCTGCGCGTACGCGGCGAGACCGTCGCCGAGTACGTGCCGACGCCAGACCTCGACCAGCGCCTGTCGCCCCGGCCGTACCTGCACCCCGTACGGACGCTCGGCGGGGTGGTGGTCACCGACATCCTGCCCGAGGACCACCCGCACCACCTCGGCGTCTCCGTCGGCGTGCAGGACGTCGACGGCTACAACCTGTGGGGCGGCAAGACCTACGTACGCGACCAGGGCTACACCTGGCTCGACGACCACGGGCGGATCGTGCCGGAGAGTTGGGGACGGCAGGCGGACAACGGCTTCGGGCAGCGCCTGCGCTGGCTCGGCACCGACGGGCAACTCCTGCTCACCGAGGACCGGACCGTGTCCGCCGGTGCGATCGCCGGCCGCGACGACGCCTGGCTGCTCGACTTCGCGTACAGCCTGACCGCACCGGCGGACCGGGACGTCACCCTGGGCAGCCCGGCCACCAACGGCCGGCCGGACGGCGCCGGCTACGGCGGGTTCTTCTGGCGGGCGGCGCTCGGCACGGTACGGGTCCTCACCGCGTCGGGCGAGGGCGAGGACCAGGTCAACGGGACCTCCGAGCCGTGGCTGGCCCTGGTCGGGGAGGGCGCCGGGGGTGCGCCGTACACCCTGGTCTTCTCCGGCCTGGGCGAGGGCGACGTCTGGTTCACCCGCGCCTACGGCTACCCCGGGGTGAACATCGCGCTGGCCTACCGGCAGACGCTGACGATCCCGGCCGGGCAGCGGATCAGTCGCCGGCATCGGGTTGCGGTCGTCGACGGGGCGCTCACCCGCGATCAGCTCGCCGGGCTTAGCTGAGTGTCGCCGGCTCAGCCGGAGCCCGGCCGGACCCGTCGCACCGAGGAAGGCGCGGGTCCGGCCGGGGTCACCGTCGGTGCAACATTGGACCGGCGGGGTCTCTGTTGCCGCTTGTGGCGGCTGTCTGGGTTTCGGGTTCGCCGTCGTGGGGGTTCGGGCCCGCCGTGACCGGCGAGGGCCGTCAACTTACGTTGGGAGCAAACTGGGAGCACATGATCATCTACCGCTCGTGGGTGGCCC